>CAYLVY010000169.1:5927-6605 GCA_964387205.1 uncultured Draconibacterium sp.
GTCGGACTCTAATCATTGTATATCCCTCCCCCTGAACCGTCATTATAAGTTCCGTTGGCATTGCCGCCGGTTATGGTAACCCCATCGAGAAGGGCAGTATTGTCTTTTTCGTAATTGTAAACCACATGGTAGGTATTGTCTGAGTTATCACCGGTGATCCCGATATCCCCACTCAGTATGGTCTCGTTGTCCCGCATGTTCCTTTGGTTCAGTATGGTTTCCGTTCCTGCAAATCCACCGTAAACGGCTACACCGTTTTTCAACTGAAACGATACCGTCCGGTCCGTTCCGTCTGTTGGCTTGTAGGTTCCCGCTGCCACCCAGATTGCATCACCGCTCATGGCAACAGAAATTGCTGATTGCAGGGAAGTATAGGCATTCGTCCAACTTGTTCCGTCGCCGGTGCCGGAGGCATCCCATTTCACGTAAATGGTGTTTTGAGCGTTTGCTCCAATGGTAAAGGAGAGAAAGAATATGGCAAATGCCATAATCAACCTTACCTGCCGGGAGTTCATCCATGATTTCATTTTGTTTGGAATTAGTGGTTAATATCAGTTTATAGCATTCAGAGCTGTTTTTTAAAAGTTGACAGAAACTCCTGCTTATGCCCGGCACTCAGCGAGCATTTCAGGTTTTCGGAGAGCTGGATATCTCCCTGAAACGAATAACCTTTAACAT
>CAYLVY010000170.1:0-6572 GCA_964387205.1 uncultured Draconibacterium sp.
GGCACTCGTCGCTACTACCTCCACAGAAGAAAAGACTATCTCTGAAAACACTATCCTGCAGTTGAAATTTAATAAACCGATTGTCGACAGGGCATCAAAAACCAAATTCATCATGGGATATCCCGGACCGGACAAATCGCATGGATTGAATGAGATACTGGAAAATCTTCAAAAAGCGGAACGGGACCCGAAAATAGCTGGCATATACCTGGATCTGAGTTATATCCCGGCTGATTACGCCACCATCAACGAGATCCGTGATGCCCTCACCGATTTTAAAACATCGGGAAAATTTATCTGGGCATTCAGTGAAGCCTATGCCCAAAATGCCTATTACCTTGCTTCCGTAGCCGACAGCATCTTCCTCCATCCGCAGGGGGCGCTGGAATTCAAAGGGCTGACAGCAGAATCCCCGTTTATTAAAGGTTTACTCGAAAAACTTGATATCAAGATGCAGGTGATCCGGCATGGAAAATTTAAAGCAGCCACCGAACCACTGTTCCTCGATAAAATGAGCAACGAAAACAGGCTTCAGGTCACCAAGATCATTACCGATATCTGGAATGACATGCTGACCTCGCTCTCTGAATCGCGCAATATCTCCATCGCTGAGCTCAACCGGGTTGCCGACAGCCTGCTGGTTGAGACGCCGGAAGATGCCATCCGGCTCAAATTTGCAGATAAACTGTTGTATAAGGATGAATTGATTTCACTCTTCAAATCAAGACTTAAACTCGACAGTGCAAAAAAAATCAAATATGTTTCTCTTGACGATTATATCACCGTCAGAGATACTAAAAAGATTGATTATAAAGCAGATAAGGTCGCGGTGATTTATGCCCAGGGCAGTATTGAACGCGGAGAGGGAGATGACCAGACGATCGGATCCGACCGGATATCCAGGACCATCAGGAAAGCGCGGGAGGATGAAAAAGTGAAAGCGATCATTTTCAGGATCAACTCCGGGGGCGGTGATGCCCTGGCCAGCGATGTGATCTGGCGTGAAATCGACCTGGCCCGCAAAGTAAAACCCGTGGTGGCATCCTTTGGCGATGTGGCCGCCAGCGGCGGATATTACATTGCCTGTGCGGCTACAAGGATCATTGCCGATCCTTCCACTATCACAGGCTCTATCGGCGTCTTTGGCGTAATCCCGAATATGGAAGGATTGTTCAGGAATAAACTGGGGATTACCTTCGACTGGGCGATGACCAATAAAAACGGGGATTATATCCCGGTGATGAAACCCCTTTCAGCGTATCAGACCAACTTGCTGCAGCGGGATATCGACCATATCTATGATGTCTTCATCGGTAAAGTGGCTGAAGGGCGGAAAATATCCAAAAGCAGTGTGGACAGCATTGGCGAAGGACGGATCTGGAGCGGAGTGGATGCCAAAAAACTCAACCTTGTCGACGACTATGGCGGATTGACCCTTGCTATCGAATCAGCCGCAAACCTTGCACAAATTAAGGATTACCGGGTGGTAGAGTATCCTGAGCAAAAGGAATTCATTCAGGCGCTGATCGATGAACTGACGGGTCACGACCCTACGGATCAGTTGCGGGAAGTGCTCGGGCCGGATTATACCTACTATGAGTATTTAAAAAACATCCGCGCCATGAAAGGAATTCAGGCGCGGATGCTGATGGATCTCGAGATCCGGTAAAAAAGGATGTTCTGTTACCTCATCGGATACTTGATAAAGATCTCTTCGCTCTTCATGAGAATGTCGATATACTGTGCCCTCTTGTAAGCGAAGGGATCTTTCTGGTTCTTTTTGGCCAACTTTCCGCGAAACTCATCAATCGTCCGGTACCCTTTTTTATCCATCCATTGGTTGACCTCATCAAGGATCCGGCTGATCTGACCAATACCATTCTTGTAGATGGTACTCACCACCTGTACGGTATCGGCACCTGCCAGCATCATTTTGATGACATCTTTTCCACTGTAAATACCGGAATTCCCGCATAAGGATCCGCGAATCTCCCCGTGAAGGAGGCCCATGTAGCGCAAAGGCAAACGGTTGTCTTCTTCATTGCTGAGATTATAGGGGAAATGGTGTTGTTCCTGCTCGATGTCGATATCGGGCTGAAACAACCGGTTGAAAAGGACAAATCCATCCACCCCGGCATAGTACATATTCTGGATCACCATCAGCGTATTGGTATAATACGGGCTCAGTTTTACCGATACAGGGATCCTGATATTTTTTTTCACTTCACTGACGATATCGAGTTGCTCGTTGATGATCGATTTGCCCTCCCGTTTAAAATCGCCCGGAACGGCATAAAAATTCAGTTCCAGGGCATTGACGCCGGTATCTTCAAGTTGGCGGGCATACTCCACCCAGGTTTCATCGAAAGTGCAGTTCAGGCTGGCGATTACAGGGATTGTGACGCCATTGACCACTTTTCTCATGTGGGCCAGGTGTTCGCGAGGCCCTGCGTGTTCGATATCGGGAAAGAGGCTGATCATTTCAGCATGCCGTTCGTTGTATTGGTTCAACTCTTCGGATAATTTAAGCCTCTCCAGCTCTACCTGCTCCTCGAACAGGGTTTTATACACGATGGCTGCAGCTCCAGCCGCCTCCATTTTTTTACAATTATCGGTGTCTTTGACCAAATTACTTGCACCGGCGATTACCGGGTTCTTCAACTGAAGCCCCATGTATTTTGTTGAAAGATCAGCCATTTTTCCTTGTTTTTACTTCTTACAAAGATATGATTTTTTAAAATTAAAATGCCGGGATTCAAACTGAAAGGTTTTGAATCCCGGCATCGTTGAACTACTTGCTATAATTCATATCTGCAAGTCGCCGGTAGTGTGTGTAGCGCCAGCGGGCATTTTCTTCCGCCGCTTTGAATAATTCCTCGGCCTCCTCCGGGAAGACCTTTTTAAGGGAGGTATAACGTACCTCATTGTTCAGGAATTCCTGGAACGTGTTCCAGTCGGGCTCCTTGGAATCAAGGGTAAAAGGATTCTTTCCTTCTTCTTCATTCAAAGGATTGTAACGATACAATTGCCAGTAACCAGCAGCCACTGCAAGATCCATCTCCTCCTGTGCTTTTCCCATTCCTGTATGTAAACCGTGGTTGATACAAGGTGAATAGGCAATGATCACACTCGGGCCCTTGTAGGATTCCGCTTCTTTCACGGCACGGAACAGTTGGCCATTGTTGGCTCCCATCGCCACCTGTGCCACATACACATAACCATAAGTCATGGCCATGGCGCCCAGGTCTTTCTTCCGGATCTTTTTACCTGAGGCTGCAAATTTTGCGACAGCACCCACCGGGGTTGACTTTGATGACTGACCGCCGGTATTCGAGTAAACTTCGGTATCCAGTACCAGGATGTTCACATCTTCACCAGATGCGATCACGTGATCGAGGCCGCCGTATCCAATATCATAAGCCCATCCGTCACCGCCAATGATCCAGATAGATTTCTTGATTAAATAATGCCGCAGGCTAAGCAGTTCTGCCGCTATGGGATCGGTCTCTTTTTCCAGCAAGGGCAGAAGTCTGGTGGTCACCTCTTTGGATACTTCGGCATGGTACATTCCATCGATCCATGCCTTCATGGCTTCAAGGGTCTCCGATCCCATTTTATTCTCCTTGATAGCATTGCGCATCCTTTCTGCCATTCTTTTCCGCAAATGGGTAATACCAATGGCAATACCATAACCATATTCGGCATTGTCTTCAAAGAGAGAGTTGGCCCAGGCAGGCCCGTGACCATCGATGTTGGGGCGGTAGGGAGTGAAAGGAGCAGTACCTCCGTAAATAGAGGAACAGCCGGTAGCATTGGAGATAATCATCCGCTCGCCAAAGAGTTGGGTAATCAGTTTAATATAGGGTGTTTCACCGCAGCCTGCGCAGGCTCCGGAGAACTCAAACAATGGTTGTGAAAACTGACTGTTCTTGAATGTCTTGAACCTGTCGAGCATGCTGGTTTTGTATGTAATCTTGTCGATAGCGTAATCCCAGTGGGGGACTTCATGCATTTGACTGCCCAGGGTATGCATTTCGAGTGATTTGACTTTGGAGGGGCACACATCCGCGCAGTTTCCGCAACCGGTGCAGTCGAGTACACTTACCTGGATGCGGAATTCGAGACCAGCCAGTTCCTTTCCCACTGCTTTGATACTTTTCATATCGGCGGGGGCTGCTTTACGCTCTTCATCGTTCATCAGGAAGGGACGGATAGCGGCGTGAGGGCATACGTAGGCACACTGGTTGCACTGGATACAGTTTTCCGGGATCCATTGGGGCACGTTGACCGCTATCCCGCGTTTTTCGATCTGGGTTGTCCCGTTGGGGAAAGTGCCGTCTTCGCGACCAAGAAAAGCGCTGACGGGAATATCATCCCCGTTCATGGAACTGACCGGATCAAAGATGGCCCTGATAAAGGGATCTTTGGCCGAATGATCTTCCGCCGGGATATCCATGGTGGCCCATTCGGCCGGGATATCCACTTTCGTCACCTCGCCGCCGCGATCGATGGCAGCGTAATTCATACTGACGATCTCCTCTCCCTTTCGGCCATAAGTTTTCTGAATAGCCTTTTTCATTTCAGAGACGGCCTTTTCGTATGGGATCACTCCGGATACCTTAAAAAACGCACTTTGCATGATCGAGTTGGTGCGATTGCCCAGTCCGATCTCTTCCGCAATCTGGGTAGCATCAATGATATACAACTTGATTTTATGGAGGGCGAGATATTTCTTCATACGATCCGGAAGGCGCATTTTGGTCTCTTCGGCGTCCCAGATGGAGTTAAGAAGGAATGTACCGCCATCCTTGAGCCCTTTCAGCATGTCATATTTCTCCAGATATGCCGGAACATGACAGGCCACGAAATCAGGGGTGATCACCAGGTAGGGTGAGCGGATCGGGGCGTCGCCAAACCGGAGGTGAGATACGGTTACACCGCCGGACTTCTTGGAGTCATAGGCAAAATAAGCCTGGGCATATTTATCGGTATTGTCGCCGATGATCTTGATGGAGTTTTTGTTGGCCCCGACGGTTCCGTCTGATCCGATGCCGTAAAATTTCGCCGAATAGGTGCCTGCCGGGGAGATATCGACTTCGGGAAGTAGAGGAAGGGAGTGGAAAGTAACATCATCAATGATCCCGACGGTGAAATGGGTTTTGGGTTCATTGGCTTTGAGGTTATTGAAGACGGAGATTATCTGGGCGGGGGTTGTATCTTTGGAACTGAGGCCATACCGACCGGCTAGGATCATCGGCCGGTCGTCCCTGTCATAGAATAGATCGCGCACATCGAGGTAGAGGGGGTCTCCGTTGGCGCCGGGTTCTTTGGTACGGTCGAGCACACAGATTCTTTTCACGCTGGCCGGCAGCACATCAAAGAAATATTTGGAGGAGAAGGGACGGTATAGGTGTACCGAAATTAATCCAACTTTTTCTCCTTTCTCTTTCAGGTGATCGATGGTTTCCTTAATGGTATCGGTTATCGATCCCATGGCTACCACGATGTTTTCCGCCTGGGGATCTCCGTAGTAGGTAAACGGATGATACACCCTGCCGGTGATCTTTCCGATCTCCTGCATATAGTCGTTTACAACATCAGGGATTGGGGTATAGAAACGGTTCACCGCCTCTTTCGCCTGGAAAAAAATATCGGGGTTCTGTGCGGTTCCGCGGGTAACGGGATGTTCCGGATTAAGGGAGCGGTCGCGAAATTCCTGAAGCGCTTTCCGGTCGATGAGCGGTTTCATATCTTCATTTTCCAGCATCTCTACTTTCTGGATCTCATGGGAGGTACGGAATCCGTCGAAGAAATGAAGGAAAGGGATGCGCAGGCGTATGGCGGCAAGATGTGCGACACCGGCCAGGTCCATCACTTCCTGGACCGATCCGGTGGCCAGCATGGCAAATCCCGTCTGGCGGGTGGCATAAACGTCGCTGTGATCACCAAAAATCGAGAGGGCGTGAGATGCTACCGTCCTGGCGCTGACGTGAAACACGGCGGGAAGCAGTTCACCGGCCAGTTTGTACATATTGGGGATCATCAGCAGCAGTCCCTGGGAGGCGGTAAAGGTGGTGGTCAGGGCTCCGGCCTGCAGGGAGCCGTGCAGGGTACCGGCAGCACCGGCTTCCGACTGCATTTCGATCACCTTAACTTCTTCCCCGAAGATATTTTTACGACCATGTGCGGCCCATTCATCCACATTCTCTGCCATATTCGACGAAGGGGTAATGGGATAGATAGCAGCCACCTCGCTGAACATGTAGGCCATATGGGAGGCGGCCTGGTTACCATCGCACGACAAATATTTCTTTACTTTTGTCATAATGTATTGTTTTTTAGAATCTTATATCGTTCTTTGTGAACATGCTAACAGACGGCAAAAGTACGAAATAAAACGACACAGGGTAAAGAGGCGACCTTAATTATAGTGGTTCTAAAATGCGATTTTCGGTCTGGCCGATTTTTTTCTTGGAGGTAAAGGAAAATATTTCTAATTTTGCACACTCAAATTTCAGAAGGCCCGTTCGTCTAGGGGTTAGGACGTCAGGTTTTCATCCTGGTAACAGGGG
>CAYLVY010000171.1:0-6543 GCA_964387205.1 uncultured Draconibacterium sp.
GTTCCCGGCGAGGGTCAGCCGGTCGTTGAGCGCTTTCTGGGTGACGCTGATGCGCGCCGTGGTCTGGTCCTTGGAAGTTCCTTTCATGATCCCCTGCCACGTGGAGTTGGTGATGGAGGCAAGGTAGGAATTGTGCTTGTTCCCGCCGGAAAAGCTCAGGTTGTTGACATTGGAGAAGCCCCAGCGGTAAATCTGATCCTGCCAGTCGGTGGAGGCTCCGCCGTCCACAAAAACGCTGTCGATGGTGTAGTTGGGGTTGGTCACCCTGGCCTTTGCCAGAAGTTTCTGGGCGAAGTCCCTCATTTCCGTGGCATCCAGCAGATCGAGTTTTTTGGAGATGTGCTCGAAGGAGAACTGGGTATTGAATTCGATGTTGGAATAGGCCCCGTCGGTTTTATCTCCATCTTTGGCGGGTGTAGTGCTTCTTCCCTTTTTCGTAGTGATGATGATAACCCCGTTGGAGCCCCGGCTGCCGTATATAGCGGTAGAAGCGGCATCTTTCAGAATATTGAAGGTTTCAATGTCATCGGGCGATACGATATTGGGGTCCACCCCGGGGATGCCGTCCACCACATACAGCGGTTCGGTATTGGAGTTGAATCCGGAGGCCCCGCGGATCTTTACGGAGAAGTTCTCATTCGGGTCACCTCCTTTTTTGGTAACCAGCACACCGGCGGCTTTACCCTGCATCGACTGGATCGGGTTGGTGATCACACCACCGTTCAGTTCATCAGCTTTAACAAGGCTGACGGCCCCGGTTTTGTCTGTTTTCTTTTGGGTGGAATAGCCGATAACGATGAAATCGTCGAGGCTGGTAACCTGCACCTGCATCACGATATCATGCACCCCGGCCTTTTCGATCTTCAACTCCTGGGTAACATAACCGACCAGTGAGAATGCCAGCACTGCTCCCGGCGGAACACTGATTTTATACTGTCCGTTGATATCGCTGACAGTACCGCTGGTCGTTCCTTTGACTAATACGGTGGCCCCGATCAGGGTCTCACCGGTACCTGCTTCCGTGATGACTCCGGTTACCTCCAGGTTCTGTGCACGGAGGTGGGTTATTCCCAACGTCATCAACATGAAGATCAGGAAAACCTTAAATCCACGTTGTATCATTCCTTTCATAGAATAATTTGGTTTAGTTAGAACAAATGAGTTATATTCTGATTTATTGGTGTTTTTCCACAGGAACATTGCTCCATTTCCTTTGATTGTCTTCAGTCTGTTTCCGACAATTCAGTTTTAACGGGGTACAAAGATAAATAAAAAAGTATTGATTTACTCCCCGATTTATTGTAACTGTTCATGATACTTAAGTTAGTGTCAACTTTTGTGAGAGGAAAAACCCGGGCGCGAACTGTTTTTTTTCATTCCTCCGCGTTCCCTTTGCGTTCCTTTGCGGTTCAAATTAAAAACCTTCCAAATACCTGCCGGATGCTTAAAATTCTTTTAATTTTACGCCTTCACCTCCGGTCAAACCGGACATTCTTACATCTACATGCTGACAGTTTTTATTCTTTATCTGGTTCTTACCATTTTTATTGCCTGGTGGTATTCCCGCGGGGGAAAAACTACCGAAGGGTTTGTCTTAGGTCAGAAAAAGTTTGGCGGTACTGCCCTTGCATTATCGGAAAGGGCCACCGGCGAATCGGCCTGGCTATTGCTGGGCTTGACCGGTCATGCCTACGCGGAGGGTATTTCAACCATCTGGGTGGCCCTGGGTTGCATTACGGGTATCCTTTTTATCTGGTTTGTAATGGCGAGCCGTTTGCAAAAGAAGACAGAAGAGACCGGCGCCATGACCATTTCAGGTCTTATCGCCCGGAGTTTTCCAGGGGCGGAAAAAAGGATAGGGTTGATGTCCGCCGCTATTGTCGTGCTCTTTTTCCTGTTTTATATTGCAGCACAGTTCAGCGGGTCAGGCAAGGTGCTGCATAAAACATTCGGTCTCGACCCATTCTGGGGAATCATCATCGGATCGGTAGTGGTTACGGTCTATTGCATGATGGGCGGTTTTATTGCCGTGGTGGTGACCGATATTTTCCAGTCGGTGCTGATGATCATAACCCTGGTGGTTTTTCCGGTAATTGCATTGTTTATCGCCTCCCGTTACAATATAAACCTGGTGCATGCGATTGCCGGGGCCGATCCTGTCCATCTTTCCCTGACACAGGGGAAAACCGGCCATGCTGCTGTGTTGCTGATCCTGAGCGGATTAAGTTGGGCATTGGGTTATACCGGACAGCCGCAATTGCTGACCAGGATGATGGCCATCCGCAATCAGCGTGAGGTCAGAACTGCGCGGAATGTGGCTATGATATGGACATTCCTGGCCTATACGGGTGCCATTCTGATCGGATTGTTCGGAATAGGATTTGTCAGCAGCGGATACCTTGCCGGTGAAGTGAAGCCTTTGGAGGAGGATGCCGAAAAGATCCTTCCGCTGATGGTGATGATGTTTGTCCACCCCATTCTGGCCGGTTTTCTCCTGAGCGGCGTGATTTCCGCCATGATGTCTACTGCCTCTGCAGAACTGACAGTCTCCTCCGCCTCCATCACGGAGGATATCTTTTCACGGTTCCGCACCTGGGTGACCAGCTCGGATCGAAGAAAGTTGATAGTCAATCAGATAGTTACCATGCTGGTCGGAATTTTGGCGATTGTGCTGGCTATAACCATGAGTGAGACCGTCTATGGTTTGGTTTCCTATGCCTGGTCCGGCATAGGCTCATCTTTTGGGCCGGTGCTGCTCCTGCTGCTTTTCTGGAAAGGTTTTTCCAGGGCGGGGGTTTACGCTTCCCTGATCACCGGGACAGTATCGACGGTCATATGGAAACACTTTCTCGAGCCATCCACCGGGGTCTCCGAACGCCTGACCAGTTTTATCGCGGCATTTCTGCTGGCCGTAATTTTTTCCCTTATCTTTCCGGAGAAAAACCGAAAAATCCGTCAGAAACTCTCATAAACCAGGTACTGCCATGGCTTCATCACCATGCTGTCGCCTTCCTTCCATTCCCTCGTTTCACCGGTGAAAACCTCCCTGTACCGGCCGTTCAGCGGGCTTCCCCGGAGCCGGATAGCCTGATCAGCACCTGAAAAATTGAGTAAGACCATCAGTTTCCGTTTATCCTTGCTGCGAAGGAAAGCATAGGTTTCCTTTTCTTTCCCGGTATAAAGCTTTGTCATCTCTCCGCCATCGGCGCCACTGGAAATGAGGTCATTTGTCCTCTTCAACATCATTAACGTCCGGTAAAAAGATTCCAGGCTATAATTTCCCCATGGGATGGTGTCCTTGTCGAAAAACCGGAGCCGTTTATCCATGGCGGCTTCCTGACCACTGTACACCAAAGGGATGCCCGGGAATGTAAAGGTGAATACGGCAAAAGTCCTTGCCCCGTCGCCCAAACGCTCGAATTCTGTTCCATTCCAGGAGTTTTCATCATGGTTGGAGGTGAATTGCATCCGGAAGGCATCACGAGGGTAGGCCGCAGTGTCGGCCCGGTAAGCAGAATCTATTTTCTCAGCGCTTTTTTCCCCTTTGGCAATGTCGTTCATCAAATGGTGCATGCCCCAGGCATAAGTGGCATCAAAAGCAATACCGTGCATGACGGGATTTTCATCTTCTGCCAGCATAAACAACGGTTTGATTTTCCTCAACCGGGGCACGGCGCTGTTCCAGAACCCGATCGGCACCATTCCCGCCACATCACACCGGAAACCATCGATATCTGCTTCTCTCACCCAATATGCCATGGCGTCCTCCATGTATTCCCGGAGCTCGGGTTTGTTGAAATCCAGGTCCGCCACGTCAGCCCAATCGGCAACCGGCGCGATGATATTGCCGAGGGTATCCTTTGAATACCAATCAGGATGGTTCGATATGAGCGGATTATCCCAGGCGGTATGGTTGGCCACCCAATCGATGATGACCTTCATGCCCAGGTCATGGCTCTTTCTGACCAACTCCCTGAAATCTTTCATGCTGCCAAACTCGGGATTTACTTCATAATAGTCTTTTACGGAGTAATAACTGCCCAGCGTTCCCTTTCTGTTTTTTTCTCCGACAGGGTGAACCGGCATGAGCCACAGGATGGTCACTCCCATTTTTTGCAACCGGGGCAATTCGGCTTCAAGGGCTTTAAAAGTACCTTCAGGGGTGAACTGACGAATGTTCACTTCGTAAATAGTAGCGTTACGACTCCAGGCAACAGGTCCATCGGGTACTCTCTTTCCGGCGGGCCCGACGCTTTGTCCCGTTGTAATGAACAGGATGACAAGGAAAAATATCAGGGCTGGTTTCTTCATGGCAAACCATTATGGAGTAAGGATCTCAAAAGAGTGGGCAGGAAGTTCCATGGTGATCTTCCCGCCAGTGTTCTGAAAGGCATTACCGAAGTGAGACTTGAGGGCAGCAGCCCGGAACCTCTCCGGCAGTTCGAATTCAATTTTTCTGGCTTGCTTGTCTTTATTATGGATAACGACGGCAATCTGGTCAAAATAGTTCCGAAGGTAAATATAGGTCCGGTCGGTAACCCTGATGGTGCGGAAATCGCCATAGGTAAGGGCCAGGTAACTGGCGCGCATACGGGCAAGTTTTGCAACCGTATTTTTGAGGTTGGTTTCATGGACATTCAGGCCATCGAATTTCATCATCCGCCGGTTATCCGGATCCCCTGCGCCGGGCATGCCGAATTCGTCGCCATAATAGATCACCGGGATCCCCGGGATGGTCATGTTGAAGGCATGCAGCATGGCAAGGCGGCGATAACCGATCGTATCCTTGACCTGAATGTCCCTTTTCCATCCCGCTTCTGTAGCATCTTCCGAAGGATCGAGGGCACCACCGGCAAAGGAGATCACCCGGGGCATGTCCTGGTTGCCCGTAATGTTTCCCATTAGGTTATGCTCACCGTAATAGCTGAACGATTGCAGCAAGGAGTAGTTAAGGTCACGGAAGGAGGTGTGGTCGTATGCAAAGGAAGTGCGGATATCCCAATAAAGGTTGAATTCAAACTGTGCATCGAGCATACCGGGATTGATATAACTTCCGACCAGGTCGCGGCTTCCGAAGGTCTCACCGATCTGGTAGACGGGTCGTTTGTCGGGAATGACCACATCGTGATCGAGTTTGCGGGTCAGGGTGCGCCAGAATAATTCAGGAACGTGTTTGGCAGCATCATGCCTGAATCCGTCAAATTCATAATGCTTAATCCAGAACAGCGCCGAATCGGAAACCATTTCCGTTACCTCAGGCCTGGACAGGTCAAAGGTCGGCAGGAAAGTATCGAACCAGGTGGTCAGCCGCTGTTCATCCCATATCCTGATGTTTTTACGGTTGCCGGGCAGTTCCAGCGGAGTAACCCAATCCGGATGGGTTTTGAAGAGCGGGTAATCCTCATGGGCATGATGGGCGACAAAATCGAGGATCATATTCATTCCGGCGTCGTGGGCATCATCCACCAGTTGCCTGAGTTCATCGCCGGTGCCAAACCTCGTATCCACCGTGGTCAGGGTAATAGGCCAGTAGCCATGATATCCGGAAAATTTCCGGTGAGGAGGAGGGAATTCGACATAACCCTTCAAGGGGTTTTGTGTGATGGGACTGATCCACAATGCATTGATCCCCAATTCTCTGAAATAGCCATTTTCAACCGCCTGATTGATCCCGGCCAGGTCTCCACCCATAAAATTGACTTTCGGATCAATTTCCGGATCATTAACGGGTGCATCATTGGCGGGGTTTCCGTTCCTGAAACGGTCCACCATCATGAAATACATGATCATGGCATGAAAATCACTGCGGTTCAGCTTATCCGGCGAGGTAAGGACTTTACCCCGGTGAAGGGGTACCAGGATTTCATTGGATAACCCGGTCTGATTGGCAGCATATACCCTGATAAAACTCCGGGTGAATTTTTTTGAGTTTCCGGGCACGTTGATCAGAATTCCGTTCGTATCCATTTTCCAGAACCTGGCGTCGAGTAAATGGTTTTGCCAGAGCACAAAGATTGTATCTGCTTTATTTTCAATTCCTATGATAATATTTCTACCCCCAGATCGCTTGGTAAAGAGAACAGGTAGCTTCGATGATGTCAGGTTTCCGACGGTCATCAGGGAGTTATGTCCACCCATCCCGTTGGAGACTGAATCGCGGTTGTTCGGATCAGAGAATTCCCGCCCGTCGGCGATTAGTTTGTACTGATATTTCCCCGGGAAGAGGTATAGGTCGATCACCCACTTTCCTTCTTTGTCCTTCATGACCCCTGCCAAAGGGTTCCATTCGTTCATCTGCCCTTTGATCATCACGGATTTATATTTATGGTTACCCGGATCAAAAGAAAACCGGTACCATATCCTTGAAGTCTTCTCCATCATCAGGGTATATGGAAAACCTTCCGACCAGATGGTCATGGCGGACAACCTTGGGAAGTCACGGCGCAAAGGCTTGATTATCATTTTCGTACTGTCGGTGGTGATAACCGCTGTAAAAGCAGGATCGGTCATGATCGAGTCGACTCTTACGGGCCGGATCAGGTA
>CAYLVY010000172.1:0-6536 GCA_964387205.1 uncultured Draconibacterium sp.
ATTTTTGTAAATTAAACAAAAAATTCCAGACCATGAAAAAGAGAGAGAAACCCGGAATATTCATTACATTGCTGATGTTTTTTCTGATCACCCCATTACTGATTATTGTTCCATCCGGGAAGTCAAATGCCCAGATCTGGGAACCTGAAGGAATCAATATGCCCGGGGGATGGAACTCCTGGAACAACCCACCCTTGAACAACCTGGCGCTGGCCAGCAGCACACAGGTTCCGGGAGGCAGGGTAATAAAGTTTTCCACCGGAATTCAGCGATGGCAAACAATTTTCAGTGTTGCGGAAACCGGAGCTGATATTGTGGGAGGTAGTTATGCCTGGCTGTTTACCAGCGGCCCGACAGGGAACCCGTGGGGTAATAAATGGGCCAATGTCACCGTAGTCATGGATACCCTGCAGTTATACACGAAGGAAGGTTCATCCGATAACCAGATCACGGTGGTGAATGGGAAATGGTACACCATGAATTTTGAAGATGCAGGATATAACGATACGAGGGCAGTTTTTATGGAGACCAGCGCAGAGCCGGTATTATTGGCAACGATATCCCAACCCGGGACTGTGAACCCGGGAGTACCTGTGACAGTGACACTTACACTCAGCGCAACTCCTTCAGCAGAAGAGATTTTCTATTTAAGGTTCTCTGCTGATACATGGGCCAGCAGTACCGCGATTCCGTTCATTATGACCGGAAACACGGGTACTGCTCAGATTCCCGGACAACCAGCCGATACTACAGTTTCTTATTATGCTTTTTCATCCACTGCCGAGGGATTGAATGACCTGTATGATCTCTATACGATCAGGATGAATAACAATAACGGAACCAATTATAATTATACGGTGACGAATCCATCCCCTGTCATCACTTTTGCCAACCTTCAGTCACCCCCATCCGGTTTGATTGAATCGGGACAATCATTTCTGGTGACCGGTCACGTCCTGATCCCCGGCATCACCGGGCAACCAACGCCGGCACCTGGTCTCGAAGCCTGGGTTGGCTGGAGCGGAACCAACACGAACCCCAATACCTGGACAAACTGGATTGCAGCCGCCTATAGCGCCCCTTCCTCCTTCTTTGATGTCTTTTTGGCAAACCTGGGCAGTGCATTAACGGCTGAAGGAACCTGGTATTATGCCACCCGTTACAGGTATAACGGAGGAGATTATGTATATGGAGGTTATTCTTCGGGTGGTGGTGGATTCTGGGACGGGATCAACAACTTTCCCGGCATTCTGACCATCCTGCCACCTTCTGTGCCGGTCAACAGGTCTATTCAGAACTATTCCGTTGAACCGGAGATGAGTGTATGTTTTGACGCCACCCAAACCATTACGGTGGCCGGAGGCGATACCTATTTCAAAGTTTTGGCAGAGGGTTCTGCCATTTTAATCGCGGGACAAAAGATCCTGCTGTTGCCCGGAACCGGCGTTGCTCCGGGTGGATATTTCCGTGCCTATATTGCGCCTGGTGGGCCCTATTGCAATGCCCCTGCGAAAAGTGTGGCTGTCAACCAAATCGAGGATCGTGCCGGATTCGGGAACCACCCTTCTGCTTCACCTTTCATCTATCCCAATCCCGCCTCATCCACTATAACCCTGGTGTGGAATCCATTACAGGAAAATTCTTCATTCAACCTTGTGACCATCCACGGCCGTGTAATAATGACGGAAACACTTCCCATGTCCAAAGAACATCGGATCGACCTGTCCGGTCTTGAACCCGGAATCTATATTGTAAAACTTGTGACTGGTGACAAGGTTTATACCACAAAACTCATCAAACATTAAACCAATACACTCCTTATATGAAAACGATTTTAGACCTCAGAAGTTATCGCACAGCATCGGCCACGGCACTTTTTGCTTTTTTCCTTATTGCCGGATTGCTGACCACGACACCCGGCAGGACCCAGATATATGAACCGGAAGGGCTCAATATGCCCGGTGCCTGGAACGGATGGACCAATCCCCCATCCAATAACCTTGCATTAGCGAGCAGTACTCAGGTAACAGACGGTAAGATAGTGAAAATTTCTACCGGCATAAACCGGTGGCAAACCATCCTTCAAGTTGCCATCACAGGAGGCGACCTGACTGAAGGCACCTATGAATGGCTCTTTACAAGCGGTCCTGCCAGCAATGCCTTTCAAAACAAATGGGCAGGGGTGACGGTTGTTACCGACTCCCTGCAGACGTACACTAAGGAGGGCTCTGCCAATAACTCCATCACCCTGGAAAACGGGAAGTGGTACACCATGAACTGGGAAGATATCGGCTATGCCGACACCCGTGCCATCTTCATGAAAACCAGTGGTGCACCCGTCCATATCATTTCGGTCTCTGTTCCCGGTGCCGTTATCCCTGTGGCCCCTGTTGCTATAGATATGTGGCTTGATCATTCCGCATCGCCGGAAGAGAGAATATATATCAGATACACCACCGACGGATGGGCTACGTCAGCCGTATCGGAAGCCACTATTACCGGAATAACGGCCGTTGCTACCATTCCCGTCTTTCCCGAAGGGACCGTGGTTTCCTACTATGCACTCACCACTACCAAAGCAGGATTGGCATCTGATTTCGATCTGTATACCATTCACCTGAACAATAACGAAGGCGCCAATTATACCTATACCGTTAGTCCGGCCACTCCTACCATTACCTTTGCCAATCTCCAGTGGCCCGGAGCAGGATCGATTACCCCTTCCTCCAGTTTCGATGTTTACGGACAGGTGTATATCCAGGGTATCACCGGACAAGGGACACTACCCGCGGGACTTCTCGCCTGGCTCGGATACAGCACGGAAAACACCAACCCCACAGGATGGGACAACTGGATCGATGCAACTTATAATGCATCTGCGGGAAATAACGACGAATTTAAAGCCAACCTCGGAATCGTCCTGCCACAGACCGGAAGATATTACTATGCCTTCCGCTATAAATACGACATAGGTCCCTTTCTTTACGGTGGATATTCGGAAACCGGAGGAGGATTCTGGGACGGAGAGGTGAATATCTCCGGCGTTCTGGACGTCATTACAGGATTGGAGGAAAATTCTGCCGGATCTATCCGCATCTACCCCAACCCGGCATCAGATCTGGTTTGGTTTGACCTTTCAGACAAAGCCAGAATAACATTCATCGACGCCAGGGGTGTTGTGCTTAAGGATCTGGTTTTGCCATCGGGACAACACCAACTGAGTATCAAGGATCTCCATACCGGTGCCTTTCTGATAAAAATCACCGGGGATCGAACATCAACCTGCCGCACCATCATCAAACTGTAATATATGAAAAAAAGGATTTATGGAATGTTGATAATGGTTGTAATCCAGGCAACTATCCTTCAGGCCCAGATTTATGAACCAGACGGTGTGCGAATGCCAGGCGACTGGAACGGGTGGGCCAACAATACCGGCATGGGGGGCGTTTTCGACCTGCAAAAGATTCGGACGGGCAACCCCAGGTGGCAAACTACCTTTCAGCATACCGGGGCCACGGGCAGTGCGGAATTCAAATTTGTCAGTACCGGATTCGGCGATCCATGGGGCAACCAATGGGCAGGAAATACTGCCATAACGGTCGACGGAATATCAGAACTGACATATGGTACCCCGAGCGATCCGAACAACAAGGTTAACCTTCAGCAAAACCATTGGTACACCGTAACTTTTGAAGATAAAGGCTACACCGGCACTCGGCTAGTGTTCATGCAAACCACCGCAGAGCCGGTCATGATCGCCACCGTGATACAGCAACCACTTCTGGTTTCGGGGCCTGAGCCGGTCAATGTGTCCGTTCAGTTATCGGCGAACCCCTCTCCGGAAGAAAAATTCTATCTCAGATACACCCTCAACGCATGGAACGAATCGTTCCAGGTTCCGGTTACCATGACCGGTAACTCCGGAACAGCAGTTATTCCGCCATATCCGAATGATACCACGGTTGAGTATTACATCTATTCTACCGTTATCAACGATCCGCAGCACGATTTCGATCTCTTCACCATACGCCTGAAAAACAATGAGGGATTGAACTATAGTTACACTGTCGGCGAAACAATCACCTGCGGAAATAGCTTAAACCTGATCTCCACCGAGCCGGCTTTCCCTCAGGAAAACATCCCGCTGAATCTCTATTTTAATGCCGAATTCGGCAACGGAGGGCTGTTCAACTATACCGGAGATGTGTATGCCCACACAGGTGTCATCACCAATCTCAGCACTTCAGGTTCCGACTGGAAATATGTCAAAACCGAGTGGGGACAAAATACGCCGGAGACCAAACTGACCAGGCTTGAGCCTAATCTGTACAGCCTTCAGATCAACAATATCAGGCAATATTATGGCATTCCCGCTGCAGAACAAATTAAAAAACTTGCATTCGTCTTCCGTGGCGGAATGCCCTACTCCACCGGAAATTACCCGGAACACAAGAATGCCGACGGAACTGATATATTCATAGAAATATATATTCCTTCCCTGAGGGTCAGGATACTGAACCCATCGTCGCGCGATCCTCTTGCCAGTCCGGACCAGATAGTGCCGGTTTGTGTCGAAGCCATTCAGAATCAAAACATCAGCATTTATCTCGATAACCTGTTGCTGAAGACCGAAACTACCTCTTCATTGGCTTATCCACTTGTATTACAAGGTTTTTCGCCAGGCACTTACTGGGTCAAAGCAGTGGCTGAGGGTGAAAGCGGTAAAGCCAGAGATTCGGTCAGCATCTACCTTCGCGGCCCGGTGGTGACAGAAGCACTGCCTGCCGGTGTGGGCAGCGGGATCAACTACATCGACCAGAATACGGTTACGCTGGTTTTGCATGATCCCGCCGGGCTGAAAAACTTCGCTTTCGCGACCGGAGAGTACAGCAATTGGTTGCCCAACGACCAAAACTACATGAAACGCACCCCTGACGGCCACTACTTCTGGGTCACCCTCACCGGACTTGTTAGTCAGAAAGAGTATGCCTACCAATACTATATCGATGGCAAACTTAAAGTAGCCGACCCTTTCTGCGACAAGATTCTTGATCCGTGGAACGATCGCTGGATCCCGAAATACAACTATCCCAACCTCAAATCCTATCCTTTCGACAAAACTTCCGGAACGGTCAGTGTTTTTCAAACCAATCAGACTCCCTACACCTGGGAAATCACCGGTTTTACGCCTCCTGCCCTTAACGAAACGCAGCAGGACCTGATGATCTATGAGCTGTTGCTTCGTGATTTCACCGATTCCAGCAGTATTGTGAGCGCAATGGGAAAACTCGATTATCTGAACAGTCTGGGTGTTAATGCCATTGAACTGATGCCGGTCAACGATTTCGACGGGAACGACAGCTGGGGTTACGGCCCCAATTTTTTCTTCGCACCGGATAAATACTACGGAAAGAAGCAGGATTATAAAAAGTTCATTGATGAATGTCACAAACGTGGAATTGCCGTTATTCTGGACCTGGTGATGAACCATTGCTTCGGGCAATCTCCCATGGCGTTAATGTATTTTGACCCTGCCACCGGTTCAGGCCAGCCTTTGCCTCAAAATCCATGGCTCAACACGCAGGCGCCCCATCCGCTCAGTGTAGGATATGACTTCAACCACGAAAGCCCCTATACCCGCGATTTTTTTAAGAAAGTGCTGCAATACTGGCTTACTGAGTATAATGTGGATGGCTTCAGGTTTGATCTCTCCAAAGGGCTCACCCAGAAATACACAGGGAGCGACCTGGCAGCCTGGAGCCTTTACGACCAGGGGCGGATCAATATCCTGAACGATTACTACCAGCACATCAAATCGGTTAAACCGAATGCCTATGTGATCCTTGAGCATTTCGCTGAAAACAACGAGGAGGTTTCTCTGGCCAATGCCGGCATGATGCTGTGGAGTGCCATGCACAACCAATATAAGCAAACCGGCATCGGATGGCCATCGAATTCGGATCTTTCCCGGGCCTATCATGGCAACCGCGGATTCACCTATCCCAACCTGATCGATTATATGGAAAACCATGATGAGGAACGGATCATGTACGAAGCCCTTGCCTATGGAAATTCGACCGGAGGATATAATCTCAAGGATACTGCCACCGCCCTGCATCATCAGCAGATGGCCGCCGTGCTGATGATGGGTATTCCGGGGCCAAAAATGGTCTGGCAGTTTGGTGAACTGGGTTATGATTACTCCATTATGTTCAATGGAGGCCGGACATCGCGAAAACCACCCCGTTGGGATTATTTAGGACAACCGGAACGGCAGAAATTATACCACACCTACAGTGCCATGGCAAAACTCAGGAAACGGGATGCATTTCGTTTCGGAAATTTTACCGGTGACCTGAGCGGCGCCGGAAAAAGAATGTGGATTGCGCACAGCAGCATGAATGTGGTCATCGCCGCCAACATGGATGTCTCCGGATTCAGTATGACTCCGGGATTTCAGCATGCAGGCAACTGGTTTGATTATTTCTCCGGTGAAACCGTCAATATCACCGACCCCGCGGGCCACTCGTTCA
>CAYLVY010000173.1:0-6519 GCA_964387205.1 uncultured Draconibacterium sp.
AGTTTCATAAAACCAATGATATGCCAACGATTTCACAACTGGTTCGCAACGGAAGAAAAAAATTAGTTGATAAAAGTAAATCACCTGCTCTGGATTCTTGTCCCCAGCGACGTGGCGTTTGCGTCCGGGTTTATACCACCACTCCCAAAAAGCCCAACTCGGCCATGCGAAAAGTAGCCAGGGTCAGGCTTACCAACGGGAAAGAGGTCAATGCCTATATCCCGGGCGAAGGTCACAACCTGCAGGAGCACTCCATTGTGATGATCAGGGGAGGACGTGTGAAGGACCTTCCGGGCGTTCGTTATCATATCATCCGCGGCGCACTGGATACTTCCGGTGTGGAAGGCCGCAAGCAGCGCAGAAGTAAATATGGCGCCAAACGTCCCAAGAAAACCCCTGCCAAGAAATAAAGTAACCTAATTACCCAGCAATACACAGGAAACCCCTGATAACAGAAACACAATGAGAAAGGCAAAACCCAAGAAAAGACCCATTCTTCCCGATCCGAGGTTCAGCGATACATTGGTTACAAAGTTCGTGAACAATATCATGCTCCGTGGCAAGAAAAATATTGCCTATGACCTTTTTTACGAAGCTATAGATATCGTGACCGATAAAACAAAGGAAGACGGGCTTGAAGTGTTCAAAAAAGCACTTGCCAATGTTACCCCTTCTGTAGAGGTACGCAGCCGGCGTATCGGTGGCGCTACCTTCCAGATCCCTTCCGAAATCAGACCGGGACGGAAAAGTTCCATCGGGATGAAATCTCTCGTGAACTACGCCCGTAAACGTCATGAAAAGAGCTTCGGGCAACGCCTCGCTGCTGAAATCATGGCTGCTTACAAGGAAGAAGGTGCCGCCTTCAAACGTAAAGAAGATACCCACAGGATGGCTGAAGCCAATAAAGCATTCTCCCATTTCCGCTTCTAATTGAAAAGATTGCCGTGAATCTACCCAAGATCCGGCTGGAACTGAAAAAATGACCGGTAAACTCGAAAATAC
Organism: uncultured Draconibacterium sp.; assembly: GCA_964387205.1. Lineage (GTDB taxonomy): Bacteria > Bacteroidota > Bacteroidia > Bacteroidales > FEN-979 > CAIVAT01. The sequence goes on from CAYLVY010000173.1 coordinate 1,003, forward strand.
AAGAAATATAGGCATTATGGCTCACATCGATGCGGGTAAAACCACAACGACGGAGCGTATCCTCTATTATACCGGCATCAATTACAAACTTGGTGAAGTGCATGAAGGTACTGCCACCATGGACTGGATGGTTCAGGAGCAGGAGCGCGGCATCACCATCACCTCCGCGGCTACTACCGTTTATTGGAACCATCAGCATGAAACCTACAGGATCAACATCATCGATACACCCGGACATGTTGATTTTACCGTGGAGGTGGAACGCTCCCTTCGCGTCCTGGATGGCGCCGTGGCTATTTTCTGTGCCGTCGGCGGTGTGGAACCCCAGTCGGAAACCGTATGGCGTCAGGCCGATAAATATAATGTCCCCAGGATCTGTTATATCAACAAGATGGACCGCACCGGTGCCGACTTTTTCCGGGTGGTGGACCAAATAAGTGATAAACTCGGGGCTAAGCCCGTTCCGGTGCAATTGCCAATCGGAGCGGAAGACGAATTTACCGGCATTATTGACCTGATCACAGGAAAAGCTTTCACCTGGGACGATGAGACACTGGGCCGCGAATACCGCGAAATCCCGGTACCCGCCGAAATGAAAGCACAGGTGAAAGAGTACCGCACCCTTCTGGTCGAAGGTGCAGCCGAAGAGAGTGATGAACTGCTGTTGAAATTCATCCAGGACCCGGATTCAATCTCTGAAACGGAGATCATCCATCAGATACGCAAAGCCACCGTCGAAGGCCGGATAACCCCGGTGTTGTGCGGAGCATCCTTCAAAAACAAAGGGGTCCAGCTACTGATTGATTCCATCGTCAGATACCTGCCCTCTCCCTATGATATACCACCGGTGAAAGGCGTCAATCCTTTCAGCGGAAAAGAAGAGGAGCGTCACCCCAATCCCGAAGAGCCTTTCACCGCCCTCGCTTTCAAGATCGCTGCCGATCCGTTTGTCGGACGTATAGCCTTTTTCCGGGTCTATTCCGGAAAACTTGAGGCCGGCGAAGTGGTGCTGAATACCCGGACTGACAAAAAAGAACGCCTGCTTCGGATCATGCTCATGCATGCCAACAAGCAGAACCCCCTGAAATCTATCGAAGCCGGTGAAATCGGCGTTGCCGTTGGTTTTAAAGATATCCGTACCGGTGACACCCTGTGCGACCTCAAACATCCGATTTCCCTGCTGTCAATGGTATTCCCGGAGCCAGTCATCAACATGGCCATTGAGCCCAAAACACAGGATGACCTGGAAAAGCTGTCCGTTGCCTTGCACAAATTATCTGAAGAAGATCCTACATTCCAGGTTAAGGTAGATCCTGATACGGGTCAGACGGTTATCAGCGGTATGGGTGAATTACACCTCGACATTATAGCCGACAGGATCAGGCGGGAGTTCAATATAGGAGTCAACCGCGGGAACCCGCAGGTGGCTTATAAAGAGGCGTTGGTTACCACCGTGACCCACCGCGAAATATACAAAAAGCAGACCGGCGGCCGCGGCCGTTTTGCCGACATCATGATTGAAGTTGGTCCGGCCGATCAGGATATCAGGGGGCTGCAATTTATCAACGGAATCAAAGGAGGTGCTATCCCCAGGGAATTTATTCCGGCGGTGGAGAAAGGCCTCCGCTCGGCGGTTACCAATGGCCCCATTATCGGATTTCCGATCGAAAGCGTAAAAGTTACCCTGCTCGATGGTTCGTTCCATACAGTTGATTCTGATGCGCTCTCTTTTGAGATTGCGGCCGGAATCGCATTCCGTGAAGCGAGCCGCAAGGCAAAATCGGTGATCATGGAGCCAATCATGCGGTTTGAGATCATCACACCCAGCGAATACATGGGCGATGTTACCAGTGATATTACCAAAAGACGCGGTCAGGTAGAAGAGGTGCAAGCCCGGATCGGCAATCAGGTGATCCGGGGCCAGGTGCCGCTGGCCGAAATGTTCGGATATGTGACAACCCTTCGCAGCCTTACCTCCGGAAGGGCGACCGAAATGCTGGAGTTTTCCAGATATGCTGTTACCCCGAAAGAAATTCAGGACGAAGTATTATATAAAATCAGGGGATATGTTCCCGTCTATTAATATTTTCTATGAGCCAGAGAATTAGAATAAAACTGAAATCTTACGATTACAACCTGGTTGATAAATCAGCCGAAAAGATCGTGAAAACCGTGAAGATCACCGGCGCCGTAGTAAGCGGCCCGATACCCCTGCCGACGGATAAGAAGATCTTTACCGTTTTGCGTGCAACCTTCGTGAATAAGAAGTCACGTGAACAGTTCCAGCTCTGCACCTACAAAAGGCTGCTCGATATCTACAGCACCACTTCGAAGACTATCGATGCGCTGATGAAACTCGAACTGCCCAGTGGTGTGGAAGTGGAGATCAAGGTATGATCCGGGGAGACGACAACTGAAGTAACAAACGCTTAGAAACGAATACAATGTCTGGATTAATAGGTAAGAAAATCGGCATGACCAGTATCTTCGATGAGAACGGGAAGAATATTCCCTGCACGGTAATCGAAGCTGGTCCTTGTGTGGTAACACAGATCCGGTCGACAGAGAAAGAGGGATACGAAGCCATCCAACTGGCTTATGATGAGAAAAAACCCAAGCATACCACCAAAGCGGAGATGGGCCACTTTAAAAAGGCCGGTATAACCCCAAAAAAGGTTGTGGCTGAATTTTCCCGTTTTGAACCCGGTCACCAGAAACAATTTGGTGATATCCTGAAGGTTGATATTTTTTTGGAAGGTGAATTCATCGATGTGGTGGGTATTTCCAAAGGAAAAGGATTTCAGGGTGTGGTCAGAAGGCACAATTTTGCCGGCGTCGGGGAAGCAACCCACGGACAGCACAACCGTCTGAGGGCTCCCGGTTCCGTTGGCGCTTCTTCATGGCCTTCGAGGGTGATGAAAGGGTTGCGCATGGCCGGACGGATGGGTGGCCAGAGTGTCAAGGTCATCAATCTGCAGGTGCTGAAGATCATGGTGGAACAGAATCTGATATTAGTCAAGGGCGCGGTTCCCGGACACAATGGTTCATATGTAAAGATTGAGAGATGGAAGTAGCAGTGTTTAACGTAAAGGGGCAGGCAACGGCCAATAAGGTATTGCTGGATGATTCCGTGTTCGGGATCGAGCCCAATGATCATGCCATTTATCTTGATGTAAAGCAATATCTTGCCAATCAACGTCAGGGTACTCATGATTCTCTTGAAAAGTCGACGATTTCCGGAAGTACCCGGAAGCTTCACAAGCAGAAAGGTACCGGCGGCTCCCGCAAAGGCAGCATCAAGAATCCGCTTTTCCGCGGAGGCCCGCGTGTTTTCGGTCCCCATCCCAGAGATTATAGTTTCAAACTCAATAAAAAGTTGAAACGTCTGGCCAGGAAATCAGCACTGAGTTACAAACTGAAAGACAATCAGATCACTATCGTGGAAGATTTTACTTTTGAAAATCCGAAAACGAAAAATGTGGTGGAGATGCTGAAAAGTTTTCAGCTTTCCGGTAAAAAAGTGTTGATCGTCCTTTCTAAATCCGATGACAATATTTTCCTTTCGAGCCGTAACCTGAAACGTGTCAAGGTAGTTCATGCCAGCGATCTCAATACATACGAGATACTGGATGCCACCACCCTTTTGATCACGGAAGCCTCTGTGAAGGAGATTGAGAAAATCCATCAGAATTAACCGCTTAATTACCAAAGCAATGACGATAATATTGAAACCTATAATAACCGAGAAAATGACCCAGATGGGCGAGAAGCTCCAGCGGTACGGTTTTATGGTTGACAGAAAAGCAAACAAGCTGCAGATTGCCCAGGCAATCAAAGACCTGTATGGGGTTGAGGTGACGTCGGTGAATACCATGGTCTATTCCGGCAAGAACAAGAGCAGGTTCACCAAAAGCGGTTTGATCACCGGTCGTACCAACACATACAAAAAAGCCATCGTGACATTGGCAAAAGGAGAAACGATTGATTTTTACAGCAATATTTAAATAAATGGCGCTCAAGAAATATAAACCGACTACACCCGGTCAGCGGTTCAAAGTGATCAGCACTTATGAGGAAGTAACCGCAAGTGTACCCGAGAAGAGCCTGCTGGAGCCCGTAAAGAAATCCGGCGGAAGAAATAATGACGGCAGAATGACCATGAGGTATATGGGCGGTGGTCATAAGCAAATGTCCCGGATCATTGATTTCAAGAGAGATAAAGAGAATATTCCGGCCACGGTAAAGACTATTGAGTATGACCCCAACCGGACCTCGCGCATTGCCCTGGTGGTATACGCAGATGGTGAAAAACGGTATATTGTTGCTCCTCACGGATTGAAAGTGGGGCAGACCATTGTATCGGGTAAAGGGGTAGCTCCTGAAATTGGCAATGCACTCTATTTAAGTGAAATTCCTTTCGGGACAGTTATCCATAACGTGGAACTGCGTCCCGGCCAGGGGGCCAAAATGGTACGCAGTGCAGGCAGTCATGCCCAATTGATGTCGAGGGATGGAAAATTTGCTATCCTGAAGATGCCCTCCGGTGAAACCAGAATGATCCTTCAGGCATGTAAGGCGACCGTGGGCATGGTCTCCAATATCGACCACAATCTTGAATCTCACGGGAAAGCCGGTCGTAAAAGATGGCTGGGCCGCCGTCCGAGAAACCGTGGCGTGGCGATGAACCCGGTAGATCATCCGATGGGTGGTGGTGAAGGACGTGCCTCCGGAGGTCATCCCAGGACCCGTAAAGGTATTCCGGCCAAGGGATATAAGACCCGTGCGCTGAAGAAGCAATCGAATAAGTATATCGTTGAAAGAAGGAAGAAGTAATTGTAATATCAGAAATTTATGAGCAGATCGCTGAAAAAAGGTCCGTATATCCACTATAAACTTGAGAAAAGGGTTTTGGAACTGGTGGAATCCAAGAAGAAGACGGTTGTCAAGACCTGGTCGCGTGGATCGATGATCTCCCCTGATTTTGTGGGCCAGACCATCGCTGTTCACAATGGCAACAAGTTCATTCCGGTTTACGTTACCGAAAATATGGTTGGCCATAAGCTGGGTGAGTTCGCCCCCACAAGGATCTTCCGGGGTCATGCCGGTAATAAAGATAAAGGTAAGAAATAACATATAATAAGTTAAACAATGGGAGTCAGAACCCGAACCAGGGCCGAAAATCGTAAAGAGGCCAAAAAGAAGGTAGCTTTCGCCAGACTGAATAACTACCCGTCATCTCCGCGGAAAATGCGGCTGATCGTTGATCTCATCCGTGGCAAGCGTGTGGAACAGGCTTTGCATATCCTCAAGCACAATGCCAAGCAGCCTTCAGAGAGCCTGAGAAAACTGCTGCTCTCTGCCATTTCCAACTGGCAGGGGAAAAACGAAGGTCAGCGCATTGAGGAGAGCGATCTTTTTGTCAAAGCAGTATTTGTTGATGGCGGCCGTCAACTCAAACGTTTGCAGACTGCACCGCAGGGCCGTGCACACCGGATCCGTAAAAGGTCCAACCATGTG
>CAYLVY010000174.1:0-6484 GCA_964387205.1 uncultured Draconibacterium sp.
GAGGAACGGGATGAGTGAAGAAGCTATGGAGGCAATCTGGTTGGGTGCAATATCGATCATATCCACCTTGGTCTTGTCCACGATGGGATAATCGGCAAGATACCTCACCTTCACTTTATCTTCCTGAATATGACCCTTCTCATCCATCGGCGTTGTAGCCTGGCCGATGATCTTATGTTCTTCTTCTTCGGCAGTCAGGTAAACGGGATTTGCCTCGAGGGTAGTCCTTCCTTCGTCAACTTTAAGGTAAGGGGTTTCGATGAAGCCCAGTTTATCGATCTTGGCATAAACACAAAGTGAGGAGATAAGACCGATATTGGGCCCTTCCGGAGTCTCGATGGTACAAAGCCTTCCGTAGTGGGTATAGTGCACATCGCGCACCTCGAACCCGGCCCGCTCACGGGAGAGGCCTCCCGGCCCCAGTGCAGAGATCCTGCGCTTGTTGGTTAGTTCGGACAAGGGGTTGGTCTGGTCCATGAACTGGGACAGCTGATTGGTCCCGAAGAAGGTGTTAATTACCGAAGAGAGGGTCTTGGCGTTGATCAGGTCTGTTGGGGTAAACACCTCATTATCACGAACATTCATTCGTTCGCGGATGGTCCTGGCCATTCTGGACAGACCGACACCAAACTGGTTGTATAATTGTTCACCGACAGTCCTTACGCGGCGGTTACTCAGGTGGTCGATATCGTCCACTTCCGCTTTTGCATTTACCAGTTCGATCAGGTATTTAATGATCGAGATGATATCTTCCTTGGTGAGTACTTTTATCTCATCAGGAATGTCCAGATTGAGTTTTTTATTGATCCTGTAACGGCCAACGTCTCCCAGGTCATAGCGCTTATCTGAGAAGAACAGCTTTTCGATGATCCCGCGGGCCGTTTCTTCATCGGGTGGTTCGGCATTTCTCAATTGCCGGTAAATGAACTCGACGGCTTCCTTTTCGGAGTTGGCCGGGTCTTTTTGCAGTGTATTGAATATGATCGAATAGTCGGTGGACAGAGCCTCTTCCCTGTGAACCAGGATAGCTTTGATGCCGGCATCCAGTATCTGATCAATATGTTCGTTTTCGAGTATCGTTTCCCGTTCAATGATCACTTCTGTACGTTCGATGCTGACCACCTCACCGGTGTCTTCATCAACAAAATCTTCAATCCAGGAGCGAACAACCCTGGCAGCCAGTTTGGAACCGACCATTCTTTTAAGGGAGGCGCGGCTGACTTTGACTTCCTGGGCAAGGCCGAAAATTTCAAGAATATCCTTGTCGGTTTCATATCCGATGGCACGCAGCAAGGTGGTGACGGGCAATTTCTTTTTCCGGTCGATATAGGCATACATCACGTTGTTGATGTCTGTCGTAAATTCGATCCATGACCCCTTGAAGGGAATAATGCGGGCGCTGTATAGTTGAGCGCCGTTGGCATGGAAACTCGTGCTGAAGAAGACGCCCGGGGAGCGGTGCAACTGGGAAACGACAACCCTTTCGGCACCGTTGATCACGAAGGTACCACGCGGGGTCATATAAGGGATCATTCCCAGGTAAACATCCTGAATAATGGTTTCGAAATCCTCGTGCTCAGGATCTGTACAAAACAATTTCAGCTTGGCTTTAAGCGGAACGCTGTAAGTCAATCCCCGCTCAATACACTCATCGATCGAGTACCTTGGCGGATCAATAAAGTAGTCAAGAAATTCCAGTACGAAGTTGTTGCGGGCATCCGATATCGGAAAATTCTCCGCAAACACCTTGTACAAACCTTCATTTACCCTGTTTTCAGGATTTGTTTCCAATTGAAAGAAATCCTGGAAGGACTTTACCTGAATATCAAGAAAATCAGGATAGTCGGCTTGGATCATGGTAGATCCGAAGCGAATGCGGTCGGTTTTGATCGAAGTCAAGTCCAGAAGATTTTTATCCCGCTGCGGGATGGTTTGAAAGTAATTGAATAAAACAGATCATAGACCTCTTCAAAAATGAAGAGGTCTATGATCCTCTAATATATCAAATTCTGATTCTTACTTAATTTCAACCTCGGCTCCGGCTTCTTTCAATTGCGACATCAGTGCATTGGCTTCTTCTTTGGTGATCCCCTCCTTAATGGCTTTCGGGGCGGCGTCAACCAGTTCTTTTGCCTCTTTCAGGCCCAGGCTGGTCAACTCTTTCACTAATTTCACAACGGCTAATTTGGCCTGTCCGGCTGATTTGAGGATAACGTCAAAAGAATTCTTTTCTTCGGCTTCCGGTGCAGCGGCTGCTGCGGCAGGACCGGCACTTACGGCTACTGCGGCGGCGGCGGGCTCGATACCATAATCGTCCTTCAGTATCTTTGCAAGCTCGTTAACCTCTTTAACTGTTAAATTTACCAATTGTTCTGCAAAAGCTTTTAAATCTGCCATTTTACTTGATATTTATGTTCCTGGATTATTGTCGGGGAACGGTTATTACTACTTTTTTTCTTCTCTGTTACGCTGTTTTTTCCGATAATGTTTTCACCACACCGGAGAGAATATTTCCACCCGACTGAAGGGCGGAGATAACGTTTCGTGTGGGTGATTGGAGCAGGCCGATCAGGTCACCGATCAGCTCATAGCGGGACTTAACGTTCACCAGCGCATCAAGCTGATCGTCACCAAGATATACGGTTTCTTCAACATAAGCCCCTTTGAGTAAGGGTTTGGGAGCGCTTTTCCGGAATTCCCTGATCAGTTTGGCCGGATCGTTAGCCACCTCCGAAAACATGAGGGAGGTAGGGCCTTCCAATGCCGGATATAACTCATCCAGTTCTTTGCCTGAACGCTCCATTGCCTTGTGCAGCAAAGTATTCTTGACAACCTGAAGATGGATGTTCTTTTTAAAACATGTCCTGCGGAGCCGGCTTGTGGTAGCCGCATCCAAACCGGAAATATCGGTCAGATAAAAAGAACCGCTCTCCTTAAGTTGAGTTGCCAGCGAGTCAATTAATTGAGTTTTTTCTTCTTTTTTCATCTCTTTCTTTCTCAGATAAAAAGGTTTTAAGCACCCACTGATTTCGGATCGACCGGAACGCTCGGGCTCATGGTACTCGACAGATAGATACTCTTCACATAGGTACCCTTGGCCGATGAGGGTTTCAGTTTTAAAATGGTAGCGATCAGTTCCCGGGCGTTATCCACGATTTTATCGCGGTCGAACGACACCTTGGCGATCCCGGCATGGATAATTCCATACTTGTCTACCTTGAAATCAATTTTCCCTGCTTTCACTTCTTTGACAGCTTTTCCAACATCCATGGTAACAGTCCCCGTTTTTGGATTGGGCATCAAACCCCTCGGCCCTAAAATCTTGCCGAGGGCCCCAACCTTAGCCATCACACTGGGCATGGTAATAATCACATCAACATCCGTCCAGCCACCCTTGATTTTATCGATATACTCATCGAGTCCGATAAAATCTGCACCGGCTGCTTTCGCCTCATCTTCCTTGTCGGGAGTACAGAGGGCAAGCACCCGGATCGTTTTACCTGTACCGTGTGGAAGCGTCACGATACCGCGAACCATCTGGTTGGCCTTCCTGGGGTCAACCCCCAGCCGGACATCAATATCTACGGATGCATCAAATTTTACGTTGGTGATCTCTTTTACCAGAGATGCAGCATCCGCCAACGGATAAACGGCCCCTTTATCAACCTTGGACAAGGCGACCTTCCTCTTTTTTGTCAGCTTTCTCATTTATTTGATTTAATGTTGTTTAAGAGGTGATTAAACAACAGGTTATTTACTTTGGAACGGATTGATACCCGTAACGGATATTCCCATGCTTCGTGCTGTTCCGGCAACCATCCTCACGGCAGCTTCGAGGGTAAAGGCATTCAGATCAGGCATTTTATCCTCCGCGATCTTCTGCACCTGATCCCAGGAAACCGATGAAACCTTGTTCCGGTTTGGTTCGGCAGAACCTTTCTGCAGTTTGCATAGTTCCATTAATTGTACGGCAACCGGGGGGGTCTTGATTACAAAATCAAACGATTTATCCTTGTAAACCGTGATGATGACCGGGAGTATCTTTCCGGGTTTATCCTGGGTACGTGCATTGAACTGCTTGCAAAACTCCATGATGTTAACCCCTTTGGCACCCAGGGCGGGTCCGATTGGGGGAGAAGGATTGGCTGCAGCGCCTTTGACCTGCAATTTAATAATTCCGCTAACTTCTTTTGCCATTTTACTTCTGTATTGAAAATTTTCCGGTCGTCCGGTGTCTATTCTTTCTGAACCTGCATGAAACTCAATTCAAGTGGGGTTTTTCTTCCGAAAATCTTCACCATGACCTTAAGCTTCTTTTTCTCTTCATTGATCTCTTCAATCACCCCGCTGAAACTATTGAAAGGCCCGTCGGTAACCGTGACTGTCTCTCCCACGATAAACGGGATATTCATCTCTTCACCCTGTTCCGACAACTCGTCGAACTTCCCGAGGATCCGTTTCACTTCTGAAGGTCTCAGCGGGTGGGGTTCCCCTTTGGCGCCAAGAAAACCGAGCACTCCGGGGATGTTTTTCAGGATATGGGGTATTTCGCCGGTGAGATTTGCTTCGATTAATACATAACCGGGAAAATAATTCCGCTCCTTGCTCACCTTTTTTCCATTCCGGATAATATAAAATTTTTCAGTGGGCACCAGTACCTGGGATATATTATCCTCCAGGTGCTGATTAGCAATCTCATTTTCAATGTACTGCTTAACCTTCCCCTCATTTCCGGAGATTGCCCTGACTACGTACCACTTTTTGGTTGTTTCAACCATAATATCGGGGATGATGGTTTCGAAATTACCTGAACGGGTTCACCGGAAAAGGCTTTCCGTTTTTAAAACAGTTGATAGAACTGGATCAGCAGGTTCTTGAAAACTTCGTCCATCGCCAAAACCACCAGTGCGATGATCAGAGAAGCGACCGAAACGACAATTGCACTGCCGGACAGTTCCGACCAGGTGGGCCATGAAACTTTGTTGACCAGTTCATCATAGCTTTCCTGAATATAGGTTGATACTTTATTAGCCATTTATCCAAGATTTTGCACGGGTGGTAGGAATCGAACCCACAGCCTACGGTTTTGGAGACCGCCACTCTACCAGTTGAGCTACACCCGTGTGTAATTAAACTTTATAGTTTTCATTCATCCGGCAAACCGGATTACTGAGTGATGTTTAGTCGAGGATCTCGGTCACCTGGCCTGCGCCCACTGTACGCCCACCTTCGCGGATAGCGAAACGCAATCCCTTGTTCATGGCGATCTCGGAAATCAGATCCACGGTGATGGTAAGGTTGTCACCCGGCATACACATTTCTACGCCTTCGGGAAGGTGGATCTCACCGGTAACGTCAGTAGTCCGGAAATAGAACTGCGGGCGGTATTTGTTGTGGAACGGGGTGTGACGTCCGCCTTCCTGGGTTTTGAGGATATACACCTCTGCCTTGAATTTTTTATGCGGGGTGATGCTTCCCGGTTTGGCGATGACCATACCGCGACGGATCTCGTCCTTATCGATACCACGGAGGAGCAGACCAGCGTTATCACCGGCTTCACCGCGATCGAGGATCTTGCGGAACATCTCAACTCCGGTTACGACTGATTTCAGTTTTTCTGCACCCATTCCGATGATTTCAACCGGGTCACTGGTATTGATGACACCGGTTTCGATCCTGCCGGTAGCCACGGTACCGCGGCCGGTAATGGAAAATACATCTTCAACGGGCATCAGGAACGGCTTGTCAACATCACGCGTTGGCAGCGGGATCCAGTTATCCACTGCATCCATAAGTTCCATGATTTTTTCGACCCATTTCGGCTCTTTGTTGAGCCCACCCAGTGCTGAACCCTGGATCACGGGGGTATTGTTGCCATCAAAGCCGTAGAAGGTGAGGAGATCACGGATATCCATTTCCACGATTTCGAGGATCTCGGGATCATCAACCTGGTCGCACTTGTTCATAAAGACAACCAGCTTGGGAACACCAACCTGACGGGCGAGAAGGATATGCTCGCGGGTCTGGGGCATCGGGCCGTCTGTGGCAGCCACAACGATGATCGCCCCGTCCATCTGTGCTGCACCGGTAACCATGTTCTTGATATAGTCGGCGTGGCCGGGACAGTCAACATGTGCATAATGGCGGTTGGCAGTCTGATACTCAATATGGGCGGTGTTGATCGTGATTCCGCGTGTCTTTTCCTCGGGCGCGTTATCAATGGAATCGAAGGACCTGAACTCCGATAAACCCTTGTCTGCCAGAACTAGCGTAATGGCAGCGGTTAATGTGGTTTTGCCATGGTCAATGTGGCCAATCGTACCGACATTGACGTGCGGTTTTGAACGTGAAAATTTTTCTTTAGCCATTTTATCAAAGTTTAATTACAAAGTTTAATTACAAATGTTCTTAATGGAAAAAATAAAAACAAGAGCCTTTGACCAGAATTGAACTGGTGACCCCTTCCTTACCAAGGAAGTGCTCT
>CAYLVY010000175.1:0-6440 GCA_964387205.1 uncultured Draconibacterium sp.
TTCTGAGCGGATCCCTTGCCCCGCTTATCACATTCACTCCGTGTTTCGACACGATCACCACCCTCAATGCAAAACCAATCAAGCTCAAGGGCGGCATCCCGTTGAACGGGATCTACTCCGGTGCCGGAGTATCGGCAGGCATCTTTGACCCTGCTGTTGCAGGAATCGGTACAAAGACCATCACCTATACCTATACGAACGTGTTCCAGTGCAGCGCCAACAAGTCGAAAACCATCATTGTCCAGGCTACAGCCCCATTCATTTGCGGTAATACACTGACCGATATCCGGGATGGCAAGACCTATCCTAGTGTTCAAATCGGAACCCAGTGCTGGATGGCGGCCAACCTGAACCGTGGCGTACAGACCAGTTCATCCCAGGTTCAGTTCGACAACTGTATAGATGAAAAATTCTGCTACGGAAATGACCCTGTCAAATGTTCAAAATATGGCGGACTATACCAATGGGACGAGATGATGCGGTATGACGACGTGCCGGCAGGACAGGGCATCTGCCCTCCCGGCTGGCATATACCGACAGAAAACGACTGGACTGTTTTGTGCAATTACTACAATGGTTTCGGCTTTGCCGGTAAACCGCTTCAGGACACGTTTATTTCCGGATTCAGGGCTTTAACCGGTGGAGTCTTCTACCTGAACTCAAGCTGGAGCTTTGAGGATTTTGCGGTTCTTTTCTGGACATCAACTTCCTGGGGAAATTTCAAAGCGCTTTCCCATGGGATGAATTCAATTAATTTTTCTGTTTCATTGTATCCCTCCTCAAGGGCAAATGCATTTCCGGTGAGATGCCTTCTTGATTGAAAATCTCCAGGTAAATAAGCTGGATAACAAATAGATGATTTATCACGTGACAATCATTGAGATTGCTTAATTTGTGCTATCTTTACATCTTAATCGGTTCTATTATTACACCATGATTGTAACCTTGAGATTTCTATGTTAAAACCAGATCTAAACAATTCAATCATTTTCTATCTAATTATTTTACTGTAATTTTGAATATGCTTGCATATCTTATGAATTATTTTGTAACTTAACTTATTGAATCCATTTAAGTTGCATAATATTTGGCTCAACTGAGTATAATCCATGAATGTTTTTGGTCTCTTGCCGAATGATTTTAAAATGATTGATTTATAGTAGAATAGGTAGGCGTCTTGCTATTTATCAATAATTCACCTTCATCTATAAGAATCATGTCATGAAATTGAAGCATTACAACCTACTAGAACAATCCATCCAGAAACTCGGAAAAAATAATTTCGAGTAATCGTTCCCACAGAAGTCATATCATTCTTTTAAGAAACCTTCTGTGGGACAATCACATATAATCTACAAGTAAAATTCATTACTCTAAAATACAATGAAAGATGAAAACTCAATTTTTTAAAATAGGATTTATTGCTTTTTGTTTTGTCACTTTAGGAACAATAGCCAACGCTCAATCTTCAGGGTCCTTTTATCTCCGTGATGATAATTACACTGGCTACACATACACGTATAATATATACGTATATGATAATGATTTAGGTGCATTCGTTCCAGGGTGTCCGGATCCTAACGGGCCATTTTCTGCCACGGTTAATTCAACCAACTATTTTACTACTTCCATTAAAGTACCTTATGACGTAAATTATCAGCGTTGGAGAATTGTGATTGTGGTTACTAAGTCAGGGGGAGGTGGAAGCCAAAACGGTTTTTCTGGTTTACTGACCACTGACCAGTATCTTGCTGGTGGAGTTTCGGTATCCCAGATAAATTTTTAGCGACGGGTTTCTGTAAATTTTTATGTCGAGAAAGGGTAATAAACGATTGATTGACAGGATTGACCTATGCATCTTGTTGACATTGTTAATACCTTTTCTTTGTTTTTCTCAAGGTGAAAATAATCAATGGAGATTCGGCAGTCATGCCGGGCTTGATTTTAACATATTCCCTCCGGTTCCGGTATCAGGTTGTGCCATGAGCAATGAGAACTCTCCCGTTAGCATCTCCGATTCACTGGGAAATCTTCTTTTTTATTCAGATGGTGGATACATATGGGATAAAAATAACCAGGTAATGCCTAACGGTTTCGGTTTGATTGGTTCACTCAGTTTTGGTCAGCCCGTTTATGCCATAAAATGTCTGGCCAATCCCGATCAGTATTTTGTTTTCTGTATTCCTTCTTATGGTTATGCGCCTTTGTTTTCACAAGGGTTATATTATTCCCTGCTTGATATGCAATTGAACTCTGGCAATGGGGACGTTGTGGCAGGAATGAAAAACATTCCTGTTCCTAGCGGTGCAAATGCAACATCATGGATGTCTGGAACACGACATCATAATAATAAGGATGCATGGCTTATTGTTCGGAGTGTAAACCCGCAAGTATACCTTTCATACAAAATTACCGATTCCGGAATAAATTTACCTCCTGTTATCAGCCCCAGCACAGTATATCCATCCTATTCCCCTGGAGAATATGGTGGATGGCTCAAAATTTCACCGGATGGTAACAGACTAGTAGCTTGTTATATGAGAGATACGATAGCTGAATTTTGCAATTTTAATGATCAAACAGGAGTTGTCACACCAATTTTTAACTTTTATCCAAAATACAGAAATGTAAAATATATCCCTGGTAAAGAATGTTTTTCATCCGATAACCATTTTCTTTACCTTCATGCCTATTGGCCCTATAATTCTGTATCCAACTTTCCGTTTGTTTTATTATATCAATATGATGCAACAAAAACAGATTCTCTTCAGTTCATGATGTCTGAGGCCATTGTTGACTCGACATTTGCTCCAACAACTTATGAGGATTTACAATTAGGTCCCGATTTAAAAATTTACACCCCCATATTTTCCAAAGACTCCGTTGGGGTTATCCATAATCCTGAAATCTATGGATCAGGATGCAATTTTCAGAAAAATGCAATAGGCCTGAATGGAAATAATGTCTATTATGGTTTGCCACAATTTCTTCAAAAATACAAAGCCTACCTTCATTATTTAGGAAGTGGCTGCCAGAGTGACTCTCTTCATTTCTCAGGAGATATCTGGCCTCCGGCAGATACTATTAGATGGAACTTTGGTGATCCTGCATCGGGAGGATCAAATGTTTCTTTTCTTGCAACACCTGCACATCTCTTTTCAAACCCCGGTACATATACTGTTGAACTTTACGTCCGTCATAATGATAATCGCACCGATACTTCATGGCGAACCATCACCATTTATCCAAGTCCTGCAACCTCCGCGGGTCCAGACCAAACGATTTGCACTGGCAATACAGCGACTTTTGATGCTGGTTTCTGCTTGGGATGCACCTATGAATGGAAGAATGTGGGAACAGGGTTGGTTGTTGGCAATAGTCAGACATTCATTACCGGTACTGCAGGTAATTATTGTGTGAAAGTCACCAACGGTAATGGCTGCTCCGGTTACGACACCGCCCAACTTATTACCACCACTGTTCCGCAAGTCACCAATAATCAATTAACTAAATCCATTTGTTCCGGTGAAAGCACCAATATTGCGCTAACGTCCAATGTCACGGGTACGATGTTTCATTGGACCGCCTCCCTCACCTCCGGCAACATCACCGGCTTCAGCGCCGATTCAGGTCTTGTAATAAACCAGATTCTTATCGATAATTTGCCCACCCCTGGATCCGTCAAATATACAGTGACCCCCAAAATGGGAAGCTGTTCCGGCACACCTATCGATTTTACCGTAACTGTCAACCCGGGCGACTCAGCCAAAGTTTCTATTACCGGTTCAGGTAATAACATCTGCTCTGGCACAGCAGTTACTTTCACAGCCGTACCGATAAACCCGGGAACCACTCCGGTCTATCAATGGAAGGTGAATGGATCGAATGCCGGCGGAAACAGCTCTGTATTCACATATAACCCTGTCAATGGCGACCAGGTGAAATGCATCCTGACTTCTTCAACAACAGTTTGCATTTCGAACAATCCCGCTTCATCGAATGTAATATCAATGGTAGTTTACCCATTGCTGCCGGTCAGCGTTTCGGTTTCTGCTTCCGCTAATAATGTTTGTGCAGGCACTGCTGTCAGCTTTACAGCTGCCGCCGTCAATGGAGGCTTGTCACCGGTCTATCAATGGATGGTAAACGGGATCCCGGCGGGAAGCAACAGCCAGGTTTATGCTTACACACCATTGAATAACGATGCAATCACTTGCACACTTAGCTCTTCGGAAGCTTGCATTTCAGGTAATCCTGCGACAAGTATCCCTGTGCTAATAACAGTTAATCCGCTTCTTCCTGTGGGTGTTTCCATTTCCTCATCATCTAATCCGTTCTGCCTCGGGACTTCAGTGACATTAACTGCCACACCTGTCAATGGCGGTCCGCTTGCGGGTTACCAGTGGAAGGTAAACGGGGTTAATGCAGGTACAAACAGCCCTACCTATACCTACAATCCCGTTTCCGGTGATGTTGTTACGTGCATTCTGAATTCTTCCCTGCAATGCGTATCCGGTAACCCGGTCACATCGAATGCCATCACCCTGGCAGGCATCCCGGGATTGCCTGCATCGGTATCCATCACCGCCAATCCTAATCCTTTCTGCCCCGGATCATCGGTAACATTTACTGCAACCCCTGGTAATGGAGGTGCAACTCCTTCTTATCAATGGAAGGTAAACGGAGTAAATGCCGGAACAAATTCTCCGTCCTTCACCTATAACCCATTGAATAATGACAGTGTGCGTTGCATCATGACTTCAACCCTGAGCTGTGTTTCTGCAAATCCAGCCACTTCAAACAAGATCATATTGAACGGAACCCTTGCGCCGGTTATCACATTCACATCGTGTTTTGATACCGTTACAACAGTCAATGCGAAACCAATCAGGCTGAAGGGTGGCGTTCCTTTGAATGGGGTCTATTCCGGACCGGGAGTGTCGGCAGGCATCTTTGATCCTGCTGTTGCAGGAGTCGGAACCAAGATCATCACCTATACCTACACGAACGTGTTCCTGTGCAGCGCCAACAAGTCGAAAACCATTAATGTCCAGAATACAGCCCCATTTGCTTGCGGCAACATGCTGATCGATATTCGCGATAGCAAGACTTATCCCACGGTTCAGATCGGAACCCAATGTTGGATGGCAGCCAACCTGAACCGGGGAGCACAGATCAGCTCCTCACAGGTTCAGTTCGACAACTGCACGGATGAGAAATACTGTTTTGGCAACGATGCTGCAAAATGCACAAGATACGGAGGTCTGTACCAGTGGGATGAGATGATGCGCTACGATGATTCGCCTGCAGGACAGGGGTTATGCCCTCCGGGCTGGCATGTGCCCACGGAACCTGAATGGACCACGCTGTTCAATTTCTACCTGGGCAGCGCCCGGGCCGGAAAACCGTTGCAGGACACACTGATAAACGGGTTCAAAGCACTTACCGGTGGGGTTTTTTACCTGAATTCAAGCTGGAGTTTCAACGGGTTTGCCACGCTTTTCTGGACTTCCACTCCGTGGAATGCCGTAAAAGCGATTTCGCACGGGATGAATGTGTACGATTTTTCGGTGTCGCTTTACCCGTCGAGCCGGGCGAATGCGTTTCCGGTGCGGTGTTTGCGGGATTGAGCTGCACTATCCCCATTTTTCCGGATAATATTCCAAATCGAGAAAATTTTGAATTTTGAACGAGAACAGCACCCCAAAATCGTTGTCAAACACTGGCCCCAGCGTTTCGAAATTCACTGAATTGACATTAAATCCCGGAATGGCTTTCACTGCTTGGATTTCACATTTAAGGTGGTCATAAAGCATTCGCGAAATAATATCCATCCCTATTTGCCTCATTTTTGAGATGATCGCCATTTCACCCGAGAAGTCATCCACCTGATCAAGGTGCCCGATAATCAGGAACCCACCGTTGGTGACTTCCAGGATATCGTCGAGATTTGGGGCTTCCACATTCCCTGAGAGACTGGTCAGAAGCAGGGCAGGATATTTGATGGTCGATCTCAGCGCATCCAACGGTTCATTGATGTCCATCATATAGAACCCATTGATCTCCTTGTGCTCAGAGGCCAACCTGCGGAAATACTCAATGTAACTGCTAATATCTGCCATGGCTTTCGATTTTGTCAAGGTACTCATGGTATTCCCTGGCCTTCTTGTTCAGGCCGATGAAGACATTGTACAGGTTGGAATTCATTACGGTCTCAAGACTTTTATCATCGGTCTTGCCATCGGCAAGAGAGATGATCAGGGAAGCCCAGCCGTTATCCTGGCTGTCGGTTTCATCCTTTTGCCGGTACACATAAGGGTACAGGGCAGGCAATGAATTCAGGACACCATTAAAGAACAGGTAAACAGAATACTTCACACAGTGATCCACCATTCCCAGCTTCCCGGCTCGCCTCTTCAAAGTCCTATTCATGAACTTTG
>CAYLVY010000176.1:0-4495 GCA_964387205.1 uncultured Draconibacterium sp.
GGCCGACCAATGCCTGCAGGTTACCTTTAAACAGTCCGTTACCAAAGGCAATAGTGAAAAGGCCCAGGCATGAGATGATCAGAAAGAGTGTTTTGTTGGGGACCGGAGTCGGAGTGGGGAAAGCAATCAGAAAATATCCGATGGCCATCACGATAAGGCCAACAAGGATGGTTCCCTTGTAGTTTCTTGTCCGATCGGCGATCAAACCCCCGACAAATGCGAGGATGTAAATGGAGAAATAAAAGATCGAGTAGATGAGGCCGGCATGGGTTCCCGAGAGGCCGAATTTGGCCTGCAGGAACAGCACAAGAATGGCCATCATGGTGTAGAATCCAAAACGTTCTCCCATGTTGGCAAGGGCGGCTGCGATGAGTCCTTTGGGGTGTCCTTTTAGCATAATTTTTATGGATTTAGTGATTATTGATTGAACGACCGGTAATGTGCGATGCAAAAATAAACAAATTTGGATACCATCCAATCCATCACCATCAAATTCAGTTTTTTAACTATTTTTGACCTGACTGTAATATTTTTTCAGATCGGTCGTCTACCCATCATATGAACCTCGAAGAATTCCAGAAACAGGTCTATCCTTTGCGAAATAAACTTTACAGGTTTGCCCGCCGCATACTGGATCACAACGAGGAAGCGGAAGATGCAGTGCAGGATGTGTTCATCCGGCTGTGGAACCGGAAAGATAAACTGGATGATTACAGGAGTGTGGAAGCATTGGCGATGATTACGACCAAAAATATCTGTCTCGATAAAATCAAGGGTCGCCGGCGACCGGTGGAGAACTTCGATCAGCACCGTCAGTTCCTCGAAAGTTTACCGGCAGAAACCCGTGACGACCACTCCGATATCCTTTTCGGGGTGAAGCAGGCGATCAGGCAACTTCCGGAACAGCAGCGGATGATCGTTCACCTCCGGGATGTGGAAGGATATGAATTTGAGGAGATTGCCGGAATTACGGGCATGAACGAAAACGCTATCCGGGTGGCTTTATCCCGGGCACGAAAAAAAATAAGAGAAACCATCACGAATACTAAAGTGTATGAATATCAGGGAAATTGAGGATTTACTCGCGAAATACTACGAGGGAAATACAACACTGGACGAGGAGCGCCGGCTGCGTGAGTTCTTTCTTAAGAATGAGATTCCCGGGCACCTCAGGGCCCATGCTCCCCTCTTTCAATGGATCGCCGGTGAGCAGGAGGCGGAGATCACGAGTACCCGGCCAACCACCATTCCCATCTTTCGTGTGAAAAAACTAGCACCCATGCTAATGGCTGCCAGTTTCCTTCTGCTCATCGGCCTGCTATTCAGTATCCGCTTTTTTGTGAATGATCAGGCCCCACAGGCACTGCCATCAGCGGAACTGGCCTATGCGCAAACACAAGAGGCTTTGACCGTTCTTTCCGCCAATTTCAATGTCGGCCTGTCAGGTCTGGAAAAACTAAGCCAGTTCGAAAAGGCCACCAACCAACTCGAATCTTTTGGAAAATTCTTTATTGTTCAATCAATTTTTATAAATCCTGACGAAATGGCAGTTTCGTCCAAAACTAAATAACTATGAAAAAAACGATTCTTACAGTAGTGGTACTGATGATTTTTTTAGTATCCGCAAGCGCCCAAAGCCCGATCGACAAGGTTTTTGATAAATATGCGACCCAGGAAGGTTTTACCTCCGTCAACATCACCCGGGAATTAATACAGATGATGCTCCAGATGTCGCAAGGTGAAATGAAAGACTCCAGTGCGGCAGAGGTCCGGAAAATGATGGAACAACTCAATGGTTTGAAAGTCCTGACCTTTGATTTCGATTCCACAAAAATCGTAAAAGCGGTGGCCATATACAATGAGTTTGCAGGCGCTTTCCCTGAAGCAAAATATAAGGAGCTGATGTCGGTGAATGAAGGCAGGCAGCAGATTAAATTCCTTACCAAACAGGATGCTTCCGGAAAAATCAGCGAAATGGTGATGCTGATGAAAGACAAAACAGAGGTAGCCGTACTGAGCCTTACCGGTACGATCGACCTGACCACTGTCTCCAGGTTGTCCAAAGGCATGAACTTTAAAGGTATGGAGAACCTCAGCAAGATGAAGAATTTCAAAAAGACGAATAAAGAGTAGTCTTGGCTCAAAACTTGACCTGAATCTGTGCCGAAAGGTCAACCCGCAGGTTCCCGGCCGTCTGGTCTGCTCCGCTCCCGATCATGGTAACATCACTGTACCATGAAACTCCGCCCCTTAACCAAAGGCTTGCTGACCGGATCAACCTGAATTTAATTACACTTACATATCGCAGTCCCCGCCCCTGATAGGCGGGGACTGAGTATCCATAGAGCACCTCCGGTTCATACTGGTATATTCGGGTGTCGTAACCGGGTATATCGAAACAACTGAAGCGAAATATCAGTGACTGCAGGAGGCCTGCCGGGATCCACCGGAGCTCCCCGGAAAGGCAGTAACCTGCCGAGAGGTTGGTGGTCATACTGACAAATTCCTTTATGTCCACACGGGAGGTAATGGTCAGCAAATTGGAAATATTCCATCCCATTGATACCTGGTAAGTTCTTGTAACTATTGTGTTGATTTGCCTCAAGGGCATCATGTCATCCGCCGAATGGTTGAGCGCATTTTGCTTGCCGGTCAGTCGAAATGAGAGGTTGACGCGGTGCCTTGGGTTCCATTGGGTGGATATTCCGTATTCGAGCCCTGTGGATGGAGCGTCTACCCGGTAGCGCAGCCATGGGCAACGAAAGAGGTCGAGGTAGCCGCGCACTGCCACAGAGGTGGTGGGCAGTATTGTACACGAAAGGAACAATCCGGTCTCATTGCTGTTTTTACTCAACTGGCCGAACGCTTTGCCCATTGGATTGATAAATCCGGGAGGATAGTGCCGGAAGATCAGCAAGGCTGTCCATCTCGGATCGGGGGTAAATGAAACTCCGTTGACGGTGGCAATGTACCCCTTTGCAGTGCGGCTCAGTTCTCCGAAAAGATGGAGAAACCGGCAACGAAACTGGTAGTCAACTCCGGTTACAAACTCCTGCCGGCCGGAAAATGCGAAATGTTTATATGGTTCATCATCATGGGCCATCGGAACGGAATAATTTGAACAGAAGCCTGAAATACCTGCATTGAATCCCCACCGGTGGTCTGGTGAATGGGTGAAGTCCAGGTGGCCGCCTGCGATAATTTCCCTGACCGTACCTCGTTTGGATATTTCCGCTTCCGTGCGGTGATAGCCGGTTTCCTGGAATGACGTAAAGTACCCGTCGGGGGAATCCTGACCGGCTTGAATCGCAGCATCCCTATGATGACTGGATCCGATCAACGATATTTTTATCTTCCTGATTTTCAAGCCAAGGGCAACACCCCGGAGATAGTTGCTTTCGCTGAGGCCGGTGGAGGGCCGGATACCAGAGGAAGTACCGGTATGGCTGAGTCCGGGAGCATTGGATATCGACATACCTGAACCGAGGGTCAGCCCCTGCCCGAATCCAGCCCGGAAGTGCCCCATGGTCAGGGTCTCTAACCAGCCCAGACGATGAAGCGAGATATAACCGGCATAATGGTCGAAACCATTTGGTTGGCCACCCCGTAAAAATTGCTCCCCAGGGTCTTTTTCGCCGGCAATGCCAATGCGCAGATGATCAAACCATTTCCATGCGTACCGGAATTGATACCGGACCGGCGAGCCGGTATATTGGGGTGATGCTACCGGCCCGGATACAGTATCGGATGAGCGGTATCCGACCGGATGAGGTAAGCTCTCTTCCCTTCGAAACAACAGGTCATGACGACCGTTTCGCCACAAACTTCCTGCAGAAAATCGTGGCTTATCCACCACCGGGGTAATGGAGACAAATGGTTCGATCTTTTGAACCTGAAGGGAATCAAACCCCTTGATTTTGCTGAGTTCGTAAATGGAAAAGATCGTTCCGTGCTGCAGAATATATTCCTGGAGGTGGAATACCTGTTCGGGGCTGAGCATGGGAATCGACTCCAGCTCGGCCATGGTAGCCTCATTCAGGTTGACGGGATGCAGGGTACGGTCGGCAATTTCTTCCGCCAGCGCGGGATCATCGGCAGCAATGTCATAGGTTTCCGCAGCCTTTTCGATCATTTCCCTTATCTGGGTCTCCTGGGCACAGATTGTCAACGGCGAAAGCAAAATTAAAATTATGACAATCCCGTTTTTCATCACTTGCGCTTTTTTATCCGGTAGACCAGCGATGCCGCAGGGCTGAAACCCAGGACAGGATGATACCGGGAAGCAAGTTCAAAGGTGACCTGTCTGCTCCTGATTCCGGCTCCGAAGGTGAATTCAACCGGCGCCGTGGAAAACCCCAGCCTTGCAGTTACCAGTTTGCCGATACAGTATTCGGCACCGGCCTTTAGAGAAAGGGGTGTCTGAAAGTTTTTCTCTGCCTCTGCAGCCAGCCGGAGTGAAGCCGACAATTTCCACGTCAATCCCATTGTCATGGTA
>CAYLVY010000176.1:4505-6408 GCA_964387205.1 uncultured Draconibacterium sp.
GTCATGGTAAACGGAAGATCTTCAGGTGGTCTTTCCGAGACTGTGACAGGGTAAGGATGCATTACATGGAGACCAAGGCCCAGGTCCGGATGAGGGTAAAAGATTATACCGATACCGAAACTAAACAGGTTCAGTGGTTTGTCACGGATGGCCGTTTGCTGGCAGAGGTAGTCGAAGCGGATCCCGGCGCTGAATTTTTCGCCGAAATTCCGGGCAAAGGCAATTCCCGTCAGCAGTTCCCGGAAAAGAGGGTTGCCAAATCTGGAGAAAGCCAGGGCTGTAACCCCGAAGCGGAATGGCATAGCCAAAGCCAGATGTTCACGGCTGATAGCGGACAACAGAAACCGGTTGTCGGCTGCAATACCTGCGGAAAGTTGTTTCAATCCGGCGAGTCCGCCCGGATTGTGGAACATGGCCCAGATGTCTTGTTCCGCCACACCCGTC
This sequence comes from uncultured Draconibacterium sp., assembly GCA_964387205.1. Classification (GTDB taxonomy): domain Bacteria; phylum Bacteroidota; class Bacteroidia; order Bacteroidales; family FEN-979; genus CAIVAT01. The sequence goes on from CAYLVY010000176.1 coordinate 4,950, forward strand.
CCTCCCATGGATACGGATCTGGCACCGGCCGGGACCCTTTCGCCAATTGCAAATGACCAAAGAGGAAACCAAATCCACCATACCAACAACCACCACCCCTTCACCCGGTTTCTTTCTGTTTAATCAGGAATCAGGTAAAAGGTCATAGGGTAATCACCATTTTTTTATCAACAATTTGTAATTTTAACCCAAATTTTTTCTTCATATGGATAAAATGGTGCTTGAGTTTCTGGCCGACCTGTCGGCAAATAATGACCGGGAGTGGTTTCAGGCCAACCGGGTTCGCTATGATAAGGCACGACTTGCCGTGGAACAGTTTGTCAATCAATTGATCCCCCTGCTCGGCAGTTTTGATGAAAAGGTCAAATACCTGCAGGCAAAAGACTGTATGTTCCGGATTTTTCGCGATGTACGCTTTTCTGCCAACAAGGCTCCTTACAAAACCAACATGGGAGCATGGATCACGCATGCCGGACGAAAAAGTTCAGGGCCTGGATATTATCTGCACTTGCAACCGGGCGGGTCTTTTCTTGCGGCAGGAGTTTATATGCCCGATCCCGATCAATTGAAGAGGTTGCGAAAAGAGGTTTATTACCATACCGATAAGTTTCTGAAACTTCTCCACGATCCGGCCCTCAGGCGTTATTTCGGTGACCTGGATGAAATGGATAAAGCAAAACTGGCACCCCGTGATTTTCCGAAAGATTTTCAGCACATCGAATTGCTGAAGCACCGTCATTACATTGTTTCAGCACCTTTAACCGATGAGCAGGTAACATCCGATGATTTCCTGAACTTTGTCCATCAGGCGTTTCATAGTGCATGTCCATTCAACAGTTTCCTGAAGAGCGGACTGGATGGTTAGCGGTTTGGTTGATCGGCCAGGCGGCCGATGATGGTTTTCTTTCCCGTTACCTTTTGGTTCAATGAGATTTCCAGTTTTGTGTCGACTGGCAGGAGCAGATCGACACGGGAGCCAAACTTTATAAAACCAAGTTCTTCGCCCCTGATAACCGGTTCGCCCACTTTAGGGTAGCATTTGATACGCCGGGCCATAGCCCCGGCAATCTGACGGACGAGTACCTGGCGGTGGTCGGCAGTCTGAATCACGGTAGTCGCTCTTTCGTTTTCTAGGGATGCTTTCGGATTGAAGGCGACCATATGTTTGCCGGGGTGGTAGTAGTAATAAATGATTTCGCCCCCGACGGGAAACCAGTTGACATGGACATTGGTGGCAGACATGAAAATAGACACCTGAATGCGTTCATCTTTGAAGTATTCCGGTTCGATGGTGCGCTCGATCACCACTATTTTACCATCGGCCGGGCACATGATTACCGTTTCGTCGGGATGGCTGAACTGGCGGAATGGCGATCGGAAGAACCTTACGATCATGATAAAAAAGTAGAGACCGAAGGCATAAAGGAGATAGTGGATCCACGTGCAGCAGGGGAAGAAA
>CAYLVY010000177.1:0-6389 GCA_964387205.1 uncultured Draconibacterium sp.
AAACTAAAATATTATGTACTCAAGTTTCTGGGTCGATTGAACCGGATGACAGGCATGGCATTGATGACAAGGAAGTTGTATCTGCCAGACGAGAAATGCCAAAGAAGGCATCTCCGTCCCGAGAGTTGCGCAGTAATCCAGGAAGAGCAGGTGCCGATCGGAAACACTGATTTTGACCCACGCAAGATATCTTTAATCATTCATTTATAAAAAACAGAACCATGAAAAAGAGCGCTTCGCTGTTTGTCTTTGTTGCTTTAATGGTAGCGTTGACATTGTTTTATTCATCATGTAAAAAAGATAAGGACGAGGAAACATCCAACGGAAATCTCACTACCGGATTGACCTTAAAGGTGATGAATAAGAACTCGAATCCGATTTCCGGGGTAAAGGTGACCGTTTATAACCAGGAAGGTACAACATCCGCAGACGGGAAGCTTACATTGACAGAAATATCGCTACCTGCCTCTGACAAAGACCGTATGATAATGAAGCTTACCAAAACTGGCTACTTTGATGCATCTGTCGGTTTAAAACCCAACCTGGGAAAACAGACTTACTATGAAGCTGTTTTAACAGAAAGCGAACTATCCGGCACCATTAATAACGCTACCGGGGGCACTATTGCCAATAACAGCGGGACAATTTTTATGAATTTTCCCCCCAACAGCCTGGCCTACCCGGACGGAACTCCATTCACCGGTGAAGCAAGAATTTACACCGCTTATTACACTCCCGATGATGCCAATTTTGCCCTGACTATGCCTGGAGGCGCTGATCTGGCAGCCGTAAACACAAGTGGTGCATCAGGTTCGATGATCTCTTTCGGGGCCCTTTCGGTGGAAGCTAAAACACCTGATATGAAATTACTTCAGCTTACCGGGATGAAATCATCGAATGTTTTGGTCAACAGCCAGATTGCAAATTCCATGCTCGGGGAAGCGCCTGCAACAATCCCGATCTGGCGCCTTAACCCCGACAATGCTGTTTGGGAAGAGATTGGATCTGGCGTTAAGAAGGGTAATCGCTATGAATACAGTGTGGATCATTTTTCTGCCATCAATAAAGATGTATTTATTCCAAGAGCAGACTTCAGTGGCGCCTTGACACGTATTACAGGGAAGGTCTGCGATGATCTTTTGAAACCTTACCCGTTTGCAAGGGTGGACGTATGGCAACGTACAGTTTTTGCTGATGACCAGGGGTTGTTTGAGGTTATGCTGCCCTCAAACAGGGTCTATACTTTTAATACAAAGTATTGCACAAAAGCAGCCGGCCCTTTTACTGTCGGTCAGCAGAATTTCGTTGATCTTTGTTGCGGTGGCGGTCAGCCACAGGGGTACTTCGACATTGAGGTTGATGGTCTTTTTATCGGGACGCAGATTAACAACGAATTATTTACGTTTACTGATTTCGGTTACTTTTTTGTGGATACCATTATCAACGGTTATAAAGTTAATGATGTTCTTTATATATTGGGCGGCAATGTTGACCAATATTGGGAAGTAATCCTTTCCTTCGGGTATAGTGATCTTTCAGCAGTTTACAGTACTTTTTCCGGTACAGGCAATTATCCGGTCGGATTACAGGGAAATTATAAAGTTATCGCGATGATCCTCTATTGCCCCACCCTTAATCAAAATGAAGGATATATGTACCTGGGAAGTTCAGGAAATGTTTCCATTACCGGCTTTACCCAGGGAGGGAAGATGGAGGGGTCTTTTACCTGCAATGTGATCGGGGCTTCAAATTTTAAAGCCCCGGACAATACGGGTGTGATAAAAGGTAAGTTCGAAATTTACGAGATGCAACTGAAAAATAGTGTAAATCGGAAAATGCCGGACATTGAACTGAATAAATTCAGAAAAACGCTCCTCAGGTAAGGTGTGCAGAAAAATGGGATTATTCGAAGAGTTTTTTGCCTCTGTATTGCTACTTTCCCGGATTCACCTGCACATCGTCAACCCTGAAAGTAGAAGTGAGCCCGTTCGGGTTGCTTCCGTAATACTTGAACCCGACCCTGGCAACGCCTGAAAAACCGGATAAATCGACAATACCGGAACTAATCCAGGTATGATCCGGATCCGATTGACTGGCAAGTGTACACGATATCGCTGTTTTCCTGGCATTTGCAATGTCATCTCCGGTTAAATTCTCAATGAGCCATACAGTCACGGGTTCATGGGTCCAGTAGGCTTTGGATGTCCGGAGTGACATCACCACATTCTTTCCGCTGAAATCAACCTGGGGCGTAATTAACCAGCAAATATCTGTCTGATTATTGGAATTGTACGATGTCATCTGCGCATACTTCGTTTCGATAAATGTTTTGCCCCTCCATTTGCGTGTGCCTGATTCGGTGATATTTTTCCAGTCCGGCAGGGAAATGTCCATGTCATCAATAACAGAATCAAAAAACTCATTGATTGAGGTGTAAATTGGTTCCGGGGTGGAAAAACTCACTTCGGCTCCGTAAGCAGTTCCGGCATTGTTGGTCGCATAGGCGCGTACATAATATTTTTTTCCCGGTTCAAGCCCTGAAATATTGCTGGTAAATGGCTGTATACCGACACCATCGTAGGTTATTCCGGAATTGAATTGTATGGAAGGATTTTGTGTTTTTCCCCACACCACACCTCTTGCGGTAACACCGGATCCGCCATCCGCAAGTACCTTGCCGCCACAAATGGCCGTGGTTGGGGTTATACTGGTTACCTCGTTGGTCGTTACCACCGGGGTTGCCATCTGGAGGGTAGTGAAACTTAAAATGTTACCGTAACCGGTTCCGTTGGTATTCGTAGCATAGGCCCTGACATAGTACTTCGTAGCGGGACTGAGTGATGTGAGTGAACTGATGAATCCACCTAACCCGGTTCCGTCATTGCTGTGGGAATTCGTTAAATTGGGCGTAGGAGAGGTGCTCCAGCATACTCCGCGCATGGTGATCGGGAAACCGCCGTCTTCCGTGACATTTCCTCCTGTCAGTGCGCTGGTGAAACTGATTTCGCTTACATTGTTCGTGCTTACCATGGGAATGGTAACGGTAAATGTCGTAAACGACTGCTGATTTCCGTAAGCAGTGCCGGCGCTGTTGGTGGCGTAAGCTTTTACGTAATACTTCGTATCGGGTAAAAGGTTGTCGATAACAACCGTAAAACCTTCGGCCCCTTCTCCCTTTATATTTATTCCACTATGATCTTCCAGCGAGGGATTTTCCTTTGTACTCCATACAACCCCTTTGGCCGTAATAGATGCTCCTCCGTCATTGCTGATGGTTCCGCCACTTCTTGCGCTATATTGGGTGATTTCTGTGACCGGTGTCGTGTTTATTGTGGCAACCACAGGATCGTCTTTGTCCTTTGAACAGCCACTGAGGATTAAAACAAGCAAAAACGTTACCCATGACAGAATAATGGATGGCTTCATAACGAAAATATTTATTAATGAAATTATTGTTACTGACAGTTTTGTATTTTCTATTCGTATCATCGTCCGACGAGGATTATATTGGCTACTCAGGATACCGGGTACTTCCATCCCTTTGTTTAACAATAAACATCTTCAGGTCATCAATCATGCTGTCTTTCAGGTTTAAGAGCGCATTGATGCCGGCCTTTTGTTCAATCAGATGCCCTCCTGATACATTATGGTACGACTGATGAAAAACCGTGGAATTGTTAGCGGCGCTGACAATTTCCATGGTTCCTGAAGCCGTTGCCGTTGTAATTCCTTCGAAAACATCACCCTTCACAGCCTTACCATCAATGTTGATATAAAAATCAATCGCTTTGTCATCTTTAAGTGTCACGACATTGAAATCGGATTCCACTAATTGCTCGATAATGTTTGGTTCAATGATCCGGTCGCTCAACAGGATACCATAAATATGTTCAGCAGAGGAAATATAAATAACCGGATCGCTTACCAGGAGTTCTGTCTCTTGCCCGGGATTCGGCAGACCAGAGATCAACCTTTTCCCGGTGCTGTTGAAATTAAACACAGAGTCATAATACCCCGTATTCATGGTTATGGTCACAGACTGCTGACCCTGACCGGCTGGTGCCGAGACAATTGTTGTACAAATTGAATTTTTGCCCGATCTGGAATCCATGACGATTTGCCCTTCGCCGGGCGAAATAGTAAATCTAAACGGGATGTCCGAAAAATCAAACCCGGATGTTGTATTTTGGTAGGAGAGCCCAAAGCAAACCCTCTCTGCCAGAGGGAGACTGTGTTTGACCGTAATTTTTTGTTCAGTATTTGCAATATCAATATGTGCCAGGAGATCCCTGAGGAATTTAATAATTTCAGTTTTCAGACAACTCTCCTGACCGTCGATTTTGCAGGTAAGTCTTTCATAATAAAGTTCTTCAATTGATTTTAAAGCATTGAACCCGAAGAACAGCGCCTGTTCAATTTTTCCGTCCGTAAGCTTTTTCCTGGCCAGGGAAAGTAGTTCACATCCTGCTGACGATACCTCAATGCGCTTTTGTGCCTGCAATTCGTAAAACTTTCCCTTTGATAACCGGTAATAAACCCAGTATTCATCATTGTTTTCCCACTTCTGGAATAATTCGTATCCCTCTAATTGGTTTGTCGATACAGTGTAGGTTTCCGAAGAAAAAACCTCATCTAACGATCGGTTGACTTCTGAAACGGAATGTGCTGTTTTACTGATGATGAATACTGAAATTTCGTTCGAGATCTCCTGCAATGCGTGTTTCCGTGCAATGGCTGAATAATCTGCATTTCTTTTGTCGGTTTTCGCAATCCCGATGAAAAATGCTGAATCAATGGGCCGCTTTATAATCCATTCAGGTTGCTGAGGGAATGCTTTGACGAAAGCCAGTACACTGAAAATAATAAGACAAAAATTTTTGATCATCAGAATATTAGCGTATAGAAAACTACTTGGATTGCTGTTTGCGGATGTCAGAAAACCGTAATCGATTGAGCCAGCATCATTACCATCTGCGAAATATCTTCAATAGTCGCATTTGAGCATTCTACTTCACGGGAGCCTTCAATTTCCGCAGTTTCAACATTAACAACCTTGGTAGTTATGATCAGCATATTGCCCAACTTATTCAAACTGCCGATAAGCACATAATGAGCATTCAGTTGTTTTCCCACCTTAACTGCATCGCTGGCGGTCATTCCACTCATCTGGTACTTCATTTCACTTAGTACTTTATCAATCTGGTTACGCTCGATCAGTACCAGTTTCGAACTGTTACCCAGCTTTGATTCTAACAGATAGGATGCTGATTTGGCCACATCCTCAGGGACGCCTACGGCATCAAGATACAATACGGCCATTTTCCTCTTCTCCCCAATATTGATGAGTGGCGCTTTTGGGGTCGTAAGGCGTATGGAACTCCCAAGGTTTTGGGCCTGAGACTGCTCCAACTGGTTTCCGTAATCAAATCGTTGATAGCCTTCAATCCCGGACAGTTGGAATACCTGAACAACAGCATTCGGTTCATTATCATTCATGCCTACTGCCATCCAGCTTCCATCGTTCGACACAGCCAACCTGGAGATTTTATACACCTCGCTGAATGTATAATTATGATCAATCGATCCATTCTGAACATTCCAGAATGATAGCTTAGTCTCCCTCAGGGTGGAATTGTTGGTAATGATAAACTTTTTATCAGGAGTGAAATCCATGGTGTTTATCGGACAGTTGTTGTTTTCCAAAACCTGAAGCAACTTTCCGGTGTTGCAGTCATAAAAGGCCAGGTTATACTTGAATATCATTCTGCTGCCGCCTTTGGCAAGAATGGTTTCCTGAAATGCAATGCAGATTATTTTTTTGTCCGACGTTAATTTCGCATCTGTTATTTCAATTCCCGAGCCATCCATGGTATTTGGCGAAATATTGGTTTCCCGGATTACAGTCAGATTATTCGGGTTCCAGAAGATCATTTTATTGTCCTCGCCTACGGACACGATCTGATCTCCGTTGGCATTAAATGAACAGAAAACTATGTTTCTTTTGGAATGACCATTTTTAAAGTCACCCCGTTTGTTCAGGGATGGAAAATCGTAAAGGAGCAACTCTTTTGACTTACCACATACGACTATCATCGTGTTGTCGGGATTTATGGACAGGCAGTTGATCCTGGACCCGGCATCTGCAGCGTTGACCATTTTTCCCGAATACATATCCCATATCGAAATCTGATTGTCTTCGCTTCCTGCCGCAAGGTGTTGGTTTTGGTGATCGAATTTCAATGTCGTTATCCGTTTTTGATGAAATCCGATTTTTCTGATTTGCTGTTTCGCTTTGATATCCCAGATGAAAGCTTCCCCGTAAGAGTTTGCATAACCAATAAACCGGCCGTTCTCGCTGATCGAAATTTCCGAAATGGTGGTGAGGGGAA
>CAYLVY010000178.1:0-6353 GCA_964387205.1 uncultured Draconibacterium sp.
CAAGTTGGCAAGGTTTAAGACATCTGGCAAGATGCTCGTGGCCGAAGGGATACGTTTCTTCTCATAATTTTCCAGGTGGTTATTTATCCCGGTATAATGTTTAATGTGGTTTGGAGTGAATTTGTTCTTATATCTGGCTTGGAAAATTGGAATGAATTCGATGAAGGTTGGTTTCCGGTTCTGTTGTTCGGCGTTTTTCCTTCCAATGAATATTTGATAGGCTTCCCTAATTTCCTCACTTTTCTTTTTTACCTCTCCCTGCGACAATTTCTCTCCCTTTGGAAAAACTTTGTCATAGGTATTCAGAAGAAAATTATTGATCTCGCGCAGTCGTTTGTTCGTCTCCGAATGATCCTTCAGCGGTTTAGCCTTTTGCTCATCGTAATCCCATGCCTTCTGTGGTACGTTCAACCCCGTTGAAAATCTAAGTCTCTGATGATTGAATGTGAATGTGACCAGGATTAAACATCCATTTTTTCGCTCTTTGTCCAAGTAATAAATAACCGTTGCCATATCTTTTTAAAGTTGCCAGTAATTATTAAAAAAATTGCCAGTACAAAGGTATTGACTGGCAAAAATTTAGGCAAACTTGCCAGTAAAAGTTATGAACATGGGTTATTTTGCGGTAAATGCCTGTAAATCGAAAACCACCGTCTCCAGTGGCTTTCCTTGATTTTCAACGTTTTTTTGGGGGGGGATTTTGTGGGACGTACTGGATTCGAACCAGCGACCTCATGCGTGTGAAGCATGCGCTCTGAACCAACTGAGCTAACGTCCCGAATGGGGTGCAAATATAATACTTTTTATAAACCTATCTCATCGGCAATGGGTAACATCGAAGAAATTGCAAGGGCGGCGAATTCATCCAGGGGGAGACCGATGCGCTCGCATTCCATGATGTTTTCACGCCTGACGGTGGCGGCAAACAGCTTCTCCTTCATGCGCTTGACTACCGATTTGGGCTTCACCGAGGTGAGCTTCCTGTCGGGATAAACGTAAGTGGTCGCAAAGATCAGCCCGGTGATGGTCTCACCGGCGGCAAGCGCGTGCTGAAATTCCGTGGATCGCTCCTTCCCGGAAGAACATTCATTGTGCATCCGGATGGCATCCAGTATCTCCGGATCCACATCATAATCACGCAGCAAAACCTCGGTTTGGGTCCCATGGACCAATGGGTCAGCCTGCGTGATCTCCACATCCAGGTCGTGCAGCAACCCGGCAAGACCCCACTGCTCCTCATTACGCCCCAGCCTCCGGGCCAGGCCGCGCATCACGGCTTCCGAAGCGAGACAGTGGAAGATCATCTTCTCATTGCGGATATACCGGTGCATAAGTTCCAGGGCAACAGGTCGCGTCATGTTCATCGTTCAGTTATTTTTGACAAATTTCAAAAAAAATCGGATAACCTCAGGGGAATATTCCATCTCCGATGTGCAGCGTACTCATATTCCCGGATTACCGTACCTTTGCATCCGGATTCAATATACCGGAAAATCATGTTGAAATTATTGCTTTTAACCGTAATCATCGTGGGACTGGCCATTGCCGCGATCGCCATCAGGATGTTCGTGAAGAGAGACGGAGAGTTTAAAAAATCATGCTCCGGCGTAGATCCCGCCACCGGCAGGCGAACGGGATGCACCTGCGGTCATGGCGACGGTGGGGAAGGCTGCGATAATAAAACAGATTCCTGAGCCGGGGATCAGATGCCGAAATCGTCGAAAGCGATCATCTCTTCGGGTACTCCATAATCATCAAGCATTTTCAGCACAGCAGCGTTCATCAGCGGAGGGCCGCAAAGGTAATATTCAATCTCCTCCGGTTCCGGGTGATTTTTCAGGTAGCTGTCGATAATCACCTGGTGGATAAAACCGGTAGGTCCGGTCCATTTATCCTCCGGCGCCGGTTCCGACAACGCCACATGGAAACTGAAATTGGGATTTTTCCGCTCGATCTCCCGGAATTCATCCACATAAAAGAGTTCCCTGACCGATCGCCCGCCATACCAGAAGGAGGCTTTGCGCCTGCAGTTCCTTGTTTTGAAAAGATCGAAGATGTGGGACCTCATGGGGGCCATACCGGCACCACCGCCGATAAACATCATCTCGCGGTCGGTATCCTTGATGAAAAATTCACCGTAAGGCCCCGAAATGGTCACCTTGTCACCGGGTTTTCTGGAAAACACATAAGAGGAGCAAATGCCCGGGTTTACCTTGAGGAACTCGTTGCTTTTCCGGTCCCATGGCGGGGTGGCAATACGGATATTCAACATGATAATGTCGTTCTCCGCCGGGTGGTTGGCCATGGAATAGGCCCGGAAAACCGGTTCGGGATTTTTCATCTTCAGCTCCCACATCTTGTATTTATCCCATTCATCATGGTATTCCTGTTCCACCTTGATGTCTTTGTAATCAACTTCGCATTTCGGAACGTCGATCTGTATATAACCACCGGAACGAAAATCAAGTTTCTCTCCCGGTGGGAGCTTCACCACAAATTCTTTGATGTAGGTGGCGACGTTGTGGTTGGATACCACTTCGCACTCCCATTTTTTAATTCCGAAAATTTCGTGGGGAACGGCTATTTTCAGGTCTTCCCGCACTTTCACCTGGCATCCGAGCCGCCAGTTGTTTTGCTGCTCCTTCCGGGTAAAATAGCCCACCTCGGTCGGAAGGATCGATCCGCCGCCTTCAAGAACCTGACACTTGCACATCGCGCAGGTGCCGCCGCCGCCACAAGCCGAAGGTAGGTAAATACCACTGGTGGCCAGGGTGGTGAGCAAGGTGGACCCGGGATCCACCTCCAGCTCCTTTTCCTCGTTAATGGTGAGTTTTACCTTCCCCTGCGGAGTCAGCTTCTTGCGGGCATAAAGGAGGATCGCGACCAGGAGGAGCAGGATGACCTGGAAGACAATAATACTGGTTATTACGGTGACGCCGATGCTGATTTTAAGGATCATGTCGTTGATTTTGAGCTCACTTAGATTTTAATTCCCATAAACATCATGAAAGCAATTCCCATCAGTCCGGTAAGAATGAAGGTGATGCCGAGCCCCCGCAGGGGAGCCGGTACGTTGGAATAACGGATCTTTTCCCGGATGGCAGCGATACCGACGATGGCAAGGAACCAGCCTACTCCCGATCCCAGGCCGAAGGCAGTGGCCTGCGCCAGCGACGGGTACTCACGCTCCTGCATGAAGAGGGCGCCACCGAGAATGGCGCAATTGACGGCAATCAACGGCAGGAAAATACCCAGCGACTGGTTAAGCGCGGGAGAGAACTTCTCGATCACCATCTCCACGAGCTGCACCATGGAGGCAATAACGGCAATAAAGACGATGAAGGAGAGGAAGTTCAGATCTACGTCTGAAAATTCGCTCCCAAGCCAGGAGAGGGCTCCCGGTCCGAGAAGATATTCATTGATCAGGTAATTGACGGGTACGGTGATTCCCAGTACGAAAATTACCGCGACACCCAGTCCCACTGATGTCTTTACGGTTTTCGATACCGCCAGGTATGAACACATGCCCAGAAAGTAGGCAAATATCATATTGTCGATAAAGATCGATTTGACGAAAATGCTGATGAGTTCCTGCATGGTCAGAAGTGTTGAACAGTTTCAGGATGTTTATTTTTCAATAAGTTCACGATACCTGGCGCGTTGTACCCAGATGATGATGCCGACCACAATGAGTGCCATCGGCGGAAGAATCATCATGCCGTTGTTGGCATAACCGAAATTATACAGTCCGAAGTTCTCCATGACCGGGTATCCCCATAAGGTTCCGGAACCCAGCAATTCACGGAAAAAACTTACCACGATCAGAATTATTCCGTAACCTATGCCATTGCCCAACCCATCGAGAAAGGAGGGCCATGGCTTGTTGGCCATGCTGAAGGCCTCGAAACGCCCCATGATGATGCAGTTGGTAATGATCAGCCCGACGAAAACCGACAACTGCTTGCTGACATTATAGGCAAAGGCTTTCAGAAACTGGTCCACCACAATAACAAGGCTCGCGATGACCACAAGTTGAACGATGATCCTGATCCTCGGCGGAATGGATTTTCGCATAAGCGATATCACCACATTACCCATAGCGGTGACAAATGTCACCGACAGCGCCATGACAACAGCAGGTTCCAGTTTGGCGGTGACGGCCAGCGCTGAACAGATCCCCAGCACCTGCATGGTGATGGGGTTATCACGGTTGAGTGGTGCTGTGATCAGTTTGCGGTTCTTTGGAGAGAACAACGGTTCTTTCCCGGTTACCTTCTCGCTCATATCTTTACATTGTTTTTTACGTACGACAGATAATTTTCCAGGCAGTTGCGCAGCATATCGGTGACCCCGTTGCTGGTGATGGTCCCCCCTGAAATGGCATCCACGCCGTGGATTTGCATGGCGGGTTCGAGTATCCCGGCGCCACCCTTGACCACCAGAATGGATTGAAAGGTGCCTGCTTCATCAAAGATCTTTTTACCGATCAACTGATCCGAAAAAGCTTTGCGGTCAATTTCGGCACCCAGGCCGGGAGTTTCCTTGTCATGGGAGAACGCCGCCCCGATGATTTCATTGAAATCGGATCCAAAGGCAATGTTTCCGTAAAGCGGCCCCCACAAGCCCACTCCTCTCATCGGGACAATGTAGATGGTTTTCCCCTCCATCTCGGCAACATAGAGCGGACTCATAAAGGGTTTACCCGCTTTTTTATTATTGAGCTCTACCTTGAGGTCGATGTTGAAAGCCCTGACGTTGCCCGATTCGAATTTTCTGTCTTTGAAAACCCCTGCTACCTCTCCGTTCTGGTCGATGGCCAGTTCCGCTTTGATATATTTTCCGTAGAGCGCCTCGGCATCCTCCATGGTGGCGCTGATGTTGAGGGCCGAAAGGATCCCCTGGATTTTGGCGATGGTCAGGTTCTTGTCCTGTCGCGGTTTCAGCAGCAACGCGGTGGAGGAGAGCAGCGCCGCAACGACGATCACCATGACCGTGGAGTAAATGAATATGTATCGGTTGCTAAACATGAAAAACTGCTTTTGAAGGTTCCTATATTAAGATTTAACAGGGTTCTTGATCCATCTTTTCTGTCGCTTCCGGATATTGGCCTGAATGATGTAATGGTCGATTAGCGGGGCGAAGATGTTCATGAAGAGGATTGCCAGCATCATACCCTCCGGGTAGGCCGGGTTGAACACCCTGACCAGGATGGCGAAGAGGCCGATGAGAAAACCGTAAATATACTGCCCTTTCATGGTCTGCGATGCGGTAACCGGGTCAGTGGCCATATACACGGCACCAAAGGCGAAACCACCCATGATCAGGTGGTGCCAGGCAGGAATTCGCATGTAATCGTTGATGGCAACCAGGTTAAATATCAAGCCCATGGCCAGGCCTCCCAGCACTACCGATAACATGATCCGCCAGCTTCCCACACCAGTGATCAGGAGGATGGCGGCACCGATCAGGATGGCGAGGGTCGATGTTTCGCCCACCGATCCGGGGATCAGCCCCAGGAACATATCCATGGGGGCAGGAATTTTATCTACCTCTCCGACCATGGCATTGCCCAGGGGAGTGGCCCCTGAAAAGGCATCCGGCTTATCCACGATCCATACTTTGTCGCCCGAAATATCCTTGGGATAGGCGAAAAAGAGGAAGGCCCGGGCCGTAAGCGCTACATTGAATATGTTCATGCCGGTACCCCCGAAAACCTCTTTCGCAAAAATGACAGCGAAGGCGGTGGAAACGGCAACCATCCAAAGTGGAATGTCCGGAGGCATCACCAGCGGGATCAACATCCCCGTTACCAGAAAGCCTTCATTCACCTCATGGCCACGGTACTGGGCGAAAATAAATTCAATGCCCAGGCCGGTGACATAAGAGACCACGATGATCGGCAATACCTGCATAAAGCCGAACCAGAAATTCTGCCAAAGGGTGGTCGTCATGCCATTGGCCAGATAATGCTGATAGCCCACATTCCACATGCCGAAAAGAAGTGTGGGGATCATGGCGATCACCACCATGCTCATCGTCCTTTTCATATCCACCGCATCGCGGATATGGCTGCCGGTGGTAGTCACCCGGTCAGGAACAAACAGAAAGGTCTCGAATGCATCAAAAGTGGAATGCAGTTTTTCGAATTTTCCCCCCTTCTGAAAGTTGGGCTTGATTTTGTCAAGGTATCTTCTTAATCCTTTCATTACAGTTTGGAATAAGGGAGTTGATGTTAGGACATTTCTTTGCGGATCAGTTCCAGCCCTTTTTTCACGATATCCTGGATCTCGGTTTTGGAGGTGTCGATGAATTCCACGAGGGCAAAATCTTCCGCATCGATTTCATAAATGCCG
>CAYLVY010000179.1:0-6297 GCA_964387205.1 uncultured Draconibacterium sp.
TCGATATCAATGACCGTGACGGGCTGTGTATTGTTTTGGAAATCTGCAGGGAGTCTGTGCTCCGGATTCTGAATCATCTTCTGGATTGTTTGATCAGTAATCTGTAGGAAAAAACCAAAATGCCTTAATCTTGATAAATCATGAATCAAAGCATCCGGTTTTTGCGGTAAATGTAAAAAAAAACTCCGGAAAATCCTTTAAAGAAGGCGGTAAAATAATTTCTACCTTTGCCTTTCCCCGTTAATACTATGGCGACAGTTCTTCAGGTTGATCATTTATCCCGTTCTTACGGAGAGAAAGTCCTCTTCGAAGATATCTCGTTTGTCGTCAGCACTGCACAGAAAATTGCCCTTATTGCCAGAAACGGGGCGGGCAAGACCAGTCTCCTGAATATCATTGCAGGCCTGGAACCCCACGATGGGGGTAATGTCACCCTTTTTACCGGCAATACCCTGGAGTATCTGACCCAGGATCCCGTTTTGTCGGACGAAAGTACCGTTTTTGATGAGGTGTGGTCCCATGCCAATGAAATCCAGCGGACCATCATGAATTATGAGCAGGTGATTTCCGGTGACGATAAGCCCGCTATTGAAAAGGCGATCTCACAAATGGATGCGATTAATGGCTGGGAATATGAGAACCGGGTCAAGCAGATACTGACCCGGCTGAAACTTCCCGATCCAGGTTCCGGCATCAAACAATTGTCAGGCGGACAACGTAAACGGGTCGCCCTGGCTAAGGTACTTATAACCGATCCCGACTTTTTAATTTTGGATGAGCCCACCAACCATCTCGATGTTGAGATGATCGAATGGCTGGAGGAGTATCTCTCCAGCGAACGGATCACCCTGCTCATGGTAACCCATGATCGTTATTTTCTTGACCGGGTGTGTGATGAGATTTTGGAACTGGAAAGCGCTGCAATATACCGTTACCGGGGCAATTACAGCTATTTTCTCGAAAAACAGGCGGAACGGCTGGATATTCAGAACAAGGAAACTGAACGTGCCCGCAACCTGCTCAGGACTGAGCAGGAGTGGATGAGACGGATGCCAAAGGCCCGGACAACCAAGTCGAAAGCTCGTATTGATAGCTACTATGAATTAAAGGAGAAAGCTTCGTACAGGATGAATGAGGCGCAGATGAAAATGCAGATCGAAGGGGAACGGATGGGACGTAAGATTATAGAAATCAATGATGTGTATTTTTCATGGGGGTCCCTGCCCATATTACAGGGATTCAGTCATACCTTCCGGAAAAATGAAAAGGTAGGCATTGTTGGCATGAATGGAACAGGGAAGACGACGTTTCTCGATATCCTGACGGGGGCACTCAGGCCACAGAAAGGACATATCCAACGGGGTGAGACGGTAAAATTCGGGATATACAGGCAGGAGGGACTGACCTTTGATACCGGTATCCGGGTGATCGATGTGGTGAAAACGGTGGCTGAGGTAGTTAAACTGGGCCATGGTGATACTATATCAGCCGCAGCCTTCCTGAATTATTTCATGTTCCCCTATCCGGTGCACCACCAGCCGGTTTACAAGCTAAGCGGTGGAGAGCGGCGGCGTTTGTACCTGGTTACTGTATTAATGCAGAGCCCCAACTTTCTTATCCTTGACGAACCGACCAATGACCTGGATATCCTCACACTGAATGTATTGGAAGAGTATCTGGCTGATTTCAACGGATGTGTGGCCGTAGTGACGCACGACCGATATTTCCTGGATAAGATTGTGGATCATCTGTTTGTGTTTGAAGGAGAAGGCCAGGTGAGGGATTTTCCGGGCAACTATTCGCAATACAGGAGTTGGGGCGATGAAAGGAAACGGAAGGAGCAGATGCAAAACCGTCTCTCGAAGAAAAAAGAACTTCCTGTTAAACAAGACATTCCGGTACAGAATAAATTGTCGTGGAAGGAAAAGAGAGAACTGGAGCAACTGGAAATTGAAATTGGTATGCTGGAACAGGAGTTAAAAGAGACTGAATCCGGATTGTCGTCGGGCACCCTGACCGCTGAAGCATTAAAGCGGCTGACGGATCGATATCCCGTTCTTCAGCAGGAAATTCTCACCCGCACCGACCGCTGGATAGAGTTAAGTGAACGTGAATCCTGAGAATTTTCCTCCGAAAAAATAAATTCAAATCTCGTACTAATTACGATTTTTTTACCTTTGCCCCACCAACCCACACCCACACCCACACCCACACCCACACCCGCTTCGCGGAAGTAGCTCAGTTGGTAGAGCATCAGCTTCCCAAGCTGAGGGTCGCGGGTTCGAATCCCGTTTTCCGCTCCCACCAGGTTTCCTGGTATCATTTAACCCCCGGATGAAGTTTCCGGGGGTTTTTACGTTTAAGAGAGTAAATTTTCGCCAGTTATGGAAAAATTTTCCACTATTTAGACTGAAAAATTGAAAGTGTGCTATGAAATTTATTTTAGTTAATAGATTAACAGCATATTAAAAAATCATTGAAATTCTGGCTCGTTTTTTGTACAATCTTTTGTTCAAAAATTAACATTGAAAATTTGTTTTGTTTTCTGTCCATATTACATTCACGATAATTTTCCACGACAATTCTTTTTATTCTTATCAACCACTAAAACCAAAACAAACATGAAAAAACAAATGATGATTATGGCAGCCATTATTTTTATGGCTGGACTGAGCCTCACCGTGAGTGCACAGACAACAGAAAACACCGATGCAGGAGCAAAAATTGTGGAGGCATTGACCCTGACTGAGAATGCTGCACTTCATTTTGGTACCATGACCGTACCCTCGGGTGATGTGGAAGTGGAATTAAGCACCGCTGGTTCCTTGACTGCCTCGGTACCCGCAAACATTACCCTTCTGTCGCAGACTCCGATCGCACAGAACGCAGCCTACACCGTCGGCGGAACGATTGGTTCCACCTATGTGATCACCCTTCCCGCAGGTG
This sequence comes from uncultured Draconibacterium sp., assembly GCA_964387205.1. Taxonomy (GTDB): domain Bacteria; phylum Bacteroidota; class Bacteroidia; order Bacteroidales; family FEN-979; genus CAIVAT01. Next base: position 2,947 of record CAYLVY010000179.1, read on the forward strand.
CAATTCAGATTTTAAATGGTGCACATTCGATGGATGTTTTCGATTTCACTGCTAAAACCACTTCACTGGGTGATGGAACGAGTGGCGATCTCGGCACAACTGGCAGCGACACCTTTGTGGTGGGTGCAACCCTTGAGTTGACCAGCGGTCAGGAGCCCGGCGTTTACAGTGGTAGTTTCAATGTCAGTGTAAATTATAACTAAAGATAACTTTCCTCAAAGGGGAGGGCAGGCACTTTTGTGTTTCCCTCCCCTTTGTTTTCAAAGGAAATTTTAACCATGAAAAAGGAGGCGGTCATACTGTTGTGCTGGGTCACCATGATGATCTCCTCGATGCATGCCGCTGCACAGGGTTTCACGAAAACCTCTGCTGTCAGTGTAAAAATCCAGCAATCCATTGCGATAACCGAGGTCAGGCCCATGCATTTTGGCACCATGACCGTAAAGGCAAGTCAGGGTGGTACCTGTGTAGTTTCCACGGCAGGAGTGCGTTCACGGACAGGCGGAGTTACCCTGTCCAATCTGATGCCGCAGATGTCATTGGCTACCTACATGGTTACCGGTGAGCCGGGGCGGACCTATTCCATCACCCTCCCTTCCACGATCACAGTAACTTATACTACCAGTAATATGGTCATCAACAACCTGCTGGCCAAACCAACCTCCGGCGCACAGTCGCATACTGCTACCGGGACGCTCAATGTTGCGGGAAGTGAGCAGTTCACCATCGGGGCAACCCTGAACGTGGCGGCGGGCCAGCAGGAGGGTCTTTACACCGGAACATTCAATATTACCGTTGCTTATAACTGAAAATGATGATGATGAGGAAGAGCGGTTTCCTACTTGTTTTTCTGCTGTGTTCGACGGGTTTTACTGTTACCCTGCGGGCCCAGGGGCTGTTGCTCTCCTCCTCGGCAGCCAAGATAGGTACTGAACTCTCGATCGTGGAAACTGCCGCACTGCACTTTGGAACCATGACAAAACCTACGTCTGCCGTCAATGTGGTACTCACCCCCGTCAATAACCGAACCGCCACAGTTCCCTCCGCCATTACCCTCCTGCCTCAGGCCCCTCTTTCCAGCCCGGCAGCGTATATTCTCTACGGAAGTAAAAATGCCCATTATCTTGTGACCCTACCGGCCAACAATACCGTGTTGATCTCCAACGGATCCAGCCAGATGAATATCGATTCATTTACCATCCTTACTACTAATCAAGGAGGCGGAAGCAGTACTGGAAAATTGAACAACCAGGGCACCGATACTTTCCGGATTGGGGCAACATTAAAACTTTCCAACGGCCAGCCTGCCGGGATATACACCGGCACTTTCAGCATTACCGTCAACTACAACTGATCCCATCCTTTTTTTTCACCGCCTTCGGGTTATCTCTACCCCGAAGGTTCAGGATATTTTTTCACCGACAGGGTGTTATCCTAAACGGATTTACCCCTGTCGGGTTTTTGCTTTATAAGTAAAATAAATATACAAAATGCTGTAAATGTAAAATTATAAAGTGTAAATAATTGACAACAGGAAAATAAAAGTGTATTTTTGTGCCATAAAAATATACACGTGTACGGCAAATGTAAAAAAATGTCGGCAGTGTAAAATAGAAAAGGCACAAAACGCATGAAATCGATCCGCTGCATCCCGGTAATTTGTCTGATTCTATTGCTGATTTCCGGAAATGCGTTGGCTCAGCAGCTAAGGACGACCATGGCAGGCGCCCGGATTGTGGAAGGCGCGTCCCTTTCGCAATCCCGGGGGATCCAATTCGGTTCTATTCCTGTGCCAGCCATAACTTCGCGTGTCGTCCTGAATGCCGGCCTGGGAGAGGGAGAAGGTTCGCTCACCGATTATACCTTTATTCCGGTTCATCCGGATGCCTGCCCCGGATTGTTCACATTAAGCGGCGAGGGAAATGCTGCTTATGCCATCACCCTTCCACCTCAGGGAACTGTAAAACTGACCAGCGGAACCAACACCCTCAGGGTTGTCGGTTTCAATACCTTTCCGCTCTCTGCCGGACAGGATATACAGCATGGTATCCTGAGTGAATCAGGAACTGACCGCTTCACCCTGGGGGCCACACTTCAACTGGAAGCAGGAACCCCAGCGGGAAATTATTGCGGTACCTTCGGCTTGTGTGTGAATTATAATTAAATTTACTCACTGAATTTTCCGGTCCCATATGGCAGACCGGTAAATCATTGTTTTATGTGGGTTTATTATTAGTTCATGATCTGCCGATGAAAACTCTGCGCTTTTATCTGATAATATGGATGTCCGGAGTGATACTATCCTCCCAGGGACAAGGGGATTTGCTGATCACCCCGACAAGGGTTGTTTTTCAGGGCAACAAGCAAAAGGAAGAACTGAACCTTGTGAATGTGGGCAACGATACCGCTGTTTTTGCGGTATCCTTTGTTCAGTATAATATGAAGGAGGACGGCAGCTTCGTCGAGATAGTACAACCCGATTCAGGACAAATGTTCGCCGATCCCTTCCTGCGGGTCTATCCCCGGCGTGTGACCCTGGCTCCCCGTGAACCACAGGTGATTCAACTGCAGTTCCGGAAAAAATCGGGTATGACCGACGGGGAGTATCGTTCACATCTGTACTTCCGTGCAGATAAAGAGACGAAACCTTTGGGAGATATTTCGGAGACCAGGGATACGACCACTCTCTCCGTCCAACTGATCCCGGTGTTCGGACTCAGTATACCCGTCATAATCCGGACCGGAAATGTGAGCGTCAATGTTGAACTCGATAACCTTGTCCTTCAATACCAGAATGATAGCCTTCCCATACTGAATTTCTCCATCCTGCGGAAGGGTAATATCTCGGTTTATGGTGACCTTAAGGCAGAGTATTTACCGGAAAAGGGAAACCCTGCAGAAATAGGACTGATCAAAGGTGTCGGGGTCTACACCAGTATCCCGAAACGCCTGATCTCTCTCCGGCTTCAACCCTTTGCAGGCAAATCACTAAAAGGTGGAAAGATCCGGCTGACTTACTACGAAACGATGGAAAATACTACCGTGAGAAACATTGCCGTGAAAGAATTGCCGTTATAACTTCTTCAGGGTATCTATGAAACCGTTTATGATCCGTTGGTTGTGCACATGCTTTCTGCTGATTTTCTTCTTCGGGTCGACCGCAACGAATGGCCAGCATGCGCAGCGTTCAGCGCCGGATCGTATTAACCGGATCCAGGGACTGAATTTCGGGACATTTACCATAATTCCTCCCGGTGATGGCAGTGTAACTGTCGACCAGGACGGCAGGAGGAGTTCATCAGGAAATATTGTGCTGCTGCCTTCCCCTCCGGTTTCCCATCCTGCCATCTT
>CAYLVY010000180.1:0-6272 GCA_964387205.1 uncultured Draconibacterium sp.
CCGTGAATAGACCGGGTCGTATTCAAAGGATTCGGAAAGGTTGGTCAGGTGATCGGTTCGCTTCGAGATAAACCTGGAATCGGCATAATGCTCATATCCATAATGAAAGACCGGGGCCATGCTCCCGGCTTTCATCGATTTGATCTCTTCAATGACGTGATCGCCCGGATGGTATGCTTTCGTAGTGCGGACATCATTGCCGTACCAGAATTGTTCCACCTGACCCATCGCGTTCATCTGTTCGTTTCGATACACCAGCCCGTTATTGTCGCCCCGGCTGATCGAATGCAAATATCCGGAATGATAGGACAGGTTTACAGAAAATCCGGAGGGATAAGTGATTTTATCTGTAAATCCATCCGGATTATAGTGATTGTCAGTGTGAAGCGTCAATTCGTCGATGACTTCCGATTGTCTCCAAAGACGACCATACGCATCATATTGAAAATGCTTTTGAATCCCGTTGGCACCAGAAACGGAAGAAATCCTCCCAACACCCGTGGGCCCGGTATCATAGACGTAAGATGTTATCCCCTCTTCAACATTGGAAGTGGTCAGAACTCTTCCCAGTTTGTCATAATTAAAAGTGGTGGTTAATCCATTTGGATCAGTTTGTGAAATTAAATGGTTCAAGGAATTGTACATATAAGAATAGGTTCCGGCGTCCGGATCGGCCAGATGGGTTTGATTTCCATACAAGGGATCATATTCTAAGGTTGTTTTTGTTCCAGAAACATCAATTTCTACCATCTGGCCCCAGGAATTAAAGGTATATTGCATGATATTGGCGCCATCCTGCTCGCTTATCCTGGAGATTTCGCCGAAAGCATTCATCGTTGCCTCAGAATACTGCTGAGTTAACAGGTTGGTTGTAGTCACATTTCTGCCGTCATAGGAAAATTGCATGTGCGTTGATGGGGATATCGTTTCGGTGCACCTGAAAAACGGATCATCGTAATAATATTGTGTCCAGTTAACCTGTGACGATGAAACGAAATGGGGCTCAGAAATCTGCTGCAGTAATCCGAGTTGGTTATAATGCTTTTCTGAGACAATGTCCTCATCATTAAATCCCTTCCGGAAAAGCTGAATTTCCCGGTTCAGAAAGTCATAGTAGGTTGTTTCCGGTGAAACTCCGGTTTTACTTACGGTTTGATGATACAGTGCACCATTGTGGCTTCCATTATTATCCCAACCCAAATCAATTGTCAATGACGTTCGGTCAGGAAAGAGGGACCTGGTTAACCGCCCTAATCCATCATACTGAAAACTGGTCACCAACTGGTTGGCATCAGATGACCATACAATATTACCGTAATCTTTTTCAAATTGATTTTCAACAACCTGATTGAGGGCGTTTTTATACATTACTAAAAATCTTCCTTTCGGGTCATAATCATATGTTTCCGTTCTGCTTTCAATATCGGATCCGCTGATATCAATTTTTTCGATGTTTCCATAATCATCAAAAAGTGAAAAGTCGGTTCTGTGTTGTTTCGGCAGTCCCGGATTTTTCAGAATGGTCTTAATCAAGCCGGTATTTTCTCCCGATGTATAATAATCGAATTGAACTTTCCGGGTTAACTGAGGTTTTCCGTCCCTCTTCTTCGTAACCGTAACGGATGATATTTTGGATGGGCACCATGATCCGGCTGCTATATAATCGAAACTAACGGCTTCGGTACCCAGCTCTGAGCTATTGGGACCTACTGTGGTAATTTGTGAAGTGAGGTTTCCAAAAGGGAGGTCATACGAAAAATCGGTACGGTATTCAATATCCGTGAGATAGTCAGAATAAGCAGACATAACAGGATAGATGAAGAAAATCCCTTGATAATAATTCCAAACCTGATAATCCTTTGTTTCAGATGAAACTGGGGTTCCTGCCGGTTTCTCAATAGTCCTTAATGTATTAACCATGCAGGGTATGTCAGGCAGCAGTTGTTTTTCCTGAGTTATTTCTTCTCCTGTTGATAGCATGGTGTGAATTTTCAGGAACCCCAGGAACCCACGGCCTGTTTTATGGACCAGGGCGTCCTCATACCTGAAAGATTGCTGCAGGTAGTTGTTCGCGGTGGTTGGGGTTTTAACGCCTGTAAGGACATAGTTTGTCGTGATGAAATTCGAAACAGGGTAGCCTGAGCCCTTGTTGTGGTTTACCAGCAAATGCGAAATATTGCCCTGCTGCCCGTCTACACATTGAAAAGCCAGAGAGTTATAGGATAATAAAAGTTCCTTGTTGTTCCCGTCAAGAATCCGTCTGATGACATTTTTTTTAGAGCTGATCGGAATGTTCAATAATTTTGTTGGGTAATTAATTTCATAAGAGTCAAATGGCCACGTTGAAGATGTAGGGTGCCATTGAACCAATTCATACTTGTTATAGGAAATTTCCGCGACACCATCGCCATTGAAATCGCCCGGGTGATAAAAGGCCAGGTCATCTTCATAGGCTTCCGGATCGGTGGATAATGTTTCGGTGATTCCGGTTAACTCATTGAACCGCGCGCTGAAAAACAGGTAAAGTTTTACAATCCCCGCGTCCTCCCTGATTTGAATAATGTCGCACTTCCCGTCACCGTTGAAGTCTTTTACAAACTCTTTATCGAGCAGCCCTGACCAATAGGTTGGGAAGGAGGATACATTCAGGATGATATCATTCGATAAAAACGCGCTGCCTGATAAATAGTGGATTTTGTGAGACGGTGTGGGATTCTGATTAACGGACAAGATATCAGTTCTTCCGTCACCGTTGAAATCTCCGGTTGTTAGGCCGTAATTATCTGTTATTCCATCGAACTGATATAAAGGAGTGGAACCGGGAATTGCGTATGGATCATAAATCCTGCAACCATCATTGTCAACCAACATTATTTCATCTTTCCCGTTTCCGTCGAAATCCCCCAACTCACAGGTAAAATCCCACCAATCAGAAGCATTGACATGCAATGTTAATGAAGTTACCATGTTCGGAAATTCAATAATATGGAAGTCATAGTCAATGGTACCCGGTAGTTTTGTACAAACCATAATATCTGCTCTGTTGTCCCCATTGCAGTCACCGGATTTTATTCTGGATAAATCCGGAATAAAACCTATTCCAGTGGAACTGGTCAGATCAATAAATGTGAATAATTCATTGTTGGAGACAATCCCGGTAGCCAACAGAGCGAAAATCCTTGGGTTAACATTGTCCCAGCAAAATACAATATCATCCATTCCATCCCCATTAAAATCCGCAATTTTCAGGTTATGAACTGCAAATCCGATTCCTTCATGCGGAAATGTATACTCGAAAGTTTTATGAGGGTTATCGTTCCCCGGGGTTGACAACTGCGCAGTAATGATAGCCTTTCCCTCAAAAAAAGTTACGTTGTCTTCAAAAAAGCCACATCGGTTATTAAGGGTAAGATAATCGTCCCATCCATCGCCATTGAAATCACCGGTAAATAATTGTGTTCCGCCACCGCATGGAGTCCTTTGGGAAGGTAACTGGTTATATGCGCCACTCACAGCGCCAGGCATAGTTTGAATTGAGAAGGGCGAATACATATTGTTATAGTAAAAGACAGTAGAATTCATTTCTTTACCATCATTGCCCGATTCTGTCAACTGAAGCAAATTCGAGGTTGGACTGGTCTGGGGTTCAAATTCGTAATAATCAAGCTTATACCGGTGGGCAATAGTACCTTCTACCCGTATTTTAATTTCGGTTAATAGCAGTTCTTTCACTACTTTGGTCCCAAGTATAAAATGTGTAGTTATATCAGAGCGTTTTCCATAGAGAAACCTGACCGATGCATAAGGAGCAAGGTTTGTCCCTGAGTTTCCCGAGTAAACAATTTCATCAATATAGTATTCATTTTCATTTACCTTGTACCTGAATTCCAAATAGTTATGTTGGTTGTCCTCAATGCGGCTAATCAGCCATTTGAAAATTCCATCATGTCCCGGAAGGATAACTTTTGAATCTTGGGTCAAACCATAATACAGTTTGCGGCCATCCTTGGTTTCCACCATAAACGATTCCGGCCCCATCTGGTTTCCAAACGATGTAATCTTTGAAAATGACTCCATTTCAGTGTGATAAATACTGCCGTTCGCCCCATATGAACCATTGATTACAACAAGACGGTTACCGTCCATTTCAAATCTGTCGTCAGGGCCCATCGTGATCCCAGCAACATAACCATCCTGAACTATTGTTTTCGGAGTTCTCTCTATGGACGATAACCCTTTAATACTCCAGCCCCGCCCTAAAAGTCCAAAGTTTGATATCATGGAACTGTTGTAATGTAGCGATAAGTCTGGCGCCATTCCTTTTGTCCCGGGCGGCAAAACAACAGGGATATCATATTCCGCCGCTCCGTTGGGGGAAACATTGAACCCTGCTTTAATGGAACCTATGGCAAGATTGACATTTAATTGCCGGTTTTCAGGGATAGGTTCAACCAGATACCGGACTTCGGGAATCAAATCCGGATTTATTTCTCCTAAAAAGAAATCAGGGGAGATAGCATCATAGTTAAACCCATCAACCAGTTCTATATAGTCCCTGGCTCGAAAAATGTGGGAGCCAGTGATAAGGTTGTTGAGAATAAAAGTTTCATCCTGGTGTAATTGGATGTTTTGACCATTGGCAATCAGGATAATAAAAACCAGGTAATAAGTTACAAGGAACCTCTTCATACATCTCAGTGTTTCAGGTGAGGATTTTAAACAATTACCTGTTTTTCTGCAACATGATCAGCTTTTCGATTTGCTGTTGCTGTTGTGCGAGGATTTTTTGCTGCTCGAGGATATAGCGGGTCAGTTCTTCTATCTTACGGACCAGGAGCACCTGCATGTTGCTTACATCGATCCCGTTGTTTTTGATCTCTTCGGAGGAAGGGATACCCGGCAGGCGGTTGTTAAGGGTTATGTATTGTTCAAGTTCACTGAGGGGCATAAGCGGGTAATTGTCACGAAAGACATAATCGGGCCAGTCCTGCTCCAGTTGTACCTTTAGGTTAGTGCAGAGGATCCTGCCAAGAACGGCTAGTTTGTACCCGTGGGTATTGGTAGTTCCGATGCCCACGTCGCCCTGGCCGGTCACCGTCATGCGTATTTGGACCGGCAACTTTTCATTCTCAAGCCTCTGCGGTTCGTTTTTGCGGCCATTGGACGGTAATGTGACAATATGATAATTCCCATGTAAATCGCCCAGGGTTATACACCCCCCGTTCAATGAGCCATCGGTATCAAAGAGCCAGGAGTTGCCATTGCTGCGCAATCTGGCCGAATTGAACCCGATATAGGCCGTTCCGGCATCAAAGCTTTCAACCATCGATCCGAATACCAGTTTCTCAAACCCGCGGCTGATCTGAAATTTGTCGAGCGGCGTGGAAGTGCCAACGCCGATGTTCCCGTTATTTCGTAAAAAGAGACAATTATCGGCACCGGCGTTATATGCAGAGGCCACTTTCCAGAAATTCAACCCACCGGAGTAATAATCCTCTTCCAGACGTTCATATTCAATACCCCATTCACCCAATGGCCAGCTACGGGAGACCACCTCGCCAAAGAGCAGGCTGCCGTTAATGTTTCCCGGCGCCTTGCAGGCAGAGCGGGAGATCAGCACGTTGCCATCCACGATATGCAATTTGCTAAGGGGTTCGTCGGTCCCTATGCCTATATTGCCATACCTTGGATTGGCGAACAGAGATTTTTGGACTAACCCTGGAGATGGGCCGGTTTCGTCGCTGTGAGAAGTGGTTGATTCCAGCCAGTCCTGGTCGTTAAATATTGCAGCATTCGACCATGAAGCATTGCCGTTTTCATCGCTTACAAGTACTTTATTTTTCCCGGGATTAGTCAGGATCGTCAGATTCCTGGTTTCAAAAACCGGTGCGGTAACTTTCCAGTTATTTATTGTGAAAGGAGTTCCCGTGACCTGTAAATCATGAAACCGATAGGCAACAGTTGGCGTACAACCTGCCACATGGTAAACATTAAAATTAATAGTATCCTCTTGACCTTTCACCATTAGCCCGATATCTCCTTTAACGCCGAGCATATCCCGGAAATTTGGTGATCCAATCGTAATCCTGTTTTGAAAGAAGTTTGAAAAGGAGTATTGCGGATCTGTCGGGCCTAATTGAAAAATACCATACTGACAATCATCAACCCGGATAAAGTTTTTAATAGATGCAATTGAGCGACCTGAATTTAGATATTCAACCACTAGTGTCCAAAATAATTTTTATTAAACCCTTGTATGTTATTAATAAATA
>CAYLVY010000181.1:0-6222 GCA_964387205.1 uncultured Draconibacterium sp.
TATCATCAGGGATGCCGGGGTTCTCTCTGCCTTGGTCCGGCTGGAGGAGGATGAACAGGATGGCCTGGCGACCGCCAGGCAACTGGGCATCCCGGTGCAGATTACACCTTACTACCTCACCTTGTTTAACGCGGAAGGCCGGACCCGGCATGATGCCGTCGTCAGGGCGCAGGTCATTCCCAGCAGGAGATATTGCGAAAATATCTTTAAAAACCGGAAAGAATGCTTCGATATGGATTTCATGGGTGAACGTTCCACCAGTCCAGCCGAGGCCATTACCCGTCGATATCCTCAGATTGTCATTCTGAAACCTTATGACTCCTGTCCCCAGATATGCGTATATTGCCAACGCAACTGGGAGATCACCGGCATAGAAGAAGCTTCGGTCACACGACCGGTCATTAAGAATGCCATCCGTTGGATCTCGGAGCATGAATCAATCACGGAAGTATTAATAACCGGAGGCGATCCGCTGACCCTAACCGACCGATATTTCGGTGCAATCCTGTCGGAAGTCGCCGCAATTCCGCACGTCGAAAGGATAAGGGTAGGTACCCGTACCCTGGTTACCCTTCCTCAGCGGATTACCTCCCGTTTACTGGAACTGCTGGCACGCTATCAGAAATTCGGCGAGCGGGAAGTTTGCCTGGTCACCCATTTTGAAAGTCCCATGGAGATAACCCCTGAGACGCTTGCCGCGGTGGAGAAAATCCGCAAAGCTGGTATCAGTATTTACAACCAGCAGGTATTTACTTATTATAACAGCAAGAAATTTGAGACCTGTCATCTTCGCAAAGTGCTGAAGCGTTCGGGAATCGATCCCTATTATTCCTTCAATACCAAAGGCAAAGAGGAGACGATCGATTTTCGTGTTCCGATCCCCCGGATTGAGCAGGAACGCAAGGAGGAAGGCCGGCTGCTGCCGGGACTGGTAAGGACCGACGAATTTGTCTTCAATGTGCCTAAACTGGGGAAATCCCATTTACGGGCATGGCAGGACCATGAGCCTATCATGATCCTGGGGGGCGGAGAAAGGATCTATCGGTTTTATCCGTGGGAATCCAGGATCACCCACGTGGATGATTATCTTTACACGGACCTTCCCCTGTATGATTACCTTGTCAGGCTTGAACATGACGGGGAGGATGTGGAGGAATACGGTTCTATATTTTATTACTTCTGATGGAGTGGCAGGATTTTATTGTACTTTTGGATTGATATCCCATTCCGTTGGTAATGTATAAGATTTTACAGTATTTCAACCTTGGCGAGGAGATAGAAGACCACGATAAGATCCATGCCACCATTGAGAAGGATCTGGTCTTTAAGGGGACAAACCTTTGGATCCTTGTACTGGCTATCATGGTGGCTTCGGTCGGGCTGAACATGAACAGCACGGCGGTGATCATCGGGGCAATGCTGATATCCCCCCTCATGGGCCCGATCAACGGCATTGGATACGGGATCGCCACCTATAATTTTACCTTGTTGCGCCGTGCCCTGAAGAATTTCGGCTTTGCCGTCGGGACGAGTTTGGTGACCTCTACCTTTTATTTTCTGGTGAGCCCTGTCTCGTCGGCACAATCGGAAATACTGGCCAGGACCAGTCCAACCATTTATGATGTGTTGATCGCCCTGTTTGGAGGGATGGCCGGTATCCTGGCGATTGGCAGCAAGCAGAAGGGCAACGTGATTCCGGGGGTTGCCATTGCCACCGCCCTTATGCCGCCTTTATGCACCGCCGGTTACGGACTCGCCACCGGAAAATTCATCTTCTTTTTCGGGGCGTTTTACCTGTTCATCATCAATACTGTTTTTATTGCCATTTCATCGATCATTATCTCCCGGGTCCTTAAATTTCCTTCACAGACCTTTGTGGATGAGCGAAAGAAGAGGCGTACCCACCGGATCGTTACCACCATCATTACCCTTACCATTATACCCAGTATTTATTTCGGATTCGGGCTGGTACAGAAGGAGCGGTTCACCGAAAACGCGAACCGTTTCATTCAAACGGTCAGTACCTTTGAAGGAAGCTATCTGCTGAAAAGCGAGATCAGGGCGGGAAAAAGGGAGGTTACACTGGTTTATGGCGGAAATGAACTGACGCCACATGGCAAAAGCCAGATACGGGAGCAGGCAAAACATCTGACCCTGGACCCGGAAAAAGTGGATATCAGGCAAGGGTTTTCCTTCAGCGGGATCACCGAGGGGATCAGGGAAGCAGATCAACTCAGGGGAGAACTGAACAGGCTTCATGCTGAACTGGCAAAGCGACAACAGGTTACCGATAGTCTGGAAAACCGGCGGCAACTCGGTAAGCAGCTCTTTACCGAAATGCAACCTCTTTTCCCGTTGGTTGAAAAGTGTACCTATGCCGAAACCAGGGAATATTCCGCCGGGAACCCTTCCGGGGTTCGTGTAGCTGTTTTTACCGTCACCGTTAAACGCGACATGCATAAAAGGGATAAAGCCCGACTGGAAGAGTGGCTGAAGGCCAGGACTGGTATGATAAGGGTGAAGGTTTTTTTTGATTAAAACCCGTTCAGTTCCATCGTGACCGTGGGAATCAGCAGCAAAAATCCAAGCACGATAAGCATAAGGATGAAGGGGGTGACCCATTTCAGCCATTTATTGTAAGGTATCCTTGCTATTCCAAGAACACCCATCAATACCCCAGAAGTGGGAGTGATCATATTGGTGAAACCATCGCCAAACTGGAATGCCATCACGGTTGCCTGCCTTGAAATTCCGATCAGGTCGCTGAATTGCGACATAATGGGCATGGTCAGCGCCGCTTTAGCCGATCCGGAGGGCATGATAAGGTTGATCCCTGTCTGGATTACGTACATGATGCTGATGGAGGCATATTTTCCCAGATTCTCCATCGATCCCGCGATATAGTATAACAATGTATCGATCACCTGCCCGTTTTTCAGGATGATGATAATACCCCCGGCCAGGCCTACGATCAGTCCGGCCGAAAGGATATCGCGCACCCCGTCGAGAAAATGCCGGACCAGGTCATTCAGCGTATAGTCCATTGCCAGCCCTGAAGCGATCCCCATGACGAAAAAGAGGGTGGCAATCTCCATCACGTACCATTCATATCCCATGACTCCGATGATAAGAAAAACGATGGTGAAAGCCAGCAGGTTGAGGATGAAAAAATGAACCGATTTACGGAGGGCGATAACGCCGGTGAACAGAAAAAGGGATGAAAACACCGGTACAGCAGGGAAGGTGATTGTCGTGAGTCCGATCCTGAGATCAGACACCGGATGGAATACAGAAAAAAAACCCAGTACCACTGTGATGGCGATAAATGTTATCCATGCGGCACGGGGAGTATGCAGCCGGTCGTCGTGCTCCTCGCCGGCGATATGGTCACGCCAGTAGGCATCATCAGCGTAAACAGGGGAGGCTCGCGGATTTTTCCGGATCTTTGATACATACTTCAGCACATAGGCGATACCCACAGTATTGAGCACCAACCAGCAGAAAAGCCGGTATTCAATGCCGGAAAAGAGGGGTAACTTTGATAATCCCTGTGCGATCCCGATCGTAAAAGGATTGAGGATGGCGCCTGCAAAACCCAGGCCCGCCGCAATAAAGCATATGCAAAGCCCCGTTATGGAGTCGTATCCCATGCGTATGGCCAGGGGTACGAAGATGATCGTGAAGGCGATGGTCTCTTCGCTCATCCCGAAGATCGCTCCAAATGCGCTGAATATCAGCATCAACATGGTAATGATCAGATTGTCGATGCCAATCTTTTTCATCCATGGATGGTTTTCCATCTTTCTGGTGGAGTGAAGAAAGGTCATGATGCCGATGTCAATCGAACGGGTCTGGTTCATTATCCAGAAAGCACCGCCAATCAGCAGAATGAAGACGATGATATCGGCCTTGTCGACGAAACCGTCGAAAATAGCTGAAAAAATCTGCCAGGTCTGCGGGGAATTGCCGATATAGTGAAAGCTGTCGCTTTTCACCACCTCCCTTTCGATGCCGTTGATGAGCAAAGTCTCCCGCTCGAAACTGCCACCGGGGATTATCCATGTAAGTATTCCCGCAAGGATGACGATAAAAAAAACAATGACATAGGTATGGGGTATTGAGATTTTTCCAGCCATGGGTTCTAAGGAAAGGTTTGTAGGCAAATCTACAAAATAAGTCAGGTTGTCGGCTTTATAATTAAATTTGCTGCGAAATGGATACTGAAATTTATTTTCCCTTGCTGAAGATTGCCGTTGAGGCATCGATAAAAGGCGGACTGGCCATTATGTCGGTTTATGGCCGGGAAGATGTCGGGTTGGAACTGAAGGATGACCGTTCGCCGCTGACCCTGGCCGACCGGCAGTCGAACGAGGTGATACAACGTTTTCTGGAGCCGACGGGCATACCGGTGATCAGTGAGGAGTCGTTGCTGCTTCCTTGGTCTGAACGCAACTCCTGGTCCAGTTGCTGGATTGTGGACCCCCTTGACGGAACACGGGAATTTGTCAACCGCAACGGTGAATTCACGGTGAACATTGCATTGGTGTCGGAAGGCCGGCCTCTGCTCGGTGTGGTCTATGCCCCATGTACCGGCGAAATTTTTTTTGGTGGTGCGAAGACCGGTGCCTTCATGGATACCTTGACAGGGTCACAAGCCCTGACGCTGAGTACTTCTGAGGTTTTATCCGGTGCCTCTCCCCTAAAAGGTATATCACCCGAATATCCACCCCTCGTGGTAGTGGCCAGTCGTTCGCATATGAATCCCGAAACAGAGCAGTATATTGAAAATCTGAAGAAAAATTATCCGGAACTGACCACCATCTCAAGGGGCAGTTCCCTGAAAATATGTATGGTAGCGGCCGGTTTTGCGCATGTTTATCCGCGTTTCGGGCCGACCATGGAATGGGATACTGCGGCGGGACATGCCATCGCTGTAGGAGCCGGGTGCAGGATGTACGACCCTCGGTCCGGTGCCGAATTGGTTTATAACAAGGAAAATCTGAAGAATCCTTGGTTCATGGTGGACAGGATCTTGTAACTATAAGGAAATGAAGAGTTTTAATATATCCAACCTGAAGGAACTAGAAGCGGAATCGATTCATATCATCCGTGAAGTGGCTGCTGAATTCGGGAACCCGGTGATGCTGTATTCTATCGGTAAGGATTCCTCCGTGATGGTCAGGCTGGCCGAGAAGGCATTTCATCCCGGAAAGGTTCCCTTTCCGCTGATGCACATCGATTCGAAGTGGAAGTTCAGGGAGATGATTGATTTTCGTGATAACTATGCCAGGGAAAAAGGGTGGGACCTGATCGTCCACTACAACAAGGAAGGATTTGAAGCCGGTATAGGTCCTTACTCCCACGGGTCGAAAGTGCATACCGATATCATGAAGACCCAGGCTTTATTGCAGGGATTGGAGAAGTACAGGTTCGATGCTGCCTTTGGCGGGGCAAGGAGGGACGAGGAAAAATCGAGGGCGAAGGAACGGATATTCTCCTTCCGTGACCGGGAACATCAATGGGATCCGAAAAACCAGCGGCCTGAATTATGGGATACCTACAACGCCAGGGTTCACAAAGGTGAATCGATCAGGGTATTCCCGCTGTCGAACTGGACGGAGCTTGATATCTGGCAATATATCAGGCTGGAAAAGATACCCATTGTTCCCCTCTATTTTGCTAAAGAACGGATGGTGGTTCAGGATAACGGCAATCTGATCATGGTCGATGATGAACGGATGCCTGCCGGTCTGGCTGCCCAGGCTACCATGCGGATGGTGCGCTTCCGGACCCTCGGATGTTATCCCCTTACCGGGGCTATTGAATCGGAAGCCAATACCATCGAAAAAATCGTGGAGGAGATGATGACCGTCACCCGTTCGGAACGGACCACCCGGGTTATCGATTTCGATCAGGAGGGAAGCATGGAGCAGAAGAAAAGGGAGGGTTATTTTTAATTAGCAGAAGGCAATCATGGATATTGAAGCGTATCTGAACCAGGACCAGAAAAAAGATCTGCTGAGGCTGTTGACCGCCGGATCGGTGGATGACGGAAAATCAACCCTGATCGGCAGATTGTTGTTCGACAGTAAAAAACTTTATGAAGATCATCTCGCCACCCTGGAAAGAGATTCCAAACGGATCGGCCATGCAGGTGATGATATCGATTATGCCTTGCTGCTCGATGGATTGAAGGCTGAACGTGAGCAAGGGATCACCATC
>CAYLVY010000182.1:0-6210 GCA_964387205.1 uncultured Draconibacterium sp.
CAGCTACGTCGGATTCCTTGCTGAAGGTACTGGTCATGGCTAACTGCAACGGAATCCTGAGGATTTTTGCGATTAACAGTAGTAGTTCCTGGTTAAAGTCAATCAGATAGTGATAGGATCGATGAAAGTAAGGTTCAAAGGCATCACGGTAGTACAAAAAAAACGGCGAATTGTTGTACGCCGTTTGAATGGTACGCCAGTGCGTCCTTTGCCAGGGTTCGTGGCGGGAAATGAGAACGTCGCGGGTCAGGGTATGGTTCCCATGGGGTTTTTCCACAGGAATGGTAAGGTTTAGCCGGCCATTGGGTCCATAAATAGTGCACCGGTTGCGGCAGGTCTGTTTACGGTAAGTTTCCATTACCTCCAGGATTACCGTGTCACGATCGGAGATCGTGGCGATGTACCCTGCCGGTGGAAGATAGGCCGTATTGACCAGCAACGGCATGGCCGCATCAGTTATTTTGTTCTTTCAGCAGGACGTCACCAATGGCTTTTTTAAGGCTGTCCTTGGGCAATGCACCGACGGCCATCTGTGGTTGGTCGTTCATGGGGACAAAGAGCATCGAGGGTATACTACGGATACCAAAGGCACCGGCCAACTCCTGTTCTGCTTCTGTATCTACCTTGTAAACGTTGATCTTACCTGCATATTCAACCGAGAGTTCATCAAGGATGGGAGCGACCATTTTGCATGGGCCGCACCAGTCGGCGTAAAAATCGATGATACAGGGAAGGTTTCCTTCAAACTTCCACTCGGCGTTTTGTTCGTAATTAAAGACTTTATCTAAAAAGGTCTGTTTTGTGAGATGTTCTACCATAGTTATTGTACTTTAAGAATTGTTTTGATCATTTCAACATAGCCGTCTTTCTGCTGGGCACCAACCGACATCTGCGGTTTTCCGTCTTTCGGGATATAGAGGATCGCAGGAATGGAAGAGATATTGAAGATGCCGGCAAGTTCACGCTGTTCATCGGTGTTGACCTTGTATATCCTGATTTTGCCTTTGTATTCCTGGCTGAGTTCGGTCATAATCGGAGCGATCATACGGCAGGGACGACACCAATCGGCATAAAAATCGATGATTACCGGCTGGTCCCCTTTAAAAACCCATTCCTGGGGATTCTTTTTATAATCCCAGATCAGTTTCTGAAAACTTTCTGCGGTCAGTTTTACGACCTGACCATCGGCGCTGCCAGTTTCACTTTTGGCAGTCTGGTTATCTCCGGCGAGGTTGTCGCCGCCCGCGGTGTTGCCGGTGCACGCCTGTAAGTGGATGGCGGCGAGGAACATGAAGAGAAATGATAGTTTTTTCATGGCGTAGGATTTTAATTGCGGTGCAAAGATAGAAACTATTTTTCAATAAATCGCATAAATATCACTATTTTTATTAATTTTGCCGAATAAATGATCATTAACACCATGCTTGCCTTTAAGAAACTGGATCTGGAAACGTTGAACGAACATTTTTCGGAAGAGGAGTCGTGTCTTCGGTTTCTGGCAGACGCCAAGTGGGCAGAGGGGTTTGTCTGCCGTAATTGCGGCAATACAAACTATTGCAGGGGAAAAACACCATTTTCGCGTCGTTGCACACGGTGTAAGAAAGAGGAATCGGCCACTGCCCATACCATCTTTCACCGTTGTCATATTCCGATTACGGAAGCATTCAGGATCGTGACCATGGTATGTCATAATCCTGAAGTTTCGACGTATGAATTATCACGTCAGATTGAATTACGGCAGATGACCTGCTGGAAATTGAAAAACCGGTTGATGGAGTGTATCCGCAGCCGGGGAGAAGTGGATCTCCTGTATAATGGTTAGCGCTTACTGAACTGCTATTTTTCTTACAGATCGGCCCTGTTCCGATGAAAGGGAAATAAGGTAGATGCCGCGAGGCAGACCAGAAATATCCAGTGTTTTTAAATAATCACCGGTGATATCCTGAGTCCTTTCCGAGATTATTTCCACACCCTCGGGCGAAAGTACCCGGATAGTAAGATTTTGCATACCCTGAGTATAGAAACTGACATTCACGGCAGTGGAAGCAGGATTGGGCCATGCGTTCAGTTCCCTGAATGCCGGAGCATCTGAAGTGCCGACCATAGGCGAGAAGCTTATCTCCCATCCTTCTCCGCGAACGGAACCGTTGGTGCCCCACATCAGCATGACGCCGCCTGTGGCGGAGATAACAGGAGCAGGCAGTGTGGTATAATTACCGGTCCAGGTGGCGAGGAGACCGCCCGTTCCCAGATCATAGATCAATAGCTTGTCTTTATCCTGTTCCGTATTGAAATTTTTGGCGGTTACCACTACTTTGGTCACACCCGGAGGGGTGATTTTCCATTTACAGTTGGTGAGGTTGCGGTATTCAAACCGGTCGCTGCCGTCGGTAATGGTTCCGGCAGGATAGGTAATATTGGTATTGGCAGTACAGAAAGCGTAGGCAGAAGTGGAGAAATTGGCATGCCAGCCCTGACCGCTGCCGGCGCCCGGGGAGGAGAAAGTGATAAACATTTTGGGGCCGGTGGATGTGACGGAGGGCATGGTCGTCAGGGTACCGGAATAGCTGCCCAGCAGGGGAGCAGTGGCATCCGGGCCATCGTAGATTTTCACATAATGATCAGCAGCAGTGGAAAAGCGGGTGAATTTAAAGGAAATATTTTTGATGCTGTCGTCGGGAGCGATGAGCCACGAGCAGTTGGAATTCGGCGGATAATCGGCCACCGGGCCACTACCGTCTTCCAGAGAACCGAACATTGTGGTGACATTGGTTGTACCATTGCAGTAATATTGAGAAGGGTATTGGTTTGGGTCTGGTTCGATGTTAAGCACAGCCCCCTGGTGATAATTGAAGTTGCTGCCATTGGGATTGAGATTGTTGATATAGAAATAGCCGTTGGCCGATCCGCCCCAACCCCAGTTGAAATGGAACATATAGTCGCTGCCTACCTGTTGATAACCATCCAGGACAAACGCGTGGCCTGCACTGTTGTCATCACCCGAATACTGAACCGGCCTGCTGTTTTCCACGTTTGTCTTCAGCATGTCAACCCAGGTGTTATAATTACTGCTCCGGTTTTGGTAGTAGGTCGATGAGGCATATTTAAAGTAAGTCTTAAACGCATAGGCTGCTTTTTGCAGGTTTGAACCCGATCCGTCCGGGTGATACTGCATATCCACGGCAACACCGCATTGATAAGAGACCACGGCCAGGGCTTCCGATTCGAGGGAGGTCTGGTCAGGCATCCCGTTCCAGTCATAGGTGGTAGCTCCAAAATCGGCGCATTGCTGTCCATAAGACCATTGCACCGGATAGATGCAGTGGCTGCTGTTGCCGGTTTCCGGATATCGCCAGTAGTGCATGATCTGGCTCATGGAAGTCGCCACACATCCAACGGGGACGCGACCCTGATAACTGCCGGTGCTGGCCGCATCCTCCGGGCACATACCGTTGAATGGAAAGTCCTGGTTCCATAAGCTGTTGATCAGCGGGGCCACATCGGAAGCAGCCCGCAATCCGTCTACCGGAACGGGCAGGGGAGAGGATAGGCGTTCCCATTCGTATGCTGCAACCGCGTCGGCAACGAGTTCTTTCTCTCTTACCGACAGGATTTCATATTCATAATTGTCCAGCCATTTTTGCATCACCTCCGGGATCATGTCGGGAGAGAGCGGGGCATGGAAAGAATATCCCAACACCGGATAACAGGCATCTTCAGCTGCCATGATGATATATCCGTAGTCCATGAAGTTGAAAAGGTAATACACGGGTTCACCGTTTTCACGGATGGTGAATTCGCTGCTCAAACGAAGGTCCTGAAAAGCGACAGGCAGGTTCAGATTTACGGCCAGTCTTTCAAAATAGAAATTGCGGGCTGCTTGTCTCGCGGTCCCGATATCAACCTGCTTTGCAAATAAGGATGAGTGAAAGATCAGGAAGATGGCAATGGCAAGAAGGTGAAGTTTCTTCATGGCGATAGGTCTTATTGCTTTGATTATTACCATGCAAAGATAATGATTTCCCGGGTTTTTTCTGCCGGGAGCCTGAAGGTTCCGCCGAAGTTGACTATTTTCGTGAAAAAATATCAGGAAATGAGAATTCTGGTTGTGAATATTAAAGAGCTGGTGCAGGTGGAGGAGCAGCCTGTGCGGAAAGTATCGGGAATTGATATGGCAGGTTTGATGACGGTTCGGGATGCCTGGTTGCTGGCAGAAGATGGCAGCATTGCCGGTTTTGGTGATATGGCTGATCTGGATCCGTCACTCCCGGACTCAAGAAACACCATGGTGCTGGATGCGACCGGAAGAATGGTGTTCCCGTCATTTTGCGACAGTCATACCCATCTGGTTTACGCCGGGAGCCGTGAGATCGAGTATATTGATAAAATAAAGGGACTTTCCTATGAAGAGATCGCCCGCCGGGGAGGGGGAATCCTCAATTCAGCGCGAAGGCTGCACGAAGCCACAGAGGAGGAGTTGACAGGACAGGCCATGGAGAGGCTCAGAGAGATCATCGCCTATGGTACAGGTGCTGTAGAGATTAAAAGTGGCTATGGGCTTTCGGTCGAAGATGAACTGAAAATGCTCCGGGTGATCAGGAAATTGCAGCAGTTATCACCCCTGAAGATCGTACCGACTTTTCTGGGAGCTCATGCTATACCTGCAGGATATAAAGGGCGACAGGGCGAATATGTGGATCTTGTGATCACCGAAATGATACCCCGCGTGGCGGAGGAGGGGCTGGCGCAGTACATCGATGTGTTCTGTGACCGGGGTTTTTTCACGGTTGACGAAACAGCCCGCATGCTGGAGGCAGGGATCCGGCACGGACTGCGTCCCAAGATTCATGCCAACGAACTGGACTATTCAGGAGGTATCGAAGTGGGGGTGAAGTATAATGCCCTGTCTGTCGACCACCTTGAATATACCGGTGATGAGCAGATTACCGCATTGTTGGGGTCTGAAACCATGCCAACGGTATTGCCCGGGGCCGCATTTTTTCTGGAAATGGTCTATGCCCCGGTACGTCGCATGATCACTGCCGGGTTACCGGTAGCGATGGCAAGTGATTTCAATCCGGGTTCTTCCCCTTCGGGAAACATGCAGTTTATACTGTCCATGGCTTGCATTAAGTACCGGATGCTGCCGGAGGAGGCCATTCATGCTGTAACCCTTAACGGCGCTTATGCCATGGGGTTGAGCCAGGATTATGGAAGCATTGCCAGGGGGAAAGTGGCAAACCTTTTTATTACCAAACCTATACCTACCTATTCCTTCATGCCGTATGCTTACGGCAGCAATAAAGTGGAAAGGGTTATCCTGAATGGACAATTGATAATCTGATTCTCAGGAAGTTATTAATCCACCATCAACTTGCCCGTGGTTTTGGTAGTCTTTGTTTTAACTACCCAGATATACATTCCTGATTTAAGGCCATTGCGTTCCAGGCTGGTCATGGCAGATACCACGGGGATATTGATTACTTCTTGTCCGAGAAGATTGTAGAGGGTAAATGTTGTTTGATCAACGCCAATATTTCCCTCCAGGATAATCGTGGCCATCTCTTTCATAGGGTTCGGGCTGATCCTGACCGAAGGGGTTGTTTCAGCTTTCTCCTTCGAAGCGAGCACGGGAGAGCACTCCGTTCCCACCATATTTCCCCAGGATTCTGTTCCTTTTTTGAAGTAAACCATTTTGTTAAATTCCTGCCCGTCGCTGTCGCCACGGAAGTACTCTGAAAGGCCAAGCCCCTCCGAGTATCCTCTTGTCACTGTAACACTTCCCTGAGGAAGTACGAAGCAGTTGTTCATAAAACGGTAGCGGTCTTCGGTGATCTTTTTGGTTTGTCTGTCGTTCATGGTTTTCATGAAACGGTCGAATTGGGAGGCGTAGATATTTTTCCTGACAAACTGATCGGGAAAGCGCATAATGGAACTGTCGTTATTAAGGATGTTGAATTTATATTTGGCGGTGATAGTATCCCTGAAATAGACATGTCCGCCGGGTGTGGAAACGGTACTGCGGCAGCGGTCGAATTTGTAAATAACTGAATCGGGCCCGGGGCCGTAAGTAGTTTTGGCAATGCAGGTCTGAATCTCTTTCCATGTAGAGTTGGGGTTGCCGATATAAGAGGTAATGTATCCCGAATAGTGCATCACATCGCCGATACTGAAATTATAAATATCTTTCCAGCCAAAATCCTGAATGCC
>CAYLVY010000183.1:0-6006 GCA_964387205.1 uncultured Draconibacterium sp.
TGCCAAGTAGCCGGATCAGCGCGTCCATGATCCGGATGTTGATGGAGTAGGTAGCCAGTACCAGTTCGTCGACGATACCGCATTCATGAATGAGGAAAGGAATGAAGGTAAAGGCATTGAAAGAATTGACGGTCCAAAGAAAAAAGACTTCTCCTTCCTCCGGGATCCGGCCGGAAAGTTCTTTGATTCCCGTGATTTTTTCCTGGTGAATGTCCAGATAGCGCTCTGCCAGAATTCCTGATTTTACCGGAATCTCATCTTTATCCTCGTGGTCTCCAAGCTCGGTTATGTCAAAAAATCGATTCACCTAGAGATTAATTAACCGGTTCACTTCGGAAAGTTCCATTTCCATTTTTTCAATCCGTTTCTGTCGGGCCAAGGTTTGAGGATGTCCTGGTTGCCGGCGCAGGGCGGCCCGGTTTCTAACCAGGTTGTTCTCAAGCCTTGTCTTTAATTTTACCAGATTTGCCACACGCATAGCACGGATTTCTTTTTGTCGGCGGATCCAGGAGAAGATTGGATGTTCCCCCAACAGATCGCCGGTTCTTTTATAATGATTCAGCTCTTTCCAGATCCTTCGGTTTTCAAGGTAATTTTCGACGGCCTGTACTGAAGCAGCGTGAAGATCCTCATGCGTAGTTGCTGTAAATAAGAGATCATGCGCCTGCACGTAATTTTCATGTGCAGAGAGCATGTCAGCAACTAATATCTTCAGCTCAGCCGGGCAATCGGTTCGCCGCAAAAATGGGAATTCGTCTCTGATACGAACTGCCGGTTGTTCGCTTAGCTTTACTTTTTGCGGCTTACTTTTTTTCCCTTTTTCTCGGAAGGTTTTGGCGGCTCTTTTACCGGCGGGAGCGGGTGGCGTTCGTCGGTTCCTTCCGGCGTGACCGGTGGCTTTGCCTTGGGGATAAAAACCGGTTTACTCATGATTAAATTGAACTCTTTTGAATCCATTTCGATCAGCTGTCTGAGTTCTTCATGTAGTACCCCGGTAATATAAGCTGATGCAGGAGTTACATTAAGTTGCCTTTTGAAAGCAAGTCTCTTTCCGTATTTCATGTACAAGGAAACACCGGTTTTGTGTGTGCGGTCTTCCTTAAAGTACTTTTTGATTGTATCTTTCATGGTTGTAGTATGTGTTTTTTAAAAAACCCCACCACCTGGAAGCTTTGGCGGCGGGGTTTTGTTGACAGTGATGAAGCTTGAGTTTGTTATTCCCTGCCAAGTTCGATAAATTTCCAGGAAGCTTCACCGTCGGCAAAAGCCTGGAATGAAATTTTAGCATCTTCAAGGGCAGTCCATGCAAGACCATCCTTCAAGATAAAGTCTCCTCCTGTGATTGTGGAAGGATTGGTCCCGCCGCTTCCAACAAGAGTAAAGATCTGCCCGACTGTTGCATTTGTGCAGGTTGTGATGACCTTTGCACTTTCGGTACCGTCGGTGAGATAGTAATTCAGGTAACCATCGACGAGATCAACGGTAGTGGCATCGGCAGCAACAGTTGAATCACTGTTTTTAATGCCGCGAGGTACGAGAACCTTATCAAGTGTAAGCGTTCCTTTGTAGTACCCAACGTCCCATACAGATTTTCCGACCATCTTAAACGTTAAGGTATTGGTATTCTTATCCTTGTTGTCCTCCTGCTTTACCTGCAAACGCATCGGGCATCCGGGTTCTCCGAAAATTGATTTTCCAATTCCATCGTCACGGTATGATACGATGATTCCGACATTCTTTCCGATCCATCCGGTTTTGAACTTACGGATTTCGATTGAATTGCCAGGGAATTCAAATTCTACATTGTGTACGAATCCTTCTGCATCGGTATCACCTTCTGATGAAGAACCGGTTTTAATAGTGTTAACGGTTCCATAAATTGAAACCATTTTGCAGTTCGCCTTCATGACGATGGAGCTTGTAATCTGAACACCGTCGCCATCTCTTCCCGGATAGGAAGCAACATCATCATAGTCAAATATGATGATTTTGTCGAGTTTATTGCCACTGAGGCCGGGGGATGGATTGGTAGGTTTATCTACCGACTGTTTTACAAAAGAAAAAGGCATTTTATTTGAATTTTAGGTTAAGACTAAAAAAAACCGGAAGAGGCCGAGTTATATGGCCCCTTCCGGTCATTTGTTAAACACTCCGGGAAATTTCATAGAATTTCCCGTCTACTGCACTTTTCTGGAGTTTGATCCAGGTACCGGCCTCAAGTGTCATCGCACCGGTCAGCACGAAGTTGCCAGAGTTTGCGATCGTGGAAGCATTGGTGGTTCCTGCACCATTGATGGTGTAAACCACTCCGGTTGTAGCGTCGTCCAGGGACGTGATGGCTGTTGCCTTCGAGTTGGCGTCTGTGATGAATTCAGTGCCATCTGCAACGCTTGGCGTTGTGTCATCTGCATCGAACGCGATGGCGTCGCTGGTTGCGGTGCTGCGGTTGAGTTCGATGAACTTCCCATCTGAACGTTTTTTCAGGGTCAGCGTGTCGCCAACCTCCGGTGTCCATGCGGCCGTGAGTAGCGAAAATTTGCCGGATGCGGCGATGGTGATGGCGTTTGTAGCAGATCCGCACCTGAGGATCACCTCCTGCCCCACTGCACAATCATCAATATCGGTGATAGCCGTGGCCTTTGTGTTCGCCACACTGACCAGGGAGGTATGGTTAAGCACGCTCGGGGTGGTGTCGTCGACTGTCATGGGAAGAAAGTAACTGGCAGGTTCGTCCACGTCGTTGCAGAAGACCATCTGGGTGGAATAGTCGTCCGGAAGCTCTGCTGCGCTCGCATATTTTTTTCCAACCATATAGGCCCATACGGACTCTTTCCAGTTTGACCAGACCTTCAAACTCCAGTCCTGCTGTTCGAAGTTGAAGTTTAACATCTCTCCCGGTTTGTCTTCAAGGAGTACGATATTTCCTTCGATGGTCCAGATGATGCGTTTGGAAACGCCCATGTTCGGAACCGTAATTATCTTCACGCTCGGGAACTCCTTCACATAACCGGTGTTCGGAGAATAGTCCTGGTTTAGGCCATACAGGGTTTCAAGGTTCTTGCAGTAAGAAGAGAAAACATCCGGAGCCATGTAACACACGATCTTTCCGCTGTCGCGAAGGACTGCCGGGATCAGTTTTGTCCCATCGTACAGATGCTGTGCAATGGTTGAATCAGTGAATTCCCCCAGGGGGAACGGTTTAACTTTGAATGCGGCAATCTGGTTCTTGATGAACTTAAGAAGGCCGTTGCTGGCTCCCATGGCGGTGCCTGGTGCGTTCAGCGTGGGATTTACACGGATTCCATGGATCCAACGCTGTTCTTGTTCGTTTTTAAGTTGTTTGGCGGTCTCTACCATAATGTATTCGATAAACGACCATTTCATGGTGGAAGATCCTTCGCGATTCAGATAACCAATCCAGGATTTTTCCAACTTTTTCAAGTCGGTGAACTTGTGAGCGAACATTGCGCCATACATGCTGATTGTTTCAGGCTCGAATGTATAACCGCCCTTTACAACATTGTCGAAAGAGCTGGACGTGTTATCTGCCTGAGAAAACTCAGTGAGGAACATGTTCACAAGAACGGCCTGGTCCTGGTACCCGCTTTCCAATTGGAAGATGCTGGTTAAAGAAGGAAGCTGTTGAAGAAAGCTCTGGATCCGGTCCTGTTTCCGGATGCGATAGTAGTTTCCAAGGTCGTCGGTCAACGCCTGGTAGTCGAGAGATGATGTTGCTTCAGGCGAGATGATCCGCAGACCATTTCTCGCACAGAGAGCGGCATACGCTCGTTGGTTATAACCGTGACGGTCATCGAGGGCGAAGAATGATTCTTTTGCTCCGAACAGGTGCGTGTCCTGACCAGTCGGGGTCCATTTTTTGGTTGACATGTTTACATCTTTTGCCGGAGGATCATCCTCAGGTTTATTTGTCAATGTGGCGATGATGCCTTCTTTTTCGGTAACGACACCGGTAAGGCGGGTATTTTCAGCCTTGATAGCCTCAATATCCTGTTTTGACTTTACGCGCATGCTGTCGAGCTCCGCCTGTGCGCTTGCCTGCGCTGAAAGGGCTTGTTGCAATTTCGCGTTCATTGCGGTGATCATTTCCTGAACGTGTGTTCCGTCCGTTGAATTCCCGTCCGGATCATTGGAGATAGCATGAACGAATTTCCCGGTGAAGTCCTCCCCGAAATTTTCCTTCATCTTTTTCTGTTGTTCCTCGGAAAGTAAGACTTTACCGTCTTTATCCTTGGCGAAGCCCTGGATACCGAGGAAGGTGAGGACGGTAAGCATGAGTTGTTTCATGGTTTAAAAATTGAGGTTTTTGGATTGATTGATAATTTTATTTCGAAGTCCTTGTTGGTAGGCATAATTGAATGCATAATCGGAGGTGGCGATCTCGTTGATCAGCCCGAGATCAATGCCCTTTTCAGCAAAATAGGTATCGCCTGTGAATACAGGTGAATCTTCACGGATCCCTAGGTTCTTTCTGATGGAATCATGGAAGAAATCATTGATGAAGTCTACGAATTCGGTTATCGGCTTTGGATCATTGTTTTCCTTGAGTGCCCTGAATTCCTTATCCTTCAGTATTGATTTTGTAGCATAAAGATCTGTGAACTTGATCCCGACTTTTTCAAGCAATCCGGAAAAGTCATCAATAGTTACTTTCGCCCCGATGGATCCCACAACGTCCAATTTGGAAGTCGCAATACGATAATCCATGGCCGAGATGAGCCACATGGCAGCAGAGCAGGCCATCCCGCTTATCAACGCAATCGATGGTTTCCCAAGGCCCTTGATCTCTGATGCTATGATGTCGATTTGACTGACCATTCCACCTGGTGAATTGACCATAAAAACAACTGAATTGATCGAAGGATTTGATTTTACATTTCCGATACATTCCAGTAGCCATTCGCTTTTCCATTCCACAATGACCCCTTTGATTGGGATTACAGCAACAGCATTTTCAGGAATATTCCCATTGTCAAGACCACACTGATCAACTTTGTTGATGTTACCTTCTCCTCTGTCAGAAAATGAGACGGCATAAGCTTTCGGAGATTCTGAATCCTGAAGTAAGATTTCCTGACCATTGAGAAATGCACACAGGGCAGGAACGTCGGAAATAGCTGTATCCCGGTCAATCACAAAGGTGGATGAAAGAATGCTGAAGATTCGGTCTAACATGGAGGCATCAATGAGTGCACAATGTTACATTGTGTTACATCGATTCCAAAGGACTTAAACTTAAGAAGGTTGGGCCTCACCAATATATTGAAGACCCCAGGCCGGCTCCTGTGATGTGCATGAAAAAGAGAATTCACTCCCGGAATTCTTTGCTTCAATTTTTGAAGACTTTGAGAATCTTGCCCCATTTTCAATGCATCCGAAAAACTTCATTGTGCCGTCTGTGTAATAAAACACGATAATGAGAGGGCGGTTCCGGATCGCATCCAGCAGGGCAGCGTTATCGGTATCTTCCCCTGGGAAAAAAAATTTAAGCGATTGTTCGTAAAGCATTCCGGCATCATCCTGTTTATCTTTCTCTTCAAACACTGCACTTCCGGGTGTAAAATAAATTTCATCCGGTGCTTTATTCGTTTTAAGAATAATGCGCTTTGTAAACCTGTCATTATTGTATATATTGATCTGGTCTATGCTGTCATGAAGAACATAAGCAATATATGATATGACAGGAATCCGGTTTAAATTTTTATCGATTGACATAATACAGGGTTTTAGCTTTCTACTATGGTTACTGATCGTTACATTCGTTACTCCTTTTCTTCACCTAAAAAAACAGGCTCTTTAACTGAGGAGTTTTTTTTATTTCTAAATAG
Source organism: uncultured Draconibacterium sp. (assembly GCA_964387205.1). Taxonomy (GTDB): domain Bacteria; phylum Bacteroidota; class Bacteroidia; order Bacteroidales; family FEN-979; genus CAIVAT01. The sequence goes on from CAYLVY010000183.1 coordinate 5,847, forward strand.
CTTCGTTTTTCTCCTCAAAACCAGATATCTCTGATAATCCTTTTCAAGGAGATCAAGGCAGTCAACAGGAATATTAAATTCTTCCATGAAAAGTTCAATGGAATCATTACGATCGAAGCCAAGTAGAATGTATTTGTTGATGAATCCACGAAAGGTAATT
>CAYLVY010000184.1:0-3592 GCA_964387205.1 uncultured Draconibacterium sp.
GCGCTGCATCCAGTATCTTACAGCTCCCTGGCCGGGTTGACGGTTATTGAAATTAAAAATCCGTGATGGATGGACCATAATTTCCGGTGATTGGGTTGTACAAACATAACGAATAAAGCATCACCGGATGCCGTTGCATTGTTTTTTCTAACTTTGCAGGGCTGCCGACCTCAAAAAAAAAGACCCTGACGGGTCTTTGAGGGTGGAAGATGGGGCTCGAACCCACGACCTTCAGATCCACAATCTGACGCTCTAACCTGCTGAGCTACATCCACCATAATTGAGGGTGCAAAAATACAAACAAAATTGAAATCGCCAAATACAAAAACAGCAGATTGATTCCGGGCAGGAAAGACAATGCAGGTAGTGGTTCGCTCCGGTCGTTGGCCTGGAAAAAGTTCCGTGCCAACATCCCGGCCATGATTTCGTTTGGATTTTTGTTTATCACGGTTCTGATCAGCCTTTTCGGTTATCTGATCAGTCCTGACCATACTCCTTTCGCCAATGACCAGAAGTTGGAACTCAGCCTCAAAAAGCCAGGCTTTTCCGTTTGGATGGTCAGGGCCGAACCGGAGAAGAAGGTGCCAGGGACTAACTTTTTCAGGAGGGTTTTATTTGGAAAAGAAGAATTGAACAAAACGACACCGGTCCGATCCTGGAAAGAGAGCCGGGGAAGGTTGTATTACGTCCCGTATGATGCAGTGCCCGGAGAACCGTCCAGCGTCTGCTCCATCGATATCCGAAAAGCAGAAAAACCATTCCGGAAGACATTTCTGCTCGGAACCGACCGGTTTGGAAGGGATTTTCTGAGTCAGTTGATGATCGGAAGCAGGGTAAGCCTTTCGGTCGGGTTGATTTCTGTGACCATTTCCCTTTTGATCGGCATCACCCTGGGTGCGGTGGCCGGATACTTTGGCGGCCGTACCGACCAGATCATCGTCTGGCTCATTAATGTAGTGTGGTCTATTCCAACCCTTTTGCTGGTAATAGCCATCACTTTTGCCCTTGGCAAAGGATTCTGGCAGGTGTTTATTGCCGTGGGGCTGACCATGTGGGTTGAAGTGGCCCGTGTGGTAAGGGGCCAGGTACTTGGTATCCGGGAAAAGGAGTATGTGGAGGCGGTCCGTGCCCTGGGTTTTTCTGATTTCAGGATCATTTTCCGGCATATCCTGCCCAACGTCATGGCAGCCGTTATTGTAATTTCAGCGGCCAATTTCGCCTCTGCCATTTTACTTGAAGCCGGTCTCAGTTTTCTTGGATTGGGCGTTCAACCGCCCGTGCCGTCCTGGGGATCCATGATCAAAGACAATTACGGATACATCATCCTTGATTATGCTTACCTTGCCATCCTCCCCGGGATTGCCATCATGCTGCTGGTACTGGCATTCATGCTTATCGGCAACGCATTGCGCGATGCTTTGGATGTCAGGTTAACTTAGTTCTGCTTGCGGTAAGTACCATCACTGCAATGAACCTCTTCCCTGAAATTGCATTGCCCTTTTCTCAGGAAAAACCGGATGGAAAAATAGAGATCCATTCCTGAAAAATTACTGAGATTGAAGAAGCTGCCCAGTTTGTCGGTACCTACCGTTATACCGTGCACCCGGATAGCCAATCCAAGTTTGGGCTTCGTCCATTCATAGAGTGAAAATGGAAGGCTCACTTCAAATCCGGCAGATTCAAACCGGGGGCTAAGGCTCAATACCGCCGGTTGTACAGGTGATTTGGCGTTCCAGGCCAGTCCGTATTGAAGTAATGAATTAAAATACCAGTGACGATCGATACGGTAATCAATAGAAGCCGTGATAACGGCAGGTAACCAGGTAAAAAAGGAATTCTCCCGCCATGCGGATTCACGATCGCCATAAAACTGATAACTCAGGGTATCTAAAAATGAATTCAAATTACTGAAAGGCAGGTCATCCAGATTATCCCACCGGGATGAACGATCTTCTATATCAAAAGTGCGGGCGTTTTCCCGGAACCGGATTCCGCCCAGATCCACGAGCCCTATCCCTATTCTGTACCAATATTCCTCATAGGGTTGTGCACAAACAGAATGATAAGGCATCTCTCCGTGGTAACGCAATAGTCGCTGCCAGGTAAATCCCAAATCGATTCCGAAGCCGCCACCTTTGAACATCGGGTCCAGTGACAATCCGTTATCCTGGTAATTCAGTGGCAAAGCAAATCCGGCAGAAGCGCGCATATTATGGATCAGGATGGTGGAATCGTCCGGTACCGTGTAATCCATATCCCCGGCATAAAAGAAGAACCCTCCCGTACCCAGGAGTCTTTTCACAGTTACACCGGCACTCAGCGAATGGATACCATTATAGTACCATTTATATGCATAACTCAGTCCTATTTCAGCCCACGACAGACCGGCAATTTTTACTGGCAACCTTGAATCGTACCGGATATTGTACTGAGGTGAGTATGATAAACCTAACCAGGAAAAATTCGCGATATCAGCAGGAAGGTTTTTAACACTGACCACATTCCTGAATGAAGATGAGAGTGCGAATGCATGATTCTTCCATATGATCATCATCCCAGGCCCTGACACCTCCGTCCTGCCATAGGCACTTTTTTCACGATAGTTATCGTGCCGGTAAAGAAACCGATCCCCGACAACATAAGGTTCCCGGTGTACCGGCCAGTCATTGCCGGGGTTTAAAATACGGGTAAAACGGTAATCGTTTTTATGAATAAACAAATAGTTGTTTTCGAGGAATAAATTTGCCCCGACAAGCCGGATATCTAACCATGTTTTGGAATGATGCATGGAAGAAGGATTATATCGCACTGCATTTAATCCGGCATAATTCCCCGAAATATCACCAGTCGATACCTGTCCGGCTACACGGTAGCCGGAAACGGACAGAAGCATCAGAAGAAAAAGTATCCTCCGGGATGTCATCATGATATTTAACGCCTGATTACGACGGGATATTTCATTTTCGTACCTTTGCAAAAAAATTCCCATATGGCAAACATCACGTTAAAAGGAAACCCCATACATACAGTGGGTGAATTACCCTCAGTAGGAAGCAGACTTCCCGATTTCACTCTAACCAAGACAGATCTGTCGGATGTTACGTTGTCCGATTTCAAAGGAAAAAGACTTGTACTGAATATCTTTCCGAGTCTCGACACAGCGGTTTGTGCCACTTCGGTCAGAAAGTTCAATGCACTGGCTGAAAAGCATGAAAACACAGTAGTACTCTGCATTTCGAAGGATCTCCCCTTCGCGCACAGCAGGTTTTGTGCTACAGAGGGGCTTAATAATGTAGTTTCGCTCTCCGAACTCAGAAACAGCAACTTCGGCAAGGATTACGGAGTCACCATCCTGGACGGCCCCCTGGCAGGACTGATGTCCCGCGCTGTTGTGGTTGCAGAAAACGGGATGGTAGTGTACCGGGAGCAGGTGCCCGATATCGTCGAGGAACCCGATTACGCCACCGCACTGGCAGTACTACGCTAATCCGCAGGATTGTCTGAACTTTGCCCGTTGCTGTTCAGCAGGGCCCATGATGCGGATGTGGCGTAATTGGTAGCCGCGCAAGACTTAGGATCTTGTGCCTCAGGG
>CAYLVY010000184.1:3622-5962 GCA_964387205.1 uncultured Draconibacterium sp.
TTCATGAACATTTCCAGAGAGAATACCAGTGAATTGACTGCTGTAGTAAAGATCCAGGTAGACCCTTCCGATTACCAGCAAACGGTCGACGATCAAATTACCGATTACAAAAAAAAGGCCAACATCCCAGGTTTTCGCCCGGGACATGTGCCGACAGGTCTTATAAAAAAAATGTACGGCAAAGCACTGATGATCGACGAAGTTAACCGGCTGGTCAGTAAGGAATTGCTGGAGTATATAAAAAAAGAGGAACTGAATATCCTCGGGAACCCTATACCCAGTGATGAAAAAAACACACCGGTAGATTTTAACAATCAAACCTCCTTCGAGTTTTTCTTCGACCTTGGTTTTGCCCCTGATTTCACTATCCCTATGGAATTAGAGGATAAGGTGACCTATTACCAGATCATGATCACCGACGAGATGATTGACGATTACATCATGGATCTCCGTAAGCGTTTCGGTAAACCTGCCGGTGCTGAACCAGCAGAGGGAGAATCAACCGCGGGAAACGAAAAAGAGCCCGCACGCGAACCTGCCGAAATGACCCCGGAGTTCTTCTCCACGGTTTATCCCGGCGTCAAACCGGAAACCGAAGAAGAGTTCATCCGGCAGGTAAAAAAAGATTCTGAAATCAGTTTTTCAGGAGAAACGGACAAGTTGTTTTTCAGAAATGTTACCGATGCCCTGATCGGATCCACAGAAATGGCCTTACCGGATACATTCCTCAAACGGTGGCTGGCAGAGACCAACGAAGATAAATACACTCCGGAGGAGATCGAAAGGGATTATCCTATGTTCGTGGAGTCAATGAAATGGCAACTTATTGAAAACAAGATCATAAAGGACAATAATATTAGTGTTTCCGAGGATGATATCCGGGATTATATCCGGCTTAATTTCTTCCGGCATATGAATTTATTTCAGGATGATCCTGAAATGCAAAAACGATACGAATCGCTTATCGATACTTTGATGGAGAATAAAGAACAGGTTCAGAAGGTCAACGATCAGTTGTATCACCAGAAACTGATGGAATTCTTCAAAATCAATCTTCGTTACCAAACCCGCGAGGTCTCCTATAATGCTTTCATTGAAATTCTGAGCCAATCGCACCATCATGACCATCCCCATGGTACTGAGCATCATCATGATCACCCTTCCGACCATCACCATCATGAAGAACATACCCATGAGATATCAGACGTTGACCATAAAGCAGAAGGAACCGACAATCCACAAACCAAACTGAATTTATAATGGACGAATTCTCAAAATTTGCCACCCGCCATCTGGGCCTTAACAGCATGACCCTGGCCCGCTATAAGAGCATAACCTCCAATTACATCTCCCCGACCATTATCGAGGAGAGGCAACTAAACATAGCCACCATGGATGTTTTTTCCAGGTTGATGATGGACAGGATCATCTTTCTTGGTGTCCCCATCGATGACTATGTAGCCAACATCATTCAGGCACAGCTCCTGTTCCTTGAATCGGTGGACTCCTCCAAGGATATCCAGATTTATCTTAACACTCCGGGAGGTTCGGTATATGCCGGTTTGGGCATTTATGACACCATGCAGTATATCAATCCTGATGTCGCCACCATCTGTACCGGTATGGCAGCCTCGATGGGGGCAATCCTGCTTTGTGCCGGACAGAAAGGCAAGCGGACTGCCCTGAAACACTCGAGGATACTGATCCATCAACCGATGGGACATGCCGATGGCCAGGCTTCCGACATCGATATTACCGCGAGGGAGATCCAGAAACTCAAGAAGGAGTTGTATGAGATCATTGCAGAGCATTCGGGACAGCCTTATAAAAGGATCCTGAAAGATGCCGACCGCGATTACTGGATGACCAGTGAAGAGGCGAAAGATTACGGAATGATTGATGAAATTCTGATCAGGACCAAAAAAGATTGATCCATGGCAAAAGCCGTCGAACGGTGTTCCTTTTGCGGACGCGAGAAGAAAGAGACACTTCTCCTTATTTCGGGAATAGACGCAAATATATGCGATTCCTGCATTGAACAGGCCAAAACTATCCTGGAAGAGGAGTTCGGAAAGATCAAAAGCCGCAAGAAATCATCCGAAATGAAACTGATGAAACCGGTGGAGATCAAAGCCTATCTCGACCGCTATGTCATTGGCCAAGAAGAAGCAAAAAAAGTGATCTCTGTTGCGGTTTATAACCACTACAAACGTATTCAGCACGCCGCCTCTGTGAGAGAGGAGGAGGTGGAGATCGAAAAATCCAATATTGTGGTGGTCGGAGAAACCGGGACCGGGAAGACGCTGCTGGCAAGAACCGTTGCCAAAATGCTCAATGTCC
>CAYLVY010000185.1:0-5731 GCA_964387205.1 uncultured Draconibacterium sp.
TCTGAAGTTCCCGGATGTGTTCCACATAATTTCTACCGATGCAGATAATTTTCATAAAGTTGTATTAAAAAAGTTCCATCCTTACCGACTCGTTGTTGAATCCTTTTAACTTGATCCGGGTTAGCACTTTTTTGGTCGAGAGAGGAAAGTCGCCCTTCATCATCCAGTCGTAATAAGAAGGTTCGTCTTTAAATACCTGGGTGACAGCTTTGCCCTTATGTTTTCCAAAATTAAAAACCTCGATGTTTTTTTCGTTGTAAACAATGTGTCCGATCAGGTCCACATTTCGGCTGGTATGGGAGAATTCACTGAGCGCTTTTACATCGTTGACAATGGGTTTGGTTACTTTGCCGTAGCGATCTTTATAATCGGTCCCGTTATAGCAGTCCAGTTGCGATTTTAATATTTCGTAAGTGGCGATGGTATCTGCTTCGGCGCTATGGGCATTGATCAACTCCCGGTTGCAGTAAAACTTATAGGCAGCGGAAAGATTTCTGGGTTCCATGCGGTGGAAGATGTTCTGCACATCGATAAACCTTCGGCCCTTCAGTTCGAACTCAAGATCAGCTCTTAAAAACTCCTCAGCCAGCAGGGGGATGTCAAAATGGTTCGAATTGTAACCTGCCAGATCACAATTTTCCAGAAAGGTTGCAATCTCATGGGCGAGTTGCCGGAAAGTGGGGCAATCCCTGACATCTTCATCTGAAATGCCATGGATTGCGGTTACTTCGGGTGGGATCGGGATTTCCGGGTTAATACGGAAGGTTTTGATGCGGGAGGTGCCGTCAGGTTGCAGGCGAAGCATACATATCTCTACAATCCGGTCGATAGCCACTTTAATGCCGGTTGTCTCCAGGTCGAGAAAAACAATGGGCCGGGTCAATTGAAGTTCCATCACACAGGCAGGTTAGGATCAAAATTTTCCAGGTGCGATACCAGCCGCTGGAGAAATTGCCCTCCAAGGGCCCCGTCAATGACGCGATGGTCGTATGTTACCGAAATGATCATCATGGGGCGGATGGCCATATAGTCACCTTCTGGCGTTTCCATGACCACAACCCGCTTCTTGATAGCACCGACCGCGATGATGGCGGTCTGGGGCTGATTGATGATCGGTGTGCCCATCAGGGTGCCGAAAGAGCCTAAATTGGTCAGCGAGATGGTCCCTCCGCTGATTTCGTCAGGTTGAAGTTTTCCTTTTCTTGCCCTTTCTGCCAGGTCGTTTACCGACCTGATGATGCCGAGAAGGTTCTTCTCCCCGGCATTTTTGATCACCGGGACAATCAGGTTGAAATTCGGAAGGGCAACCGCCATCCCGACATTAATGGGTTTGTGGATCAGTATTTTGGTTCCGTCCACCGAGACATTGACCAGAGGGAAATCACGAACGGCCCGTGCAATGGCATCAATGAAAACCGGAGTATAGGTCAGCTTCTCTTTTTCCCTGCGCTGAAATTCCTCTTTATTTTTTTCTCTCCATTGGACGATGTTGGTCATGTCGGCTTCCATGAAAGAGGTGACATGAGGCGAAGTCTGTACCGATTTCACCATGTGAGTGGCGATTAATTGCCGGATCCGGTCCATTTCAACCACCTGACTCTCGCCCGAGATGGCCAATGGTTTGCTGACCCCGGTATGGGCAGCAGGTGCCGGTGAGGCTGCAGGTGCTGGTTTCGTCAGTTTTCCTGCCGCCGGTTCCCGGGTTCGTTTTGCAAGATAAGCAAGGAGATCGTTTTTCGTCAGCCTGTCTTCCATTCCGGTTCCGGGTATCTGGTCAAGTTCTGCAAACGGGATTCCCTCCTGCATGGCAATGCTGCGCACCAGCGGCGAGTAGAATCTGGTTCCGGATGCACGGATTTCCGATGCTTTCGAACCATTTTCCTGCTCCGGTGATTTGAGTGCCGGTGAAAATGTGGCTAAGGGTGCTGTCTCCGGGGCAGGGGCGGCGGGTTCAGGATGAGAAGGGGCAACGGCAGGGGTGACAGCAGAAGATGTTTCTTTTCCGGTAGTGGTGATAAGGGCAAAAGGTGCACCAACCGCTACAACCGATCCTTCCTCGTACAACCGGGTCGCCAGTACTCCCTCTGCGGTGGCCGTGATCTCTGAATCCACTTTATCGGTGGCGATCTCTACCAGCGGGTCGTCCAGGTTGACCGTGTCACCAACATTTTTCAGCCATTTGGTAATTGTGGCTTCAATAACGCTTTCTCCCAGTTTGGGTACAACGATTTCCACATTTGACATGTTAAAATAGATTTTCAGTGTTTTTGCAAAGGTAATGCTTTTCTTAATTTATAATGATTCAAAATAGGGTGAATTATGACCGTCCCAGAAGTTTATAGCCTTTAAATAAAATGATCAGGTCGCTGGTGGGCTTATAGTCGCGGGCGTACGTCAGGTCCAGTTGTGCCGCGGTTTCTTTCGTGATGGTTCTTCCGGGGAATCCGTCAAGCGGGGAGAGAACGCCTTTTTTAATTTGCGGCAATTTATGGCCTTCGTGGATGGAGCCCGGGGAAAAACCCACCCAGGAGCGGCGTGCGAGGAGAACCAGGAATATGTTTCGGAGGAGGCCTCCGGGCTGTTTGACCAGCAAAGCGATGAACGGGTATGTAGCCAGCAGGCAGGCGGATACCAGCAAATCGAACAACCGTTTGTTTCTCCGGTTCTCCTTTTTTACGATGGCATTGATGCCGATGATGTATAGGTCGCCGGAGGTATTAATGGAATTGCTTCCGATGATGGAAAGGCTTTCAGGAGGGGCGATTTTATAATCAACCTGTTCTTCCTGCAGTTCCGACATTTGATCGATGATGACCTGTGCCGGGACATCTTTGGCGCAAAAAATCAATTCATTGATTTTATGTATAGTGATGATCTCCTTGATCTGTCCAAGATGTCCGAGATAGCCGTTTCCGTTGGCCTGGGCCGGTTGATAGGAAACCATCCCGACGAAGGCCGGGTTCATCCCGGTTTGCTGAAGGAGCGCTGAAACCCTTGCTGATTCCTCTTTCTCCCCGATGATGACCAGCCGTTTAGTTTTATCGGCGTTAAGACGGAAAGATTTAATGTCGAAAAGATGCAGCAGGATCCTGAGTCCCGTCATGGCCAAGATGCCCCAGGTGGCACCGAGGATGATCAACGCCCGGGAAAAGTGATATTCTTTGTTTTGAAGGGAGTAAACGACCAATATGATCACGGTTCCGGCCGCGAAACCCTGAAGTATCCTGAAAAGCCTCACCGGTTTGTCGTAAACGCCGCTCAAATAATTGCATATTGTCCAGACAGACAGATAGATCGGAACGGCGATATAGAGAAATGTGTCAGGATAATGGCCACCGTTAGGATATATAAAATGTTTTTCCCAGTAATCCTTGATTACCAAAATGCCGGTCAGGAGCATGGCGGTATCGGCCAGCGGCAGCATTACCCTCCGGATGAAGCGGTTTATGATGGAGATAAAGGCCCTGAAGTAGATGGCCAGGCTGATCATAAGGGAGAGGATGCGGGCGTTTTCTCTGGTAAAGTGTTTGTTGGCGAAAACGATCATCGCATTATAAAAGACAAAAACATAATTCAGGCTGCTTTTCTTCGTGCTTTCTCCTTTATAATGAATGATCCTGGTGCCGTGATAGTAGTAGTTGCGGTATCCTGCCCTGGTGATCCGGTAGCTGAGGTCGATATCTTCCCCATACATGAAAAAGTCTTCATCGAGCAATCCGGTCTGGTCGAGGACACTTTTTCTGAGGAGCATAAATGCCCCTGAAAGAACGTCGACATGGTGCGTTTGATCTTTGTCCAGGAAGCCAAGGTGATACCGGCCAAAGGTCCTGGACCGGGGAAACAGTGCCGAAAAGCCGAAGACTTTATAGAAAGCGACGGCAGGTGTCGGAAGACTCCGTTTACTTTCCGGGAGGAATTTGCCCTTTCCGTCGATCATTTTTACTCCCAGACCACCGGCGTCAGGGTGTACATCCATAAAATCCACCACTTTTCGCAGGGTGTCGTCTTCCACCAGGGTGTCAGGGTTCAGGAGCAGGATATACTTGCCGCCGGCTCTTTCGATGGCCTGGTTGTTGGCCCGTGAGAAGCCTTTGTTCTCTTTGTTTTCGATCAGGATCACCCCCGGAAATTTATCCCTGACCATGCCGACGGAACCATCCACCGAGTTGTTGTCCACCACGAATATTTCACACCGGAGTCCGGCAGATGCTTTGACTACCGAATGGAGGCACTGCTCCAGGAAATATTTTACGTTGTAGTTGACAATGACGATGGATAGTTGCATCGCTGAGTTTTCAGAAGGGTGTAAAGATAAACCGGTTCAGCATATTATCAAACTATTGTTTTTCTGCCTCTATGGTCCGCACAATCTGTTCAATCACAATATCTTCACCTTCCGGGAAGTAGCCGGATTTCAGATCGTAGCCGAAAATCCTAGCCAGGGTCTGGTAAATAAAGGCCGCAAATCCGCCCCTGAGTTCCTTGACCAGGTCGAAGGTGGAATTTCCGGTTTCCCTGTAAATAAGTTTGATGAGCACCTTGCCCTGAGAAAAGGTCAGGTCCCGGATATCTTTCCCAAACCGGGCCTCGAGTTCCTTTTCAGCCCGTTTCATATAAAGCCTGCGCTCCTTGTCGGTTGGAATACTGTCGAGTACTTTTTCGTAATACCGCAGTTTTTCTCCTGCCATTTTGGCATAGGGATATACTTTTCGGACATTGTAAACCAGCCTGTCATACCTGACAGCCTGCCTTCGGTTTTCAAATCTGACGGGAGGAATAATGGTAACAGGCGCCAGTTCCATCAGCAGGAGGGTATCACCCTCTACGATCTCTGTTTTGGTTTTTTGCAAGGCCGAATCAATTTTAACCGGCTCCTGCGCGGCGGATACAATGCTCCATAAAACCAAAAGAACAAACCATGGCAGAAGATGTCTCATGGGGCTGTAATGGTGCATACAACTAATAACGGGGAATCCGGGAAATTGTTATCAGGCGACTTTCAGCCTTGACATGTTGGTTTTTCCGAATTGTTTTGACGCGAATTCTGCAGAAATATTCAAAGATTTCGCATTTTTTGCGGATGGCATTTCGAACATCGCGTCATTCATGATCGCTTCGAGGATCGAACGCAAACCCCTGGCTCCCAGCTTGAATTCAATCGACTTATCCACAATGAAGTCAAGAGCTCCGTCTTCAAAGGAAATTTTGATGTTATCCATTTCAAATAACCTGACATACTGACGAATAAGGGAGTTTTTAGGTTCCGTCAGTATCCGCCGCAACGTATTGCGGTCAAGGGCATGCATAAAGGTGACAATGGGCAGCCTTCCTACAAGTTCCGGGATCAGTCCGTAGGCTTTGAGATCGACCGGGGTGATGTACTGCAGGAGATTATCTTTGTCAATAGTTTCCCGTTTGGGATCTTTTTTATATCCGATTTTGTTGGTTTGCAGTCTGCCGGATATTTTTTTATCAATTCCGTCAAATGCACCCCCGGTGATAAAGAGTATATTCTGGGTATTGATCTGGATCATCTTTTGTTCCGGGTGCTTTCTGCCACCCTGTGGCGGGACGTTGACAATAGCGCCTTCCAGCATTTTCAGGAGTGCCTGCTGAACACCTTCACCGCTGACATCACGGGTGATGGAGGGATTGTCGCCTTTTCTGGCAATTTTATCGATCTCATCAATGAAAACAATTCCTTTTTCAGCAGCATTAACATCAAAATCAG
>CAYLVY010000186.1:0-5710 GCA_964387205.1 uncultured Draconibacterium sp.
CAGCTCATCCCAGATACGGCGGTTCTCAAGGAAAGACTCCACGGCCGTTTCGGAGTTTCGGGCAATATCATCATAGATGTTGGAAGAGAACAATAATTCATGTGACTGAACATAATCATTGTAAGCCGTGATCATGTCGGCAACAAGGATTTTCAGTTCCTGCGGGCAATCCTGCCGCCGCAAAAAGGGGAATTCATCCCGGAGTCTGAACGCCGGGATGGATCGTATTGCTACTTTCTGCGGCCCCTGGGTTTTCCCAGCGGCTTATTGTTTTTTGCAGCATTCCTTGCTGCAGGTTTTGGCGCTTTAACACCTTCCGGGGTACCGGTCGTTTCGCACTTTGGCTCTAAAGAGGCGATACTCATCTTTACCTGTTCTTTCACAGTCGGAAGCTGGATGAACGACCGCATGGTTTGTTCTGTGATCCCGGCAAGCTGACGGAGTTCTTCATGGATCACACCCAAAAGATAGGGTGATTCGGGCTGAAGGTTAACCTGTTTCTTCAGTCCAAGCTTAAGGCTGTAGCGGATCACCAGCCTGGCCCCTGTGGCGTAGCTTTTATCCTTTTTGAAATACTCGATAATATGTTCTTTCATCGGTTTAAAATATTGATTTGAGATAAAAAACCCCATCGCGCCATGCAGCACGATGGGGAAAAACACTATGAGTGATAAAGCGTTTCGCTATTTCCTGCTGCGTTCGATGAACTTCCATGCAGCGGTGTCGCTCTTGAAGGCTTCGAAGGTAATCTCCGCACCGGCCAGCGCCGTCCAGGTTGTTCCGTCGGTGAGGATGAAATCGTCGCCCTTGTCGATGGTCGAAGGATAGGTGCCACCCGATCCGAGCAGTGTGTATTTACCACCTACTATGGCGTTAGTCATCGTAGTGATATTAACGGCTGAAACAGACCCGTCGGTAAGCTGGTAGCGCCCTTCGCCGGCAGCAACGTTAATACTCGTTGCGTCAGCGGACGGGGTACCCATAACCGCATCAAGGGTTGTGGTTCCCTGGTAATCGGCTACATCCGGACCCTTCTGGGTTGACTTGAACGTGAACGTTGTTTTGTTCTTGTCCTTATCGTCTTCTGCTTTGAATACCATCTGCAGCGGTGCGCAAGGGGTACCGTACAGGTTTTTGGTAGTATCGGAACACCGTTGAATGATGATTCCGATATTGCGGTTCATCCAGTTATATCGGAACTCCCGGATAGCTACCGCATCCCCAGGGTGTTCAAACTCGACCGTGTGGATGATCCCCTTTGCATCGGGGTCGCCTTCCGAGTCAACCGAACACTTGATGGTATTCTGGGTAGCATAGAGGTTCGACATGTATGCTCCGCTGTTGAACACAATGTTACCGGATATGACAATTCCTTTCGAATCGCGCGCCGGCATGGTGGCTACATCATCAAAATCGAAGATGATGATCGTTGCCTTTTTATCTCCGCCAACTCCCTTGTTATCACCGGGCTTGCTGACATCTACATTCACGTATGTCATGGTTTCTTGAAATTTTAAGGTTCATGATTACCATGGCGGCCGGGCAGGCATTTAAATACCTGCCCGGTTCACCAGGGATCTTTATCCGCGTGCGATTTCGTAGAACTTTCCGTCGCCGGCCTTCTGCAGTTGGATGTACGTACCTTCGCTGAGTGTCATCGCGGCAGTGAGAACAAAGTTCCCGCTGTTTGCGATGGTGGCGGAGTTGGTGTCGGAACCACCATAAATCGTATAGACCGTATCAACAACGGCGTTATCGAGGTTGGTGATGGCGGTGGCGCCGTTGTTTGCAACCGTGATGAAGGTATCGCCTTCAGCAACATCAGGGGTGGTATCATCGGCCGTGAAGGCGATGGCATCGCTGGTGACGGTCTCACGCTTGAGTTCGATGAATTTCCCGTCGGAACGTTTCTTCAGGTAAATGGTATCACCCACTTCCGGGGTCCAGGCGCCGGTAAGCAGGGAGAATTTCCCGCTGGCAGCGATGGTGATGGCATTGGTGGCGTTTCCGCATTTGAGGATCACCTGCTGGCCAACAGTGCAGTCATCGATATCGGTGATGGCCGTGGCGGCAGTATTGGCAACACTCACCAGTGAGGTGTGGTTTAACACGCTCGGGGTGGTATCGTCGGCTTCCATCGACACGAAATAATCGGCCGGTTCATCCACGTCGTTGCAGAAGATCATCTGCGTGGAGTAATCTCCGGGCATTTCGGCTGCCGTTGCATATTTGCGTCCGACCATGTAGGCCCATACCGACTCGCGCCAGTTCGACCATACCTTCAGCCTCCAGTCCTGCTGCTCAAGGTTGAAGTTGAGCATTTCGCCTTTCTGGTCCTCAAACAGGGATATGTTGCCATCGATGGTCCAGATCATTCTTTTGCTCGGGGCCATGTTCGGAACGGCCACGATCTTCACGCTGGGGTACTCCTTCACGTACATGATTCCACCCTTGTAATCCTGGTTCATGGCGTACAGGGTTTCGAGGTTGGCGTGGTAATCGCTCAGCGCATCGGTACTCATGTACAAAATCATACGACCGCTGTCGCGAAGCACTTCCGGGATCAGCTTGGTACCATTCTTAACATGGGTAGCGATATTGCTTGAGGTCCATTCACCAAGCACGAACGGCTGGATCTTGAACAGGGCGATCTGGTTTTTGATGAACTTCAACAGACCGTTGGCGGCCTGCAGGGAAGTACCGGCCACGTTTGCGGTAGGGTTTTTACGAACGCCACGGACACGGCGCTGTTCGCGCTCGTTGTGAAGTTTCTTTCCGGTTTCGACCAGGACATATTCGATAAACGACCATTTCATGGTGGATGATCCTTCACGGTTCAGGTAACCGATCCAGCTTTTTTCAAGCTCTTTCAGTTGTTTGAACTCATGAGCGAACATCACATCGTACATCGTCAGGGTTTCCGGCTCGAATTTGTAACCACCCTTGGTTACATTCTCAAATGAGCTGCCAAGGGCTGTTGAGTCGGCCTGCGAGAAATCGCTGGTAAGGAACATGTTAACCAGAACAGCCTGATCCTGGTACCCGCTTTCGAGCGGGAATATATTCTCCAGTGAAGGAAGTTGCATGAGGAAACTCTGGATGCTGTCCTGTTTACGGATACGATTATATTCGCCCAGGTCGGTACCCAGCGAGGAATAATCCAGCGAAGAAGCTGCCTTCGGGGCCAGGATTTCAATTCCGTGACGGGCCGCCAGAGCAGCATAAGCCCGTTTGTTGTACGGGTGGCGGTCGTCGATAGCCATGAATGGCGTTTCGATACCGAAGAGGTGCTTATCCGTACCGGAAGGCACCCAGGCTTTAGGATTATTCATATCCACTTTTTTGGGGTTGGGATTATCCTCAGGTTTCTTTTCGAGCAGCTCGATGGTTTTCTTCTGCTCCGTCACGATGCCCAGAGTTGTCTCATGGGCTTTTTTTTCAGCTTCCAGGGAAGATTTGGAATCAGCCAACGACTGTTCCAGTGACGCGGATTTGTCAAGCGCCGCCCGGAATGCTGATTGAAGATCAGCATACATGGCCGTTTCTGCATCGTGTGCAACGGTTTCACCGGCGGCCTCCTGTGCCAGACCGGCGATCACCTTCTCAGTGAACTCCTTGCTGGTTTTGGCCTCCAGTTGCTGACGCTGTTCCTCGGTTAAATGCTCTTTGCCGTCTTCTCCCTTCGTAAACGAAGTTTGCCCGAGGAACGCCAGGACGGTAAGCTTGATTTGTTTGAACATGGTTGAATATGGTTTTATGGATTAAATGAATGGTTGAATTGGTTCATCCGGAACGCGAGGCCATCCTGGTATGCTTTCAGGAAAGCGTAATCCATGGTATTGATCTCGTTTATCAAACCATGGTCAATGGCCTCGACGGCATTGTATATGGCGCCGGTGAACACCTCCGACGCCTGGTCGATCTTCAGATTTTCGCGGATGGTTGTATGGAAGATCTCGTTCACGAAATCAAGATCCTTGACGATCGGTTCCTGGTTACCTTTACGTAATTCCCTGATCATCTCGTTTTTCCTGGTTGAGAGGGTCGCGTAGATATCGGTAATGGTGATATTGAGCTTTTCCTTGAGAAAACCCTGCATATCGGTGAACGAGGTATAAACCCCAATGCTGCCGATCTGGTCCATCTTTGAGGTGGCGATCCGGTAATCCATACCGGAGATCATCCACATAGCCGCCGAAGCTGCCATATTCATGATCATGCCGATTTTGGGTTTCGGAAAATTTTTGATTGTATCAGAAGCGATGTCGGTCATGAAGACCTGGCCGCCCGGGGAATTGACTGCAAACAGAGCAGAGATGATCTTATCGTTTTCCTTTGCCCGGTTGAGCTGGTTGATCAGGTCTAACGAATTCCACGAAAAGATAGGTCCCTGGATGGGGATAACGGCAACGGAGTGATCGGGAAGTTCGGGATCGGAGAAGAATTCATCGTCATCATCATTGGGATATTCATACGACTTTTTGGGCATAATCTCTTCCCACCCGACAGCAGTTTTCTTCAGAATACAGGGGCGGGAAAACCGCGCCGGTTTATCCTTTTCAAATAGTGACGCAATATTTTGCCCGCTCATATAGGCGAGGAGCAGCGGCAAATACGAAAGGGCCGTATCGCGATGGATCAGCCATTTGGAATCAAGCAATTCACACAAGCGGTCGAACATGCCTTAAAGCAATTTGACCGCAATATTATATATGGTATGGCCCGAAATAAAGGACTTGTAAGGGATTCGGAAATATGGTTTTTCGGTTTATGGTTTTAGCCATAACAGATATATAACATAACGAGCAAAAAAAATCCCGGAATTCAAACCATTGTAGGTTGAATTCCGGGATGGAAACAATAATCAGGGATATTAATTTGGAGTATAAACCGTTTCTTTCGATATCCACCAGGCCGGTTCGGTTGCCTTGCAGGTAAACAGGCATTCGCTTCCCGATTCTTTTGCCGATGTTTTCATATCCCGTTCAAAGACGGCAGGATTACCGTCACAACCCACGAGTTTCGGAAGTCCTTTGTCGAAGGTGATCTTGACCAGAACAGGTCGTCGCACCTTATCGAAGAAATCGGTATTCGTATCATCCTCGCCCGGTAAGATAAATTTAAGTTTTTGTTCGAAAAGGGTTCCAGCGTCGATAGTATTTTCTTTTTCCTCCCAAGAGGCGCTGCCGGGGGTGCATGGAATTTCTGTCCAAAGAGTTTTTGTATTATCGTATTTGATCTCTTTATGGAACCGGTCGCCATAATTATTTACCTCAACCGGAACATCCGGGTAGGTATAATACACCTTATTGATCGTAAGGGCGAGGTTTGAATTTTTTGTCATGGTTAAATGAAAATTACAAATTATACAATATTTGTTAATTTGTCATATTGTGCATAAGTTGCTATAACGGTACTTTCCTCAATATCGTCAATGTTTGAAAAAACATCACCCGAAACTGAGGAAATTTTTTCTTTAAATGCAAGGGATCTCGGAGGCCTGGTTCTGAGTAATCTGGTATACCTTTTCTGTAAAAAATCGATACAATCGGTAGGCAGGTTATAAACATTCATGAAGTGATTGATTATTTGTTTTTTGGGTGCACGGTCGTATTTTTTCTTCTTAAGGAATGGGATCAGCTGGAATGCTTCTCGATCAAACAGGAAATCAAAATATACTGAAATCATTGTTATCAGCATTTTTTCATGA
>CAYLVY010000187.1:0-4737 GCA_964387205.1 uncultured Draconibacterium sp.
GACCAAACACCGTACCCTCCAGTCTCCGTTAAAACAGTATAACATAACCAATATTGAAAACGAATTCGAGGGTACAGGATCACTTGCCACATTTGCCGGTTCGTTTGGAGATTTAGATTACACCATTAACCAGACACCTCTCCAGAATACGACACCGACAACAGATAACCGGTTTACTTTTTCACCACGGGCGGGTAACTGTTCCAGCATCGTCATCTGGGCGGTAAACCTTTCGGCCTTACCCGATCACCAATTCGTCAGCAGCAATGGTTTTGGCACGCTTGAACTGAAGTCCTCGGTAATATCAGTCCCGTATTATGAAGTTTCCAAGATCACGATTGGTTCAGGGAGAGATCCTTTTGGGAACGCGACGTTCAGGAACTGGAATAATAGTCTCACCAGTCTTGCCGGAACCTGTGAAAACAATATCCGGTATCATCCTGAATATTCTGGGGATGGTTTTGGTTTTTACTCTCTTGAACAGCAGGTGAATCCGGTCAATGTCACGCTCAACCTTGTAAATATCGAAGTCGGGACGTATTGAGCAGCACTGTAAGCTGGAACCGATCTCCTTTTTTTAAGGCCGGGGATGATCTTCATGGAACAATCAGATCGTGGATCACGTATACGAGTTCTGTATTTTCCAACCGCTTCAGGAAATCCGTAAACTCCTCGTCCACAATCACGATCGCGCAGTCGATCCCATGGAAGGCGGCCTCGATAACCCCTTCCCGGGCACCGAAGAACATGTCGGGTTTCCGCCCCACAGATTTCAGGGTGATTGAAGCTTCAAGCCCGACCGCGGCAATGATACCGGCTTTTTCGACGACCGCCAGCAGTTCCTCCCGACGAACCTTGCGTGAACCGCCATGCTGGATCCGTGGCACCTTGCAAATATGGATCGTGCCCTCATGATGCTCGATAATCCCATTCAGCCGTGCAATACCCACATCCTCATCTTTCTTTGCATCCGCGACCACAGAACCAGTTGCCGCAAGAGATTTCTTTGCCGCATAGAGGAACCCATTTTTCATGTACACCCCGACATCTTCACCAGCATTGAGATCCTCGGCCGCGATCGCGGTCCAGACAGAGACCTGCTGGATGAGGTCGTGACGGATGTGCCGGGCATAGGATTCGAGTGATTCAGCGTTCGCCAGCAGCCATTCGATACCAGAACGGGTCACTTCGTAGTTACCCCGGCGGCTTGCCGAAACCATGCCCTCTTCAGCGAGCTCGCGGATATATTCCGAGATCGCCTGCGGGGTTACACCGAGCTTGTCTGCAATCTCCTGCTGGCGCACGGCCGGCTGGTGTTCGGCGATCTCTGCAAGAATCTGGAGGCGCGAGACGTCCCGCTTGTTCCGCAGGATAGAGAGGAGAGGATCTTTAACGACCGGTGTCAAGCTGCACCATCTTCAGGTCTTTCCATGATATACATAGTATTACTGGATCAATTTTACTTGCTTTAATTAAATAAAACTTGCTTGAGTTTTTTATAATGCCATTACAAACGACCAGGATAATGACAAGAAGATTTGTAAATACTGGAATGAGGCATTCCCGTTACTTTTTTTTGAAAGGCCCCGGGAGAGATTGAAATGAATATGATCATATGTATTTCGTTATCGTGATCGGGATTATCGAAAACGGGAAAACCAAGAGAGAATTTGTAATTTGAGTGCATGACCATGATAATTTTTCACACGATTCGATGAACCAATTAAAAAAAATGAAAGATTAAGCAGATATTATGACTTCCGTTTTTGCAAAAACCTTGCCACTGTCATCGGCAAATTCGAGATAGAACGTGTTGCCGATATTTGCAGCTTGGTCAAACCGGTATGTTGTTGAGGCCCCCGGTTGCAGGAACGGGCCCGTGTGGTAGGGGGGTTTTATGAAATTGACATCCCCGGCCTTGAATGACTTGACACCGGATACACCGGATGGTTGTGTCCATGCTTTTCCAGTACTGTCAGTAATCGTGGATTTATTCACGATACTGATCTGGTGCTCTGCAGATCCAAAAGTCCCTGATGGCCGGACCATAACGGTAGTCATTTGAGTTCCGATCGCATCTCCTCCCATGTGTTCGATCCTTATCCCGTCAGCCTGGCTGTACGATGCTTTTATCTGAACATTCGGGGCTTTGTCTGTCCCGGAAGACAATCCTCCTGCAAACGCACTGACAACAGCCGCGATAATGATCGTGACCACGAGCATCAACATAACGCCGACAACGGGTGATACCGCTTCCTGATTCTGGTTCCGCATGATTATCCCTCCACTGCCACATCAGCATCATAGATGACCTTTGCACTCGGGACGTGGACAACTTTCACGTGTACGATATCTCCCGGCCTCAGGTGGTACCATTCCCTTCCGAGGATTGCCTGCATGGCATCCATGTCGGTTCCATAGACATAATTCGAACCATCTGTGTATGTATAGCGGGTAGAAGGATCGACACCGTATCCCCCATAGGCCAGATTCCATCCGTATGCACTGTTATGCATCCTGGTCCCGGCCATCAGCGAGTAATTCCCGAAATGCTGATCCGGATAATAGTTACCGCTGAACATGCTCTGGTTCACTCCGGGGCCAAATCCCAGTGGAGAATGGTACGATGATCCCGATGTATACTGCGTGTTTGCCGTGCTGGTAGTATTCGGCCCCGTAATAGAAATCGTTGCGTTCGTACCGTCACTCGCCTTCCAGGATGTGACGATTTTGATATCTTTTGTCTGGATCGACGGCTCCATACCGAGCACAGTCAGATCGAACGTACTCCCACCCCACGTTCCATCGTTTGCAATACGGCATTGAAACGATGCTGTGGGGGCTTTTTCAGTGCCCGAAGTCAACCCTCCGGCAAACGCGCTCACTACTGCCGCGATGATGATCGTAACCACGAGCATCAGCATAACGCCTACGACCGGCGATACGGCATCTTCTTCTGGTTTTTCTAAAATGCACATTCAGTTTCCTCTGGCAATTTTTCAGAACGTATGTTCTCATTTCATACTTCTGTAACTTTTCGTAGCACTTATTGCTATAAATGTGTTTTGATATCTTATCATTCCGGGTTTGAACCAAAAGGTGATCTTCTTGTGCATTAATTTTTTTTATTTCATTAATAGCAAAGGACTGACATCAGTCCTTATTCGTATTAGTGTTCAAGTGAATGAATCGGTATTTTGAGAATTTTCTCTATTAAAAAAATTTTAAAATGCTAAACATTCATAGTAATTAGTATTACATTTTTTGAGAATTGTATCAAAATATTAAAAAATAATGAAACGAAATAGTAATTTCTCTGATGATTCCATGACCCACGGTAATGATCTCTCACGGACCGGCGTATCGATTCCTTCGCACCTGCTTGAGAATTTTGATGAAATTATCAATCAGCGCGGTTACTCCTCCCGCTCCGAGGGAATCCGCGATGCTATCCGGACATACATCACGAATTATACCTGGATGGCGGAAGTGAAGGGCGAACGTCATGGCGTCATCACTATTGTGTATGACCATGATCACCATGGGCTTCTCCCAATTATCAACGATACCCAGCATGAATTCAGATCAATTATCGAAACGGCTCTTCATTCACATGTGAGTAATGAACGATGCCTTGAGGTGGTCCTCGTCCATGGAGAAGGAGCACAGATTAAAGAGCTTGCCGAACGCCTCATGTCCCTGAAGGGGGTTGAGTCAGTGAAACTAACGACAATACAGGTTGAAAAATAGCACGTCCCTTTTGTAAAATTTTTCTTTTTTAATCATATTGATACAGTTATCACTTCTTCCTTCGCAGTTCATTAGCTCTTCATTGTCATACGGGTTCTCTTATCATTTCCAAGTATCACAAATATTAACATTTTACATACCAATTGCTACGAAATTGAAAAAGTATAATAATAGCCTAGCCCCATACTAGATGCAGGGTATCGCTGATCTCCAGCAACACCCGAACTTTCGATGAGATAAACGCCCGAACATCAATGGCCATTCCCGGACCGGCGGGGAAACCGGTCCTAGGAACGACAGGAGTTGATTCGATGAAAACTATTCTGTATGATGGGAGCCGGCAGATTCCGATTGATACCCGGCATGACGATTGTCTGTATGCAGCATCTAGACCGGTGAAAACCGATGCTGATGATCTGCAGCGTGTTGGAAAAGATCTCTATTTCCACATGGATCGCGAGAAGAAGGTCACGTATTACCTGCACCTCTGGTCTACCATGAAAAATACGAAGGAGAAGATCCTGCCAATCTCCGCATCAACCGCGGAACGCTTCCTGCGAAGCAGGGGACTGGCATGCAACCTCTTCCCAAAGAGCGATCCTGTTGCGACCCTCTATAACTGGGGATATGGTATTGCGGAAGAGTTCTGAAAAAAATCTCTCTGATTAACATCCACATTCATTTTTTTTAAAACGGGGATGAAAGGCAGAGCCTTTCAGGCACGTTTGATGAAAAGGTTCGGACTTTTTCATGTCAAATTGTAAAAAAAATGACTTCATTCACCGGCCTTCATAGAACCTTTAGCGGGGAATATGCTGGAGAATAACGACGGCGTTGTTCACACACGCAAAAACATACAGGGTGATAAGAATGCAGTAAAAACAGGTCCCCGATCCTTTCACCCGCTTCTCAGCAATGAGAGAGACCAAAAAGATCAGAAAAAGGATGGCAGCCTTGATGCCCAGGTGCAGGGCAGGATTTGCCACA
>CAYLVY010000187.1:4747-5696 GCA_964387205.1 uncultured Draconibacterium sp.
TTTACTTTAGGATTCAATTCCTTATAAAAGTCAATAAAGTAATTTTGATAAAATTCGGGGTAAAAGGCATCGGCTACCGAATACCCATCGGTAAATCGACAGACGGAAAAGTGAGCGTTACCTGGTAGAGTTTCGCATTCCACTCAACCTTGAAACCGATATTCTCCGAGACAAACCGTAATGGCAAAAAGGTTCTTCCCTCACGTATCATCGGAGATAGTGATTGATCCTGTCGATCAATAGGTACTAGCTTTGTATTGACCAACGCACTGTTTTTTCCGATCCAGAGAATGATCTCGGTTGTGACGATATCGAGCAGGAATAACGTCCCGAGGATCAGCAGGAGTTGCACAATCTGGCGTGATATACTGTCACCCAATGGACGGTATTCCCAAAATGTGCATTGACCTGTATGCCCGGGCATTCCTGCAGACATACCTTATCCTCAACTCCATCCTATTAAATGTTTTTTATTGATTTTCTCCCTGGTTTACTGGTATAATTAAAATTAAACGTAAATTCTCAATTTATTATGTGTCTTTGGAGATTTTGATAATACCGGGTGTTACGTTTTTTCTGATAACAGAGATTCCCCCATGCGCGATGAAGGGTTTTTTTGAAAGGAGGCAGGTCCGGTTAATACAATAGTTGATCCCAGAGAATTATCTGTCGCCATTCCCGTCTTCCTTTGGTCTGAAAACTCCGAACAATCAATCTGTCGTCTTTACCCGGAACGGCACAATAAATTTCCCATTCTCATTCTCGACGATAAACGAATCAACTCCGTAGACTTTACTGATACATCCGGGTGTCAGGATATCTGCGGGTTTTCCATAACCAATCGTCTTTCCATCATCCATGAGGAGCACGGTATCTGCGTAACGGTACGCAAGATTGAGATCGTGGACGGCAATGATCATGGAAACACCGCGTTCCCACGTGATCTCCC
>CAYLVY010000188.1:0-5686 GCA_964387205.1 uncultured Draconibacterium sp.
CCCCGCAAACCGTCCTGTTCCAGGTTACACCAACGGCGGCAGGGTGTGCCCCGCAAACACTTGGTATCTTTTCGGTTACCGTGAACCCAAAACCATCCGTATTATTTCCGTCAACTCCTCCTAATCCACAGCAGGTTTGTTCAGGAAGTTCAATGCTAGCAGTGACTTTGAATTCCAATGTAACCAATCCCGGAATCGCATTTCACTGGACCGCTGCTGCTTTTGATCCTGTCAACCCGACTACCGGTATTGGTGGATTTACGACCCCCAACTCAGGTGACTTCATTCCCCAGGAAAACATTAATAGTTCCTTACTGGTCCAGGGAGTCATCAAATATACAATTACCGCAACCTTTACAAATTCAGGACTCGTGTGTGCCGGCGATCCGTCTGAGTATCAGGTTTTGGTCAACCCAAGTCCTACCGTGACCCTAACGCCTGCCGATCCGGTCGGACAATCCATATGTAGCGGGGGAATGAGTGATCCTATCACCTTTGTTCCCAATGCTACTCCAACAACCTATTCCTGGCAGATTGAACAGATATCGGGAGTTACCGGGGCCATCAATAATGGAACCACTGATCATATTCCGGCCCAGACGCTTCAAAACACAGGCGCAATGCAGGGTTATGTGCGCTATCAGGTAACACCTGTTTACCAGGGAGGAGGCTCCTTTACCTGTCCCGGCGGGGTTTCTTACTCGACAATTTATGTGAACCCCCTGCCCGATCCGGTGATTACCGGAAGGACACTGGTGTGCGAGTTGCAGCAAAGCGAAACTTATAATGTGCCACCGATTGCCGGGAACAATTACCAGTGGACGGTGACAGGAGCAACCTCAGTCTTGAATCAAACATCTCCTGAGGTGACGGTGAACTGGGGCCCCTTCACCAGTTCCCCCGGCACCCTGATGGTCACGGAGACCATACAATCGACAGGTTGTCAGAAAACGACTGTCGCCTACCAGGTAACCTTGCAACAAAGGCCGGTTCCTGTTATTACAGGCCCCACACAGTTCATCTGTGAAGGCACCGGGAATTACAGGTATGAAACTACCGGAGGAAACACTGACTATTCCTGGAGTGTAACAGGTGGAACCATCGCTTCGGGAGGCTCTCCCGCCGACCATTATGCCATTGTCAACTGGAACAACCCCGGCGCACAGATAATAAATGTCAATTACACCAGTCCTTTGGGATGCATCGGATTTCCGCAGGGAGCGCTGACTGTCCCTGTGAACACATTGCCTAATACTACGGTCACGGAGGGAACCGGCCCGAATTGTCAACATGGGACGCAGACTTATCAGGTACCGGCTAATGCCCAATGCACCTTTACATGGAATATTGACCCGGGCATCAGGGGACATATTGTTTCAGGACAGGGAAATTCGATGATCACAGTACAATGGGATACTACCGGGCCGGTCAATATCTCGGTGATTGCCAACAACGGAATTACCACCTGCAGTGCATCCGGTTCCGGGCAGGCCTGGGTGCACTACCCTCCCACTGTCTCTTTTACCCCTTGTTTTGACCAGGTTATCTCCAACAATGCGAAAAAATTCACCCTTCGGGGAGGACTTCCTTCGATAGCCGGACAAGGTGTATATTCCGGGAACAAAGTCAACCTTAATCCGATCACCGGTCATTACGAATTTGATCCATTCAATGCCCCTCCGGGAAATTACAACATATCCTATTCTTTTACCACAGAATATGGCTGTACCAGTGCTGCACTGATCCCGGTGACCATCACCGTTCAAAATAGTGTTCCCTTTACCTGTGGAGGTTTGCTGACCGACCGGAGGGATGGAAAAAAGTACTCGACTGCCAATTTTGCAGGACGGTGCTGGATGACCCAAAACCTGAATTACGGCACTATTTTAAGCGACAATGCTTATCCTCAAAGAGATAATTGCACTGCAGAGAGGTATTGTGCGCCCGGGGATCCCTCCTGCAACCAGTATGGTGCATTTTATCAATGGGGAGAAGTTCTGCAGTACGGAACCACCAGCCAGCATCAGGGATTATGTCCTGACGGTTGGCATGTTCCGACCGAGGCAGACTGGCAGCATCTGATCGATCACCTCAACCCGGTATTCCATGCACCGGCTGATGCCCTTGCAGGGTGGTCGTTCAAGGACGAATTATATAATCCCTGGTTCCGTCCGGGCCTGAATGGAGTATTTTACTTAAATACACAGTGGAACCATCAATCCCTGCCCCTCCCGGGAACAATGTACTGGACTTCGGCGGAAAATGCACAGGGACAAGGATTAGCGAGGGGTATCAATAAAGCCAATCCAAGTCTTTCAAGGTATTGGAGTAAAAAAGGAAACGCATTCCAGGTGAGATGCATCAAGGATCTTTAATAATGAAAATAACATCGGAATTACTTTACGAAACATTACCAAATTTTTCCTTATGAGCAGGATATCAATATATATTACGCTCATAACCTGTATCCTGAACACCCATGTGTCCATGGCCGAGGGTACCAAGGAACTGATGCCATTCTCGAACATCGATACCAGAATTCTTGTCAGCAGAAACAATCTGCGGGATCCTTTTGCCGTCTACCAAGGCAATCCGGATTACCGGCTTTATGTCCATATTTCCGACCCTTATTCAGAGAAGATTTATTTTGGCCTGGGACAATCGACTGGTGGTGCTGTAAACTGGCGGCTGCACGCTCCGGACGGTACCGTTGTCTGGCCAACCCCTCCATCTAATATTACAACTCCCACCGTTGGACAAACGGGATATATAAACAATTACACTGAGGCAACAAACGGACCCAACGTCCTGAATCCGGCAGGCTACAATGCTTTATCTTATCAACCCACCGTTTCCGGAGATTTTTTCCTGACTTTTGAGTTGAATGCTAATCAGGAAAGAGATTATGCATTCTTTGACATTACAGTGGTGAATGCAGGAAGTATACCGGTTCAGGCACTTCCAGGGAGGGTATTCTCCAAGTGCTGGCAGGTCAGAAACCCTACCCCATGGTCAACCAACCGCTTCAGGGGCTTAATGTATATTTATTCGGCCGATGGCATTGTCACCAAATTTGATCCCAATGGCATGGAGGGACGAGATTTTTCCTTTTCCAGCAATGAATCGGGGTGTTATCAGGTGAACCCTCCAACGATGACCAGTACTGAGGCCCGGAGATCGCAAACGGGCCGGCATAATTATCCTCAATACAAAATCTTCCTGAATGATCCTGACAGCACTGTTTATCCCAGCGGAACCATCGGTGAGCTGATCATTCCTCCTCCCCCGGCCCAGGCTGTGGTAACGGAAGCTTTTTGTGAAACCGGTTTTATCGATTTCACCTTCAGTGTCACCCAGCCGGGATCGGTTCAGATCGACCTGATGCTGAACGCTGCTTTGGGAGCGCCTTATGTCGATCGTCAAATTATTGCCCAGGTTAACAAATTCGGCAACACCATTACCTGGGATGGCTATGATGGCGCCATCCCGCCCAATCCGGTGCCCAACAACACTCAATTTGACTTCAGCCTTACCTATATTAATGGAATGACCCATCTTCCCCTTTATGATGTGGAGAGCAACAGCAGCGGTTTCCGTGTTTATCTCGTCCGACCGCCCAGCAGCGATCCTCTGTTCTATTGGGATGACGTCCACCTGCCGGGCCAGTCCATCAACCTGACGGGTTGTCAGAGTTCACCCACCAGCAGTTGTCACCCATGGGGAGACCCGCAGGGGAATGAAAACACAGTCAACACATGGTGGTATGTATCAAACACTTCTACTGCACCTGTTGAGATCACATCCAAAAGAACGCCCGGCTCACCCGGTCCGATTACCGGGCCGGAGCATGTATGTGAAGGAACCTCGGCCACCTATTCCATCGATCCGGAACCAAATTCCCTCACTTACAGCTGGATCATTCCGAACGATACTGTTATTACCACCGATCCTACTATTACTATCGACTTTACAGGAATGCCTATTGGTACAACGACGATTAAAGTCCAGGGGGTAAACGACTGTGGCGGAGGCGGCAAATCAGCCCTGGATGTAACCATTCATGCGCTGCCCGTAGCCAATATTACCGGCCCGATCTCAGTTTGCCCAAATTCCACGCAAACCTATAATACTCAGCCCGGAATGTCCAATTATACCTGGACCATTACCGCCGGCGGAACAATCACTGCGGGAAGCACCACCAACCAGATCACTGTCAATTGGGGGGCCCCGGGCAGCGATACTCTAACGATCTCTTATGATGATCCATTCGGATGCGGTGTGCCGACACCAGCAACACAAGCTGTCACCATAAATCCCAATCCTGTTCCTGATATCCTTGGTATTGATAGCGTATGCGTTGAAACACCAACACTCTATGAAACCACACCGGGCATGTCCAATTATACCTGGACGGTGAGCTCCGGGGGAAATATCACATCCGGAAGCGGGACCCATGCCATTACGGTAAACTGGACAACAACCGGGGACAAAACGGTTACCCTGGCATACCATGATATCAACGGTTGTGCCACGGTGACCCCGACTGAATTCCAGGTTACGGTGAATCCACGTCCATCTCCTGTCATCACCGGACCCACCGGGGCCTGCATAAATACTACATCTGTTTTTTCCACTTCCGGTGGAATGAGCAATTACCTGTGGACCGTCACTCCCGGAGGGACCATCATTTCGGGAGAAGGAAGTGATTCCGTAACGGTGGAATGGAGTTCAACCGGAGCAAAGCAGATTTCCGTGAACTATACCAATATTCATGGTTGTCAGGCTCAAACGCCCACAATATATTCAGTCACTATCCATCCCAGGCCAGTTCCTGTGATCACAGGCGCTGTTGCATTGTGTCACCACGAAACGGTAACATACACCACTCAAACCGGGATGACAGACTATCTCTGGAATATTTCTGCAGGAGGGAGTATTAATTCCGGCGGGTCTTCCCATGCTGCATCGGTTACCTGGGACATGACCGGTAGTGGCACCGACCGTTGGATAGAAGTCAGTTATACTGATCCTAATGGATGTGAGACCAGCACTCCGACGCGGATTTATGTCAATGTCAAACCCATACCTGATGTGGTGGCCACCCCGGCCCAACTCACCCTCTGCAATGGCGGAACGGCATCGATACAATTAACTTCATCGGTACCTGGTACGATCAGCAACACCACATTCCAGTGGAACATGACTGCTTCAGCCGTAATTTCTCCAATGGCACTCTCCGGTTCCAATGATATTAATCAGATATTTTCCAATTCAGGAACCGAACCTGACACCGCAAGATTTATTATAACCGCAACTGCCAATCAATGTTCATCCGAACCGTTTGTTTATGATCTGATTATCAATCCTGTTTCAAATACAACACTGAGCCAGATCAGCCAATTAATCTGTTCCGGGAGCTCTTTTTCCGACATATTGCTGACATCCCTTGTTCCCGGCACCGAATTTAACTGGAATGTTACTTGTGGTCCAGGTATTGAAGTACCCTGCCCCCCTGATGGTACCGGAGCGGTTATCCTGGGGCAGCCTTTGTCCAACACCGGGAATTCACCCCAACAGGTAACATTCAATATTACCTCTGCCTTTGCCGGATGTCCCGGTACCGGCGCCACCCATACCGTGACTGTAAACCCGGTGGCAGACGTGACCCTGCCCGCCTCCGGCCAGA
>CAYLVY010000189.1:0-5656 GCA_964387205.1 uncultured Draconibacterium sp.
ATCACTGGACCGTGCCCGGCGGGGCCTCCATCGCCACGGGACAGGGGGGCAACGCCATCACCGTCAATTTCGGCGCCAGCAGCGGTTTGCTGTGCGTGGCCGCCCTTAACGACTGTTTCCGCAGCCTGGTGAGTTGCAGTAACATCACCCTTTCACCCACCATCTATGCCAGTATTTCGGTATCGGCCAATACCACCACGGTGTGCCAGGGGACGCAGGTTACATTTACCGCCACCCCGGTAAACGGTGGCCAGTCACCAGTTTACCAGTGGAAGAAAAACAATATCGATATTCCCGGGGCTACCAATACCACATACTCCTATGCCCCGGCCAACAACGACAAGATCTCCTGCCGGTTGATCTCCGATGCCCCCTGCGTAGCGGCACCCATCGTCTATTCCAACGCCGTGACGATGACCGTTATAGCTTCCCAGCCGGTGAGCATCACCATTGTTGCTTCGGCCAATCCGGTAACAGCCGGTACCGCGGTAACCTTCACGGCCACACCTGTGAACGGGGGTACCGCGCCGCAGTACCAGTGGAAGAAGAACGGCAACAACATCAGCGGGGCGACCAACATCACCTACACCTACGCCCCGTTGCATGGTGACCAGATCAGTTGCGTCCTGACCTCCAACGTGCTTTGCGGCACCGGAAGCCCGGCAACCTCGAATGTGATCACGATGACGATAACCGGGACCTGTGGTAATTCCTTCACGATCAGCCATACCGCCGGCTCCGTGGCGCCCGTTTCCAAAACCGTAACCTATGGAACGGTAACAAGCATCCCCGGAGAACCTGACAAATGCTGGATCACCCGCAACCTGGGGGCCAGCCAGCAGGCCACGGCGGTAAGCGATGCTACGGAAGCCTCCGCCGGTTGGTACTGGCAATTTAACCGTAAGCAGGGATATAAGCATGATGGCTCCACCCTGACCCCAGCCTGGACCATTACTTCCATCAGCGAAAATTCCGACTGGCTCATGGCAAACGACCCTTGTAATTATGAACTTGGAACAGATTGGCGTTTACCCACCTATACCGAGTGGTACAATGTGGACAACACGGGTGGCTGGACCAACTGGAACAACCCCTGGGGCTCCGGGCTGAAACTGCATGCCGCCGGCGGTCTCGGCTACAGCAATGGCTCGCTTGCCTACCGGGGTTCGTACGGCTTTTACTGGAGCAGTACACAGAGCAGCACGGATCTCGGCTGGTACCTGGTCTGCGGCAGTGGCTTCGCCGGCATGTACAACGCCGACCTCAAGGCGGCCGGCTTTAGCGCCAGGTGCCTCAGAGACACATGTTCAATCATTCCTGTTTCTCCAACTTCCGGAACCCATGTATCTTTTACATATCAGATTATCTGGAACTGGAATCCGGCTCCCGGAGCCACAGGCTACAAGTGGAACACCACCAATGATTATGCATCGGCTACCGACATGGGCAACGTGACCACTAAAACAGAAATCCTGACCTGTGGCATGGCTTATACCAGGTATGTTTGGGCATACAATGCCTGCGTCCAATCCATGTCCTTGACGCTGAGCCAAAGCACCCTTGCCTGCCCGTTTGTCTGCGGGACTACCCTGACCATTGGCCATGTCACCACCGGCGGCGTTGCCCCGGTAAACAAGACCACCACTTATGGCACGGTGACCAATATTCCCGGAGAACCCGACAAATGCTGGATCAGTAAAAATTTGGGAGCTGACTACCAAGCACCTCAGGTCACGTGGATAGACGAAGGTTCTGCCGGTTGGTACTGGCAGTTTAACCGCAAGCAGGGGTATAAGCATGATGGCACTACCCTGACCCCTGCCTGGAACATTACCTCCATCAATGAAAACTCCGACTGGATCACGGCTAATGACCCTTGTAACCTTGAACTTGGAACAGCATGGCGTTTACCCACCTATACAGAGTGGTACAACGTGGACAACACAGGTGGCTGGAACGACTGGACTGGCCCCTATCTCTCCGGCCTGGTGCTCCATGCCGCCGGCTACCTCCACCACAGCAATGGTTCGCTGCACCACCGGGGTTCGATCGGCTTCTACTGGAGCAGTACACAGAACAGCACGGATTACAGCTGGCTCCTGACCTTCGACAACATCGACAGCTTCATGTACGACAACTACAAGGCAGTTGCCTTTAGCGTCCGCTGCCTCAGAGACCCTTGATTTAAATATCAATTTGACAATTTGGGAATAGTGCGATGGAAATAGTTTCCTGCGAAGCGGGAAACATCTTTCGGGTCAGGCGCAACACCAATGGTCAAACGGCAACCTCATGCTGTCGGCCTGCGGTGCCTTCGGCCTCGGGGGTTACCCGGGGAAAGAAGAGACCTTCCAGGTTTTCAAAACCAGGAAGGTCTGGTAAGACGTTAGATGACACGATAACCCAAGTCCCGCAAGGACGAAATATCGGTAGCCCGTGCATCTGGAAAAACCCAATACCGCAGGGGTCGATCAAATTCAACCATGAAGTAAAAAATGCGAAACGTGAACCGCAGTTTATGAAGTGATAATCAGCCTGATGGTTCTGGAAATACCCCCGGCATTTATTCTCAGCAGATATATCCCGGGCCGGGACGGGCCTTCGAAGGGGATCAGATGCGTCCCCTGTCCCAGCCTGGTGCGCAGGATCTGTTTCACGACGTGTCCCTGCACGTCCAGAAGATCGACAACCACTTCGCTTTGGCGGTGCAATACCATCGAAATCCTGGCACCGGTGGTGGCAGGATTGGGAAATACACTGCATTCCAATGCATTCGCCTCCCCGATCCCCACCGTGCTTTGCGGAATGGTAAGGGTGGAGGTTTGGGTATTCGACATGCCCATGACGCGGGAAGCGTAAAAGGTCACTGCGCCGGCACCGGTTGCCGGGGCCTGCCACTGAAACTGCCAGCTGGCATCGCTGAGTACCGCAGCCGAGTGGGTGATGTATTTGGCGGCTACCACCTTATTCCCGACTCCCGGGGAGATGGCTCCGATCAGGTTGCCGGCCTGATCCTGAGGGGAGATCTGGAACCCCTTACGGCCCGTCCCTGTAGCCACTACTGTGATGGTATAGATTTGTCCCGCAACATAACCTGTCGCAGGGACATCGGAAGAGAGCCATCCGTCCGTGGCCGTAGCGGTACCCCCCATGCAGTGGGTGCAATTTTTGCCATCGGCAGGCGAATTGGTGTACCCCCCCGGCGCACCGCCCGAATTGTCGTTGTCACCCCCGCTGAAGGAGGCCATGAAGACGACAAACAAAACCGCCAATGCCGGTATCATTACATTGTATTTGTTTTTCATAGGATGAAGATTTAAATGAGGGTTAAAGATAAGCAATCTGGAGGGGGTTGTCAAGGGGACAAATCAGTATTTCAATCCCTGACGCACCTGACGGGGAATGCATTGCCACGGAGCGATTCATAGTAGGATACGGAGGCGTCTTCGTTGTTCATCCCGTGGGAGATCACCCGGAGGGGGCCTGCGGCGGTGCTGGTCCAGAAGAGGGTGGCCAGCCCCTTGTGGCTGAAGGTGTGGTTCAGGTAGAGCACCCCTCCTGTAAGGGCATTGAATCCCGGCGGGCCGGACGACTGCAGCGTATCACCGGCGAAGGCCGGGCCGCCGAAGAGCGCCATCAGCCCCTGCCATTCGGTTTCGGAGGGTACATGCCAGCCCGGCGGGCAGAGCCCTTGTCCCTCGGCCTGGGTTTCGTACCGCATCAGCTCGTCCCATTGGTAGAGGGCGCCGTAGGTGTTGCAGTCGGCTGTATTGTTCCCGTAACAGTATTTCTCCACCGTACAGTTTTCGGTTTGCGGTACCGACGACTGTACCTGGATTCCGTGGTCGAGGTTGGCCGCAAACCAGCAGCGACCGCCGATCTCCACCGTAGGATAGCCTTGCCCGTCGCGGATATCAGTCCATATCCCGCCGCAGGTGAACCCGGCCGGCGGAGGCTGCACCACCAATGTTTGTTGCGCGCTGTCGGCACAGTTGTGGACATTGGTGTATTTATAGGTAACCGGTATCGGTCCGGCTCCCGTGGCGGCCGGATCGAAGAATCCCGTGGCTGTGATGACCCCCGGACCAGAGTAACTCCCGCCTTGCGGATATCCGCCCCGGAGCCGGAAGGGCTTCGCCTCCGTAGAAGTCACCGGATCATAACAGGGGAGGAAGGAGACGACGGGGCCATCTACCACCTCCATCAATATTTGATTCGAACTTGCCTGGTTGTTTGAAACACAAACAGAATTGGAAATCATTTCGCAGACGACAACATCGCCTTGCTGGGGTTGATATGTATAGGTACTACCGGTGGCTCCGGTAGAATTATTGTTGACAAACCAATTGAACAGAGGATTATTCCCTCCGTTAACTACTTCTGTATTGAAGAAAACCGGCGATCCTTCGCAGGAAGGATTCTGGCTTGCCGAAATGATAACAGATGCCGGATCGGAAGAGTTTACGTATACCAGCAGGGTCTGCTCCAGGCCGGAGCATCCGTTATCGGCATGTTCCTGGACAGAAACTGTATAGGGACTCCCGGCAGGTGAAAACGGGGATGCCCAGGTCACAAATAATTCGTGACCTGTGGAAGGCTGCACAACACCATTGATCATCCATGTATAGGCCGAACCGGCCGTTGGAGTGACCCAATAATGTTTGGTAGCCCCCACACATACGGTATCCGGAAGTGTCGATTGTGCGACAGCAAATTGTACTGCACATAATAGCAACACTATTGATACAATATGTCTGAGAAATTTAATCATATTGTTCTTTTCGATGTTCACCTGTATTATCTATTCTTCATTTTCCGCTGATCAATATCCATCATAATATATCCATATTCTTTGATTACTTCTTTCCTCCTCACGGGTACGTATGCAATGCCTGCAGCCGGAATATCCGGAAACAGTATAACCCGGCACCGATAAATCCAATGCCTTCGGACAGGCGCTATCTGATCATCGCGTTCCGTCATGACGCAATGTTTTCATGATGATCCTTAAACATTGCCTTCTCAATTTATGCCCGGTATCATATTCATTCCTTTAATAATAATTTAATAGATTGATATACATTCAATTCGCATTTTAATTTTTGTTGTTTGTACTTAAATGGTATGCGTATGACCCACGGAACAAGGTATCGTTGGACAGATATCCTATGCTGCATAATCCATCCTTGCGCATATTGCAGCGCATTCACCATGAGTGGGTTTTTCTCTTCATCCATCGAGAACATGACAACTCATAAAATTAAGTTTAATGTTTCGAATGATCTGTTCAACCGCATCCGATCAACGCCATTTTCCTGCCGGTAATAAACAGCAGGCAGAGCAACCTTCCGAACAGCTAACACGCATGACCGGAATGGTGCTGCCAGCCGGAATGTACCGGACAGCATGAACCTATAGGCAATATCCGCTCCTACATTTTCATATGGTTTGATGCATATCGCAGGCAGGGCCCCTTACCGGAGGTCCCGCTCCGGTAAGGGGAAAACCCCTGCCTTCAATAATGCTGGTTAAACAATTCATCTTTTCTTCATCCTTATTTCACTGACTTTAATTATGGAAGATAAGTGAAGTAGTCGGTCTTGGCTTTGTAACAATCGTTATTACATTAGAATTTACTGGTGTCCCAACAACACAA
>CAYLVY010000190.1:0-3576 GCA_964387205.1 uncultured Draconibacterium sp.
TGTATATTGATGCACGTATATCTCATATTCAATAAAATGTATTAATTGACCACCGGAAGAAAGATATAAACACCCATCACATCCATCGGCAGGATGGGTTCCACAACTTTATAACTGCTCCCTTTAAGCAGCTTTCTTACCCGGGTATGCGAATCCACAAGATTTTCGGCTCGTTTCAAGGCAATTGGATCTGTCATCTTACGGAACAGGATGGGATCATGAACCCATTTCATCTCCTCTTCAAGCCAGTACCTGGCTTCACCGGTCTCGATATTTTGATCAGGAGATATATTCAGAAGTAACTCGATCCCTTTTTCATTGGATATTTCCCGGCCCTGATTTGAACTGCCATGGTATCCCCACAGCCACATTTCTTCCGCCACGATATCTCTATCGTAGGATTTTTCGGCAATTACATTTCTTACCCTGAACTGGAAGAGGACCGTTTTTTCATTCACCGAGCGGGTTCTGACCACCGATGCGCGTGACGCTTTTTCCCCGGCCCGGTTTAATGAATTGTTCAGGATGGTTTGAGAAAGGTTTTCAGTAAAGGGATGATTTCGTCCGATATAGATGAATCCCTGGGGAGTTGGAGATTTGAATGAAATGAGGATCTCCCGTTTGTCAGTGAGGAAGCTGCACAGCCGCTGTGGAATATTAGAGGTATAAACTTTGTAACCATTGCGTTTTTGTTCAACCTGGACTCCCATGAACCTCAGCCCTTCCACAACGAAATGCTCCACTGCCTCAACATTGCCTATAGCAACATCCATGGCTTTCAGGTCCTCTTCTATTTCATTTGCTTTGATGGCATTTTGGGCAAAGATGCTGCGCGACAGTTTTTCCCTTTCTGCTGCTGCGTCGAATGAATCGGAGACTTTTTTCTTTTCGGCTTCGATCTCTTCGGCTTCAAAAAGAGACAATTGCTCACTGACCTGCCTGATTTTGACGGAGGGCCTAAGCAACACGGCATTCATCACGGCCTGCATCACTGTAGCACTGTTTTCAGGCAGCGGGACTGAGATCCCGATGGATTTCCGGATTGCAATTGCTTTTTTCAGAAGAACTTCAAGTACCACCCCGTCAACCGGATTGTTGCTTCCATACAATAAACCGACTTCAACTGATGGAGAAGCTTGACCAAAACGATCGATCCTTCCTTCCCTCTGTTCCAGACGATTTGGATTCCAGGGAAGATCATAATGGATCATGGCATTGAAACCCTGTTGCAAATTGATCCCCTCGCTCAGGCAATCAGTAGCTATCAGCAATCTTCTTTCAGACCTGTTCATCAAAGTGATCTTTTCTTTCCTCAGCTCGTCATTTAATTCACTCGTTACCACTTCAATGTGAAGGGAGTTGTAAACCCTTGATGAAAAGGCTTGTTTAAATATCTTTCCAAGGTAATTGGCCGTTTGAATATACCTGCAGAAAACGATTGGGTTGTATCCCTGATCGATCCAGGTTTTCACCTTTGCAATCGCTTCCAGGGCCTTCTTGTCATGATCAGGTCCCGACAATTGCTCCATTCGTCGTGCAAACCCAAAAAGCTTCCTGGATTCAGATTCTTCCACCTCGCCCGACTTTCCCATTGCCGCAAGGTTCAGATTATCATCAGGTTCTGCATTGGATTCGAGAATTGTATCATTTTCCAGCTCGGGATCATCCATATCAGTGTCAAGATTTTCCCCGGCCAGTTTCTTTTTCTGTGCTTTGGCTTTCAGCATGATGATGCCTGCCGCAGGACTGCTCATCACACCGCGCAATAAAGCCAGGGCCTCCCAGTAGGCAAACCGCTGCTTTCGCCGGTCATCGCCGGTTTTAGTCACCAGGTTGCGTGCGTAAAAGAGGATGTCGTTGAACAGCTCACCATACGCTGATCCAACGGTATAGGGTATCTCTGTTGAATTCCGGTCCGGGAATCTTGTTTCTTCATCAAGCCACTTGATGATGTCGGCCCTGCGTCTTTGGACAAAAGACTGTGCAACTTCTTTCCGCTGGGCTTCCGTGGACCGGGTAATATCCATTTGACCAAATTCCGGTTTTAGGATTTCAAGCAAGGACTGGAATTCTTCCTGTTTCCCGCTGTGGGGTGTCGCCGTGAGCATGATCAGGTGTTTACCGCTTTTCCGCGATAGTTCAAAAAGCAGATCATGACGGAGTTGCTGAGAATGATTGGCGCCGGCTGGCTTTGCACAGGTATGGGCCTCGTCCACGATGATCATCTCCGGGCAATGGTCAAGAAAGACCTGGCGTTTGTTACCCGATTTGATGTAGTCAATGGAGATGACCTGGAAGGGATAAGCCCGGAAAATATTTTCGTGTGTCCGAAGATTATGCTCGAGTGCCGTGGCTGTTCCGGAACGAATGATGACCGCCTCGATGCCGAACTTGCTTTTAATCTCATCCTGCCACTGGTCGCATAAATGAGGCAGGCAGACCACTGCGAACTGTTTGATCTCCCTGCGGTCGAACAACTCCTTGGCGATAAGCAATCCCTCGATGGTTTTTCCCACCCCAACATCATCTGCAATCAGTAAACGAACAATATCCTGCCGAAGAGCCATGATCAAGGGAACCATCTGGTAAGCCCGGGGTCTGAAGGAAAGCCGGGCCATGCTCCGAAAGGGGCCGGAAGCGTTTCTGAAGGAAAGCCGGCAGGCATTGTAAAGCAGCTTAGCGGATCTGAAATCTCCGATGTCCCCGGCCCCAGGTTTAACAAAATCCCATGAAGAAGGAATGTCGTTTTCAAACCCCAGAGGCTTGTAAATCCCGGTGATTTCATCTTCCGAACCTCCCATGGGTTTAAGCAGGAGAAGGTCTTTATCATCCGAAGGCATCACGATCCAGGCCCTGTCTCGCAGAGTGACCAGGCTTCCTGGTTTAAAATCAAATGGCATAGGTATTATTTGACGGGTTTGAAAATATCCGGACGGCTGACAACAAAGTCAGCGAGAGGTTCGCGATAATACCAAGATAAAACCTGGTACCCCGCATTTTTCAAGGCACTGCGCTTTTCATGATCATCCTGCTTGATGCGGGGATCGTCATGGGGAGTGCCATCACAGAAGATCATAATGTTCGGCTTATAAAAAAAATCAGGGCGAACATACATCCGGTCTACGTTTGGCTGGGCTTTATCAGGAAGCCGTAATCCTTTTTTATAAAGGAATTTCAGGAATTCATCCTCAGTTGAGCTGTTCGGATCGCGGGCTTTCTGCAAAGATTCATAATGATC
Organism: uncultured Draconibacterium sp.; assembly: GCA_964387205.1. Taxonomy (GTDB): domain Bacteria; phylum Bacteroidota; class Bacteroidia; order Bacteroidales; family FEN-979; genus CAIVAT01. Next base: position 3,239 of record CAYLVY010000190.1, read on the forward strand.
GTCATAGGAAGAATAGGAGGTTGAGGTCTGAATTTCGATGGTTGATTCAACAAGCATCCTAAGGGAATCACGGATCAGGTTCCGGTCGATATCACGATGATGATGCTGGTTATAATAACTCAACAGATCATCATAGGTTGCAGGAACCGTCTGCTCCGGGGGCAATTCATCCCCGTTGTTCATGAAACACAGTTCATATGCGTGTTTCATCACAGACCGATAGATCTCCGGTGTATCCACAACCTGAGAAAGAACGCCAAGGCTCCCTTCGGAAGCTTCATAAAGCAAAATATTCGGCGTATCGCTTTCCCCCATGATTGCTGCTCCGATTTCATTGG
>CAYLVY010000190.1:3676-5504 GCA_964387205.1 uncultured Draconibacterium sp.
AGCAAAATATTCGGCGTATCGCTTTCCCCCATGATTGCTGCTCCGATTTCATTGGATTCCACCTGGAAATAATCTTCGATGGCTCGTTTTAATGCATACATCAGGGTTATGATGCCCGACTTGCCTCCTTTTAGGCCCAACGCTGAAACAGGCTGAAGATAAAGGGAATTCGCCGTGTTTGAAGTGTATAATTTAACCCTTCGGATATCATCGGACTGATTTTCTTCCAATTCCTGTGTCTTCGTCTGCCAGTATCCGTTTTTCAGATGCAAGGAGAACCCGTTTTCAGGAGATGATTTCCACTTGAAGTTGATATGCACCAGTCTTGCAGATGGAATTGCATGAATATGGAGCAACTTTTCTTTTTCAAGTAGGACATGGGCTTGCAGGATATTGTCGAACCCTCCTTCAACCGAAAAATAGGTACGCGTGTCGAACCCTTTCCTTACCCGTTCTTCTTCCTGGCAGGTGATCTGCTGCATTTCATAGGCACGGGTCTCGGACAACTCAACCAGATCGGAATGATCATACTTGTCCATTCCCTGATCAAGGCTGATGTTTACGATCGGATCGACATTGTAGTTGTACTGGTCTTTCATCATGATGTACCCACTGTAAGGCGAGATCTTGGCTTTTTCCAGCCTCGTTTCTGCCTCGGTCAGGATTATTCTGTCAATCCGGTATTTTGTGCCGTCATGGTAAATAATGTTACGGGGGCCGAATTCACTCAGGGCGATTGCCCTGGGCCTGGAAACATATTCACCGGAAGCTTCCGCATTTTCAAGGAAGACCCTGATTGGAAGCCGTGTAAAACCATAGCCCGGAAGCAGTCCTTCGGATGCAAGGTATCGATATGGATAAAACTCAGATTGATCGTTCTTCCCGGAACTCATTGAATTCCCTTGCCGGTCCTTTGGATCATTGAGAAGCAAATCACGTTGTCGTTCTGCCTGAAATAAAATGCGGTAGGCCTCCCTTTTCAGTTTATGTCCATCGGCATAGATCCGGTTTTCGATAATGGAGGTAGACTCTTTGATCTGGTTTTGAGCAACCCGGTACAATTTGCGCCACCGGTAGAAAGCACTGTCAAAGGAGGAAGGGAATTCGTTAATCAGTTTATTGATCCAATCCTTTGTGACCCAATCAGGAAATGACTTGCCCTCCTTCATGGCTATCAATTCAATGGCACGCTGAAAGTCCTCACTGATCTTTCTTTTCTGTTCCGGATTCAGGGTCAGCACGTTTTTCACTCCATCTTTAACCGGCAGGTTGACCAGGTCGTCTGTTTCAAGGATGTCGCCGACAGAGTTATTTAATCCGGAGATTGGATGGCGGGTCAAAATGGATGCAAAAAGGTGGCTGGTCAGGAGTTCAGGATTGACCAGGTCCATCCTGGGCGGTTTTACCGTACCGGCAACCATATCCGCCGGTTTTTTGTAATAATGCCGGTCATGGGGACTGAAGTTTGAACAATAGACCATGACCATGGCCGCCTGGCCACTTCTACCCGCCCGTCCACCTCGCTGGGCATAATTGGAAGGAGATGGAGGCACATTCCGCAGGTGGACCACATCGAGATCGGATATGTCGATACCCAGTTCCATGGTAGGGGAGCAGAAGAGCACACTGGTCTTGCCGGAGCGAAAATCGGTTTCCCGTCCCTTTCTTTTTTGAGAATTTATTTGACCGGTATGTTCATGCCCTTCGATCTGTTTGATCTTGTTGAAGTCGGTATTGTAAAAATCTTTGAAGTATTCATTAACAGGTTGATTGACAATCCCGTAGCTTCGTTGCCTGATCATATCCGGGGGAATCGTCACTCCGTCGC
>CAYLVY010000191.1:0-5465 GCA_964387205.1 uncultured Draconibacterium sp.
GAGCACCTGCCTTACAAGCAGGGGGTCACAGGTTCGAATCCTGTTGCTCCCACCAAAAAATCAAGCAGTTACAGATAAAAAGTAACTGCTTTTTTTATTTCGGAACAGGGAATGCAGTAAACTTTACTCTCTCTCCGGAAGGAACCGGGGCCATTTCAGGGATCAAGGGGATCAAGGCTATTTCAGCGACCATGGATGTTTCAATAACCATGCGAAAATGATGTATTTTTCCGGGTTCGATTTCGCCCGCCCCCATGAAATCGATCTGAAAGGGTTCCTATCATTTCAACCAGTTTTCAATAATGCATTATTGATTGTCATTCACACATCTGATACCCAAAGCGCGACTCTTATATACATAATTATTGATAAAACAGGTGCTCTCATGAAACGCCAGAAGATAGAACTGTTCATTACCCACTTGTGTACTGCTCGAGTACCCGCCATGAACCCCACGTACTTCGCACTGACCATCCTCACTCCTCAGATAACCATTCGCATGAAGTTTCAGACCCGAATTCCAGGGCCCGCTCCAATCGTTCCAATACCCACCGCTATCAATATTCGTCAGTTCTGAAGAAGTCGGAATCCTCCAGCCATTTCCCAGTTCCAATAAGCAAGGATCATGTTGAGGTGTCCAGTCAGAGTTTTCCGAAATATTGGTGATGCTCCAGGCGGGTGTTACTCCAGTGCCATCATTCTTGTATCCCTGTTTCCTGTTGAATTGCCAGAACCAGCCTGAGGATGCTTCGCTGTCGTCGTTAACCGCCGTGGCCTGATGATCGGAACCGAGGTTGCTGGTGATCCAGCATTTTGAAGGTTCTCCGGGGATGTTTGCTACGGTTCCGTAAGTTGTTGATTTATTGACCGGAGCGACTCCTCCTGTTGTGGTGTGATTGATTGTCAGGATCGATTGTCCGCAGGTGAATGATGCGCAAACTGTTGTCGTTTGATTCAGTATTACCGGAGAGGAGTTGCCGCAACTGTTGTATGCCCATACATATCGTGTATATGCCGTGTTGCAGGAAAGCCCGGTTTCCGTTTTCGTGGTGGCAGTTCCCATGTCGGTTGCGGTGGAAAAATCGCTGGTGGCACTCCACTTGTACCCAATAGCCCCTGCAACGGCATTCCAGTTCCAGATAATCTGTGTCTCAGATGGAATGTTTGTTCCTGATCCGGGTGATGAGGGGGAAGAGTCGCATGTGTCCCTTATGCATCTGACCGACCATCCGTAACCTTTTTCGATCGTTCCATCTGACAAGGCATTTCCCGCATAGAAAAGGTTCCAGTAATGGGTCGTTTGAGAGGAGATGTCATCGGTTGAGTAAAAACTACCATGGTAGGTAAAATCATAAAATGAACCCCAGGAGGCTCTGTCACCCGCGCCAAGGGCAGTAAATCCACTTGTATTGAGAGCGCCCGTATTGGGCGAAGTCCAATGCGAGAACCCGGTCTCTTTCATTTTACCTCCTGCGATGTTAACTCCTCCCAGATAATCGGCAAGTATCAGAAACTCTGCATTGGAAGGGATATGCCAGTTGGCGGGACAGATACCGCGAACATATCCGGTAGGAACAGGATTGAACCGGGTGGTGTTGGAAGCACCGTTCTGGTATTGGACGACCTCCCCCCACTGATACAAGCCTCCATAAACATCGCAGTTGGCAGATTGGTTCTGCTGGCAGTATTTCTCAATAATTGAATTATCCGTTTGTTCTGCAGCTCCATTGACCATGTTCCCGATATCAAGATTTTCCTTCAGCCAGCATTGGTTTCCAATTTGTACCGTGTTGTATGTCTTGCCGCCGTAACTGATCGTCGGAATTCCCGGGCACGGCACACCAGGCAGCGGGCAGGCGGTGGTGGTGGCCGTCATGGAGAGCGGAACAGACTGACCGCAGGCGTTGTAAGTCCAGGCAAACCGTGTATACGCAGTACTGCAGGTGAGCCCGGTTTCAGTTTTGGTTGTGGCGGTCCCCATGTCGGTTGCGGTTCCGTAGTCGTTGGTGGTGTTCCATTTGTAACCCGTGGCGCCCGGAACGGTGTTCCAGTTCCAGATGATCTGTGTTTCAAAGGGGATATGGATACCGGCGATGGGTGCAGCCGGCACGGAAGATACCGTCATGGTGATCCCGTTGGAAGTGACCGGGCTGTTTGGGGTACATGGATTGCCGGAAGTAAGCTGGCAGGTGATGAGGTCCCCTTGGGCAGGCACATAGGTGTAGGTGGAGTTCGTTGCACCCGGCACCGGAGCCCCGTTCTTTTTCCACTGCCAGGAAGGCGTTGAACCGCCGTTGACCGGGGTTGCCGTGAATGTCACGGATGTGCCGGCGCAGACAGGGTTGACGGAGGCGGTTATCGCTACACCGGCTGAAGGGCTTTGGGTCGTACTTTGGGTGAGGGTGTTCGCCCCCGAATTGCCGCAGGCGTTGTAGGCCCACACATAGCGTGAGTAGGCTGTATTGCAGTTGAGCCCGGTCTCCGTTTTCGTTGTGGCGGTTCCCAAATCCGTTGCCGTAGAGTAATTGTTGGTTGTATTCCATTTGTACCCCGTTGCTGAAGGAATGGTATTCCAGTTCCAGATGATCTGGCTCAGCGATGCGGTGTGAACGCCGGTGGCGGGAAAAACCGGCATCATACAATTGACGTTGAAGGTGTTCCACATGTCATTGAAATATATGGCCAGTGCGCCGGAGCTTCCCGCTCCGCAATCGGTGCAATAGATGATCAGCCCGGAAGCGGGATTGGCTATGGCATTAATTTCAGCAAAGGTCATCCGGGGTGGAAGCAGACCCTTGTCCGACGATTTAATATCCAGCATCGCCGAGGGGTGGGGAGGCGTTCCATCCGAGTTAACGGCCACCTGCGAAAACAGATGGGAACATATCAGCATGAAACCCATGAATACATTTAATTTGTGCATTTTGGTCAAGTTACATGTATGGATAAATTTATTTCTAAAATTAAAGTAACTGCCAATGCTGTGAAAGGAGGAACATTTCCTGATTTATAAAACCGGACAGGTAAATGATTCAAAGACGGGTTCATTACGAGGAACAAACCGTCAACTTTTTTCATTGAATGAGGTCGCACGGGTAACAGGAAAAATTGGCATATTTATCCTAAGACCAAAATGAATCGGATAAATGTTCCTTTGTAAAGGTTCTTCAGGATTGTAATGTTTATGTATTTGCTAATATAACAATCAAGATTTATCAATTCTGTGTAAACAGCCTGCAAGGCCTTATTGAAATTTCAATTCCAGATAATATGTGTTGAAGAAGGCTCATGGGTTCCGTAAGTTGGTGAGGCTGGAGTGTATGAACTTGCTTCTTTGAGACAGCGTAAACTAAAGCCGAGTGCCTTCACGCCCCAATAACCTATGGCGCTGTGGCCACTGCTGAAGTGTAGGTACCATCCGTCGAGAGAGTCGGACTGCGTACTGCTCCAAAAGAGGCCATCTGAACCCTGAAGGTTCAGCGACCCATTACTTCCGTTTAGTTGGCCGGCAGCATGCAGTTTCAATCCCGAGTTCCAGGGGCCGTTCCAATTGGTCCAGTCTCCATCATTGTCAACATTGTACCACTCGGTAAAAGTAGGTAAACGCCATTGGGTTCCTAACTCAAGGTTACAGGGGTCGTTAGCCGTTAGCCAGTCAGAGTTTTCGTTGATAGAGGTAATGGTCCAGTCTGGCGTCAATGTGGTGCCATCATGTTTATACCCTTTTTTGCGGTTAAACTGCCAATACCAGCCCGCTGAAGCTTCGGTGTCATCGCTAACAGAAGTAGCTTGCTGGGTGGAACCGAGGTTACTGGTGATCCAACATTTGGCAGCTTCGCCTGGGATGTTTGTGACTGTGCCGTAGGTTGTTGTTTTATTTACAGGGGCAACCCCGCCGGTTGTTACATGGTTGACGGTCAAAACAGTGGTCCCGCACACAAATTGGCAGGCCAAGGTGCTTTGGCTCATCGTCAAAGGTGCGGAATGGCCACAACCATTGTAGGCCCAAACATACCTGGTATAAGCCGTGCCACAGGTCAGTGCGGATTCCGTTTTTGTTGTCACGGAGCCCATGTCTGTTGCAGTAGCATAATCGTTTGTGGTGTTCCACTTATATCCAGTGGCATTTGAAACCGCATTCCATTTCCAGGTTATATCTGTCAGGGAAACAACATGGGTGCCTTGTGCCGGCGAATCAGGAACTAAACTGATAACCGTTAAAGTGATATTGTTGGAATAAACATTGGGAACGGCCACGCAGGTGGCATTGGATATTAACCGACAGGAAATCCGGTCATCGTGCTGTGGAACATAAGAATAGCTGGTATTTGTTGCACCGGGGATGTCGAGGTTATTTTTCTTCCACTGATATAAAGGGGCAAACCCCGGGTTTGTCACTGATGAAGTAAAGGTAACCTGAGTGCCCTGACAAACGGTTGTCTCACTTGCCGAGATGGATATCCCGGCATTGACCAGCGATATCAGGTTTATAGGGATACACAAAGGAAAACTGTTATAACATTCATTATGAGCGGTGACACATATTGACCCTCCAAGGGTTCCGAAGTCAACAGAAATGTAATTCGTTCCCTGTCCTGTTGTAATGGTTGCCCCTGCCGGAACATCCCAGTTGTAACTGTTGGCATTGGGGATAGGTGGAGTGGAATAGACCATCCCGGTTGCGAAGACACAAGGACTGGGGTTCCCGGAAATGGAAGCAGGTTGAGAAATCTGGCCGAAATTTCCCATGGAGATCCACCCTGAACCTTTATAATACTGATAATCATTACAATCAGTATTGAATATCATTAGACCTGTTGCCGGATTGGGTATCTGGTCCCGTTGAAGTGTGGTCATCCGGGGAGGGAGAAATCCTTTGTCAGTGAATTTCACATCAAGCCCTGCCGATGAATCCGGGGCGCTGTTATCCGTATTTATTCCTACCTGCGCAAATGTCAGGCTACTTGATAAGCAGTAGATTATCAAGTAAAGGATGCCTTTTTTCATAATTTGTTATTTTTTGTATAACACAAATCTATGAAAAAATACTCAACCTGAAAAAAACATACAAAAAGAAAAAAATGGACAAACTTCTGTAAGGTCTAACTAAGTAAGACTTAGTAATACGAAGGTATATCTTTTCGTGTAAGAACTTGACATATCGGACGGGGTTTATTCTTTTAATTTGAAATTTTAAGAGTATATAATCGTCAGAATTATTCAGTATTACTGAAAAAGATGAAATAGTAACAAGAATTTGCGACAGGTGGTTTTGATTTTTCAATAACTTTACACTTTCGTGTTCAATCCACTAATCTCTAAATTCTCATTCCATGAAAAAATTATTCCTTCTCTGGTGCCTGCTGATGGCGGGCTGGAACCTCAGCGCATTGCCGGTTTCCGGAACTTTCAATATCCCGGGGGCAACCTATCCGACCATTGCCTCGGCATTTGCCGATCTGAAT
>CAYLVY010000192.1:0-5345 GCA_964387205.1 uncultured Draconibacterium sp.
TTCCTGGAGTTTTGATTAGGTGCTTTCGCAAATGGGCTGCCTCCTTGCCAAACTGCTTTTCAAATGGTTTGTCATCAAGTTGTTCTTCGATGGCTGTTAAAGGGCGCAATTCTTTGCTGTGGAATAAATTGTAGGTTTTGGTGAGTCCTAATTGGGATTTCAACATTAATTGCCTTCGATGTTCATGGCAAGTTTCTCCTATTGACTCTATCTTTTTTCTTATGATTTCTTCAAATTTTACAGGGAATGGGAATGTTTCAAAACACGCTGTCGGTGTATATCTTAAATCACTTTTCATTGAAGATGCGTACTTCCAAGCCCAGTTATTATGTACAAATGATTGTAATAACCCAAAATAAAAGTATTGAGGTCCGATAAAAACGCCTAATGAATGCGAAAATACTTGGTCTTTTGAAACAGATGCAATAGCAACAGTTTTGCTCGTCAAAGCAATTACATTTACATAATTATCGATAATTGAATTATAGTATTCAAGTTTGGGCCTATGAAAGAGCCACCAAAGATTTGAGGAGGTAATATTCTCAGTCGTAGGATTTTCACCTTTTTGATTTTTCATCAAAATAGTTCTTTCCCTTTCTAATTTAACAGTGTTTTCTAACAATTTAATACAATCCTCAAAATCCATAGCTATGGGTTTTTCATAATCAGGAGGTGCAATTGGCTCAAATTTACCTTCACGTAAATGACGACGAATGGTATCACGAATATCTTTATCAATATTTTCCCAATCTTCATAAATATAACGCATTAAAGGCCAATCAAAAAAATTGATTACCCACCTGCTCGGACTTTGGTCAGGGTTATTATTCAGATCATCTCCATTGAGATAAGGGAACAAAACATCCTTGTTCTTCGGGTCCTTTCGGATCAGAGCTTCAGCCTCCTCCGGTTTTAGAATAAATCCTTTACCCAGCACAATGCTGCCCTGGAAACTCTTCCCCTCGTTTTGTTTTAAAGGATATGGATGCCCCTCTGTTTCAGAATCATCCAGATAAGTTGTAATTCTTGCAACTGGTTTTTGATTTAAGAAAAAGGGGCCCTTCCAGTCTCCTTTATGAATGCTAACAAGCGAAACCTCAACTGCTGCCAGACCCGGCCACTTCATACTCTTAATCGCATGATTGATGGTACCACCCTCTTTTTGAATCACATCCAGCCCGCCTTCCCTGGCTCCTCCTTGTGCAATGGTGTTGGTGGCAATCAGACTTTGAAACCCTGCCGGCTTTAGTATCGTGAAGATCCTTCTGAAAAAATAGGTTACCAGATCAACAGCGCCGGCTGGCTGGTAATTTGTTCGCAGCCATTGCAAATAATCATCACCGTAACTTCCGCTGAGTTTCTGCCCTCCTAAAAATGGCGGATTTCCTAGCACACAATCAAATCCACCTTTAGCAAAAACGTCTGGAAACTCAAGAAACCAATGAAAAAAGGTTTTTTCTACGCTTATCGCCTGGGCTTTTGCGGGTATTTGTCCTTGTAAGGGCATGCCTCTCAGAAAGTCACGATAAATTGCATCGGTAGCTATTAATTTCTCGTTCTCATTGGTCTTTGCAATGAAAAACGGGGCAATCATTATATCGGCCAGGATTCTCAGGCTATACCAATTGCTTCCGCTTGTCAGGGATCGGTATGCCTTTTCTTTTGTTTCGATCTCCGCGGGGGTGCACTCCGGTAACCTGGCAAATTCTTCAAAGGATGATAAAACGCTTTTAATCCGTCTACCTACCTGGCCATCGAAATCAAGGGGCAACTGTTCGGGTGTTGCCCTTTCTTTTTTATTCCTTTTAAGTAAGGCAGCGGCAATAGTCTTATCATCTTCCTGCAAGGTTTTGAAGGCCTCGTTGGCAATCCCGTTTTTTAACTCATCCTGCGAAACCAGCCCCACGATCGAATCGCCGCACTTGATCCGGTGATCCAGGAAATTCAGGGGTTCTCCGGGGTTGTGCGATTCAAGCCATAAAGCCACTTTGCATAGCTCCACCGCCAGTGGGTTTTTATCCACCCCGTAAATGCAATTCCTGATCACATCGCGTATGGCGTTGCGAAACACTGGCGGCGCCGGCTGGTCTTCATGGCTGCGTACACGGGCAAGTTCCATTGCGATGCGTCGTGCCGCCGATAGCAGGATGTGCCCGCTTCCGGCTGCCACATCGCATACCTTGATCGAAAGCAGGGCTTTTTCCTGGTCTTCCTTCTTAAGCTTGTCCTCGATAATGTAATCCAGCGAATGCCTGATCAAAGGCTTGACCAACTCTTCAGGCGTATAGTGGGCTCCTGAACGGGAACGCCCTTCGCCTTTTGCGAATTCAAACCGTACCCGTCCATCAACCTGAATGAATGTGGCATCATATTCCAGCAGCTCCTCATAAACAGAACCGAACTCCTCTACATCCAGATCGGAGTAATTGACCCGTACCAGTTGTCTATGGCTGTTCTCAAAATAGGTGAGATTCCTGATCACCTCTAAAAGAGCTGCATTGCTGAGCTTGCTGTCATTCAAAAGCCCAAGAGCATCGTTGCTGAATATGCCCGAACCCAATGGTTTGATCCCCAGTTTCTCTCCATAGGCTCCATCCTCAAACATCCGGAATGTGGTCAGCAATCCTTCCCACAAATCTTGCTTCCTGCCATCGACAAAATAAAATTTGCCAGCCAACCTCCTCAACCGCTCAATACTGTAATGATCATAATAAATCTTTCTCATCCGGGTGTATTCTCCTCCCCCGGGTGGGGGAGGTTGGGAGGGGGTTGCCGGATACACCAGATTCCGCTCTTCCGTCACGATTAAAAACAACAGCCTGTAAATCAACCGCAATTGATAATTGTAGTAAGTTTCCGGTTTAAGGTATCCACCATCGATCTCCTTGGTCAAGGTCTGGTTGATTGGATGCTCCAAAAATCCATTGGCCAATGCTTTGATGGACTTCTCAACGGCTTCGCTCAATTTCTCACGGATTCGTGAACCCGATGCCAGCGACTCTTGGTGGTAAAATTCAATAAAACTATCCTCGGTTTGATCTGCGTTTAACGGCATGCGTGTTGCATGCATCAAACGGAAAAAGATGGCGAAGTCGGCATACAACTCCTCCTCCATCATCTTTTCAAGATTGATCTCTAAGTAACTCAATCTGACTAACCGTGTGGCATCTCGTAAAAGGCGGAGGTACCGGCCATTCGAAACAAGCGCGTAAACATGGTCGGTGGTATTGAGATATTCCTGAGTCAAAGCATGGGGAGAAAGCCGGGGGCCACTGGTTTCGCGTCGCTTGTCAAGATCGTCATTGATCCCCATGATGTGGATGGGGAAATCACCGCGGTTGGCTGCTTTGTGGCTGATAGCATACGTCTTATGAGTGTCGGGATGCACATAGGCTGTCGCCCTTTCTACCTCATAACCCAACTCTTTCAACAGCGGTATCATCCATGAGTTTCGGGTCTCAGCCGTACCACTCTCTCCCTCTTTCAGCCGGTCGCGTCTTATTTTAAAAGCGCTCCAATGCGCCCTTGCCACCGACCACGCAATCCCGATCTCATCCCGTACGCTGGTCTTCCGGTCCAAACCAAAATCGCCTGCTTGCTGATACTTGATATCTTCATTGCGGATCTTATCCAGGATTTCACTGGAGATAATATTTCCCTGAATATTTATACTTGGGTAATCCATTTTATTGATTCGATAAGTATTCGTCAGATTGTACAGACACTGTCTGGACAATCTGAGGGCATAACTGTGCTGCCTGGTCACAGGTTTGCTGGATTAAATCTAAAAGTCGTTTAATATTCATGGTCAAAATAAGTCTTTGGGGACCGGATTCAAAATATAAACTCCCATGAGATCAGGTGGCAGAACCGGATAAACAGCCTCATACCTTTTACCGCCAACCAACTCCTTGAATTTACCATGCATATGTACCAGGTGTTTGGCCCGTTCCTCGGCCACTTTGAAAAATTCTTGCCGTTTTTGAGTAAAAACCTCCTGCTCATGGTTAAATATCTCTTGCTGAAGATGGAGCGGTAGATTTGTTTTCGACGAAGCCACCAACAGCAATCGTCTGGCCTCTTCTGGTTCCAAAACCTTCGAATCCTCGCCGCTTCCTGTATAACCCCACAAGCACATCTCTTCTGAAATTACTTCGTGTGTGCTGTTCACTTCCTTGATCACATTGCGCACCCTGAACTGGATCAAGGTTGTTTTTCGATCCACGGTATCGGTTTGGATAACAGAAGCTCGGGCCACCTTTTTAAAGCCGGGCCGCTGTTCAAATGCCAGCGACAATATGAGTTGACACAACTGCTCCACGAACTGGTGGTTTCTTCCGAGATACCGGTATCCGTGCGGAGTGGGTGAAGTAAAACTCACTTTTGTATTTTTTCCTTGGGGAAAATGTCCTTTGAGATAGTCAGGAAGGTTGGTCAGGGTCAAATGATATCCGGTCCCGTCAAAATGTACGTTGCCGCCCAGGTGGGTCACAGCCATGGTAACAAAATCCTCCACCGATTTCAGGTCGCCGATGGCCTCGTCAACCTCCTTCAGGTCCTGTTCTATTTCATGAGGGGGGATGGTCTCGTGCGTAAAGATGCTGCGCAGATTCTCTGCTTTTTTCCTTATGTTTTCAATTTCATTCCGGTAAAACTCATCGGCAAACATCGAAAGCTGCGACGGGTCGGCTTTGTTATCCGTTCCCATCAACACATCTTTGATCAGCGATTCCATGATGTTGGCACTGCCTTCGCCAAGCACAATGCTCACACCGGTCGAACGTTGAATGTCACGCACCTTCTTGATCAGGATTGCCAATACCTTCCGGTCAATCAGGTTATCCTGTCCGAACAGGAGAAATGCCTTCACCTCTTTGGCTGTTTGGCCGTAACGGTCAACCCTGCCTTCCCGCTGCTCAAGCCGGTTTGGGTTCCATGGCAGGTCATAGTGCAGCACGGCTGTGAATAGTTCCTGCAGGTTGATACCTTCACTCAGGCAATCGGTGGCTACCATTACTCTTTGTGTGCTGTTTTCCATCAGGGCAATTCTCTCCCGGCGCTGCTCATCGGCAAGTTCCGAAGTTATTACCTGAACATCAACGCGCGAATGCAGCGTACCCTTTAATATTTCACCAACATATTTAGCAGTTTGTATGTATTTGCAAAAGATGATGGGTTGAAATCCCTTTCGAAGCCAGTCAGTAATGATCTCGATCGTTCGTTTGATTTTTAGATCCTTTTCCGGGCCATAAAGTGATTGTATTTTAAGGGCAAGTTTCCCAATTTCGCACCACTCGGTGTGGTCAAGATTGGCCTGGTCAACATATTCGGTAGGAGGGGCATCG
>CAYLVY010000193.1:0-5330 GCA_964387205.1 uncultured Draconibacterium sp.
TTTACCGGCTGGTTGTTGCCCTGGTGCGATGCAGGGTTCAAGGTTACGGTTACTGACAAGGACTACGAATTTAAAAACGGTGATTACTATGTTATAGAAGTGGAGACAAGCATCTCTTCTTCAGGGGGTATCCGTAAGATAACAATTGGCAGGAAATTATGACGGACTACACTGACATACGCCAAAAGCTGCGCGACATTACCGAAACCGGCAAGGCGGTCCCTTTCCGTGTTGGCGAGGTTACGCAGGTCAGCGATAAGGATTGCAGTGTGATGATCGGGACCATGGAGATTACAGGGGTAAAACTCTTCTCGGTCATTGATCAGGGTGGGCTACTAATAAAGCCGAAAATAGGGAGCATGGTAACCATGGTTGACCTCAGCAACGGACTGCTCCGGGATCTGGTGGTCATAAAGACGGATCATGCGGAGAAGGTTCTTTACGACCAGGATGGATTGATAATTGAGATCGACAGTACTTCCGGGAAAATCGATATCAGAAACCGTTCAACCAGCCTGACTAAGCTTCTTACCTCGCTTTACGATATCATCTCAAAACTTACCGTCAGCACGCCCAACGGTCCCAGCGGCACCCCATTGCCACCGACCATCACGGCGCTGGAAAAGTTTAAAACCGATTTTCAACAGTTATTAAAATAGATTGAAATGGCATTGCAACGCGCACCGCTCAAACAGGGGATTGTTCAGTTGATGAAGGACATGATGGAACGTGAAGAACCATCTTATGATGAATTTGCCGACAGGCTGAGCGATTTGATTGAACAGTTTGTAAAAACCGGGACAGTGACCGTAGCGCAGGGCATCCCGGTATCAACCACCGGGACGGCGGCAGCCCAAACCGGGGTTACCACATCAACAGGAACCGGAACGATCAGTTAAATGGCAGAGATGACCGATATATTGTTTGACGAAACCGACGATCTTGCTGTCATCGGAGGAGATATGGCCATTGGTGAGGCTACCCTGCAACATCAGGCCGATCTGCTGTCGGCACAGGAAGGAGAGTACAAACAATCACCCGTCACGGGCGTCGGGCTGAGCAACTTCCTCAACGATGAAGACCCCAGGGAGATGATCCGCAAGATCAGGCTGCAGTTTGCCCAGGATGGGATACAGATTGATTCGCTGAGTTTTTCTGAAGGCATTGCCAATATTAAAGGTACCTACAAATGAAAACCATTGCCGCCCAATCAGGCCAGACCCTTTTCGACCTTGCCATCCAGGAGCTTGGGGGCATCGAGGCGGTATTTGAGTTGCTGGATGCCAACGATCAGCTTCAGCTCGATCTTTCCGTCCCGGCAGGAACAGAGGTGTTAATTCCCTCATCCTATGTTAATAAACGCGTGGCCGAATATTTTTCTACAAATGAGATATGTCCGGTTTCGGGCATCGGCGAGGAATCAGTGATAACACATGATGACATGAACAATATAAAACAAGATATCAATTACGATCTGTCTCAGGGCGAAAAGATGTTTGACAGGATAAGACTGGCCTTTTTACGGGACCTGCTCACCGTTCAGGACTCCTATTCATCCCTTAGTCAGGAATCAGTTATCATCTCCATCGACCAGAGCCTTGATGGAGATAACTGGAGCGAGGTGCCATACTGCAGTTATGTCCTCGATCCGATTAAGGATACTCATGTATTTAATATCGTTGGGATACTGACCAACTTTGTCAGAGCACACGTACAAACGCCTGACACAACGACAGGAACCATTAATCATATAATCTGGAAAACCTGATGGCACGGACAATCGCAGATATATACGACGCGCTGAATGCCAGCAAGTCTTCTTTCGAGGAACTGAACGAATATGTTGTTTCGACTCAGGTTCCGGGATCCACCACCGATACAGCGATGAACCTGGCCGTGGATGTTACCTCCAAATCCAAAGTGACAGTATGGAGGTTATGGCTGTGGATCTTCGCCGTGGGCTCCTGGCTGGTGGAGACGCTCTTCGACCGCCATTCGTCGCACATCAACCAGGTGATCGATGAGCGGCGCCCGCATACTGTGCGGTGGTATGCTGATGAGTCGAAGAAGTTCCAGTATGGACACGAGATGGTTTGGCAAGACAACCGTTTTATATACGAGACAGGCGATTTTGATGGCAGGACGGTAGTATATGCAGCGGCATCGGAGCGGGGTGGAAAGGTGTTGTTAAAAGTAGCAAAAGACTCAGGGGGGACGAAAGTTCCGTTCACTGCGTCCGAGAAGTCTGCTTTTGAATTATTTTGGAGCAAATGGAAAGATGCAGGTGTCAACCTGGAGATTGTCTCCCGTCCAGCGGATCAGCTTAAAATCAATATTGCCATTGTCCGTGATCGCATGGTACTGGATGCCCAGAACAACCTTCTCATGGACCCGTCGATTAACCCAATTCAGCAGGCAATTGAAACCTTTGGAAGCTCGCTGGAGTTTGATGGGATATTACGCCTGAGCAAGCTGGTTGATCATATACAGGCTGCCGAAGGGGTAATCGATGTAAAGCTCAACGGCGCATGGCATAAACCTGATAACGGGTATTACCAGACTGTTAACATGTATGTGGAAAGTGTAGCCGGATATTTCGCCATAGATATGGCAAACAGCACATTTGAATATTATGATAACGTGGAAGCAACCATTTTCGATTAACCGGATCGCCCATTCCCTGATCCCCCACCGCCACCGCCAGCCCAGGATGGTAGCTTGGGTCAAGGTAATGGTCAGCTACCTGGTTTACATTCGCGATAACCTTTGGGATGTTTGGGATAGAACATGGCTCGACGCATCGGTTACTCCCCAAGTAGGGTATATCGAAAAAGTGCTTAACCTGAGGTTCAACCGGAACGATATTGTCATTGAGGATGGATCCAGGTTAGGCCCGTTTATCTACCCGAAGAATGTGGAGCCCGATACGGAATTTTTCATGGACCAGGCCGATTCATTTATTTATACGGTAGATGACACTGCAGAATGTGATTTTATTGTATTGATCCCTTCAACTATTGAGGCAGATGCACCTCTGATCGCTGCCTTGGTGCACCGCTATAAGCTGCCGGGGAAAAAGTTTATTATTCAAAAAAAGTAAAATGGAAAGATTATTGGCATTGGCAGGCGGTCAGCCCCTGAAGGCAGATGACTGGGCTTTAATCCAGGATGCCGCGAGAGACTCAGTTTCCGGTTTGGTCAAAGGCTTATCCGGTATAACCACCCCATGCATTGTGGCTGGTTTGGAAATTACATTTCCTGACGATAAGATCAATATCACTGCTGGGATACTCTTCGACGGAGAGGAGCTGTGTTATGTGCCGGCAGCAGAGTTTACTTATATGGAAAGCGTGCCTGACGGCATGGGAGGAGGCACAGCTTACAGTATCTATTTCGTAAAGAATGAAACCAGTTCGGAATCGAGAATATTTAAAGACGATGAGTCCAGGAATGTTTACCGAAACCGTGAATATACTATGGTATACCAGGAGAGCCAGCCTGCAGGGTCAATCGCTTTGCCACAAAGGATGATGGACCTTGTGGCATCCTATGTGGCTCCGTTAGTGCCGGTGCCATCTCAGACAGTAACCTATAAAAAGAAAAGCTTTCAGGCGTCATGGCTTGAGAATTTCCAGGAAATCATTCCGGCCCCTGGTGCCGGCAAAACCATACAGGTCATTTCACTTGTCGCACACATTGCCCCGGTTTCACCGATCAACGCAGGAACAGCAGTTTTACGAATATTCTATGGTACTGATGTTGAAGAGGAAACAATCTGTGAGATTCCAAACGCATTTATTGAGCTGGCCGGAAATAAAACAAATTACTTTACGCCAAATCAATATTTAATTCCCAATATGCCGATGTCAATCATGTTTTACGGACTCGAGGGTGCTATTACCGGAAGTGCTTTGATAAACATTCATGTTGTATATAAAATTATCACACTTTGATGGACGGTACCAGTTTATATGTTAACCTTCGCACAGGCCCCGGGGGGTCAGGCATACCTCCGGGAGGCCAGCCGGGCGACCTGCTGCAATGGAACGGCGCGGATTGGATTGCCCGGCAGCCTTCGGCAGCAATTGATGATTTGCGGAAGATCACCGATGTTCACGAGGGGAATTTGCCGGTGATCACAATCCCCGCTCTCTATAAACTGGTAAATATCATATTCGCTGCAAGGGCTGGCTATTCAGGTGTGGCACAACTCTCCGCAGGAATTACGGTTGGAGGTGATGAACTCTTTCAGGGCATGGCAATAGCAGGAAGGGACGCCACTTATAATCCCGAGGGGCTGACAGTTGTTGGCATTGACAAGGTATTATCGCTTGTCAGCGATAAGCCTATTTACCTGACCACTGCAGGATCCTCTGATACATGGGGCGGAATGCACTTTGATTTATACATTGTTTTAAAACCATTGAAATGATTGTTAAAAGGATATTTGTAATGCTGGTGATGACGGCGACCGTTGCATTCTCCAATGCCCAACAGGGGCCGGGAGGTTTTTATAAGATACCTTCCCGCCAATCGGTTATCACCACTCCCTTGCCTGCTGAACAGTTGGTATTGCAAACTGATTCGGTGCGCTGGTTAAAGTTGACAAGGATGGTCATGGCCGGATGGAAGTTAGATACCGTGTATAAGGAAGGGTGGTACAAATTGTGCGTTGGCGGCGGTTCAGATCCGGATGGGTCAATCTGGGGGATATACGGTGCGAACATCGAGAAGCGTGACAGTTCGTTGCAACTTAACATCGTACAATATTCTGACGGGAACTATTCGTCGATTTACGCTGACAACAGTATGATAGAGTTGTCAACCGATGATGGTAATTTCAAAACGCCTGCCGATTCTCTTGTCAACGATTCGACATCAAAAGGTGAATCGGAGATTAAAAGCAAAGCTCCGTTGGCGGGGATTTCGACTGGACAATATATATCTTCAGGGTTTGGATTTAATTATTTGTTCATGAGCAGCAACGGAAAGATGTCAATGCTCGGGATTGATGATGCCTTCAAGGGGGCGATAGTGGGGAGTTCAGAGGAAAATGCAAATGGCAGGGTGAATTTTGGGGTTAAGTCAAAACCTATTGGCGTTGCATACTTTACACAGATCGCAGCATCAGCAATATCTAATCCACCGTATCCTACATATCCCTCGGCCACAATAGATGGTAGGACTGGGGGTGGTACGGCAGTGCAAGGGGCGGCAGGGTATCAGGGAACGGGTGTATTTGGATACCAGTCAGGTAATTATGGTCAAGGTATTTGGGGCTATTCAGACGTTTCATATGGTGTTCGGGCCAATACAGTATCAGGGAAGGC
>CAYLVY010000194.1:0-5260 GCA_964387205.1 uncultured Draconibacterium sp.
GAAAGCCGAAGTCACAGGCGAATTATAATAATTTTCATCTGTTATTATTGCCTTCTATCGGCCTTCCTGATCAACATGAATCATGAACTCAGGACGCCAATGAATGCGATCATGGGCTTTGCTGATCAAATGCTGGAGGCAGATATCCATGACCTTCCCGGTTATGCCAGGATTATTCATCAGAGTTCCGCTCAATTGCTCTCTGTGATTGAAGATGTCGTATATCTCTCCAAACTTCAGAGTGAGAAGATACAGACGGAACCTGGCGTGTTCAGCCCGTCCGGAACCATACGTGACCTGGTCAGGATGTTTGATGTGCCCGGTCATACCAAAGGGCTGGAAATAAAAGCGGTGATCCCGCCAGCGGATCAGTCACTTTCTGTGGTTTCGGATGAGCCGAAGATCAGGCATATCATTTCGCTTTTTCTTTCCAATGCCATGAAATATACCAGTGAGGGCCATATCATGGCAGGCTTCCGCATCAGCCATAATGAGATCGAATTTTTTGTCCAGGATACCGGTATGGGGATCCCGGAGAAAGAGCAGAAACTGATATTCGAAAATTTCTACCGGGGTGAAGCGGCCATTGCAGAAGCGATCGGGGGTTCCGGCTTGGGCCTGAACATCGCCCGGGAACTCGTCAGGATCCTCGGAGGACGGATTACCCTCAAATCACAGGCCGGCAAAGGCAGTTGCTTCTCTTTCTTTCTCCCGCTCACTGAGGCAGGGACACTCCCGGACAAACCGGTCAGGGAAATCACCCGTTTACCGGGTTGGCCTGGATCGAGAATACTGATTGCCGAAGATGAACCCGACAATTTCCTCCTGCTGGAGGTCATGCTCAGGAAAAAGGTGCACACCATCGAAAGGGCACTGAATGGCAAAGAAGCCCTGGAAAAAGTCGTGAAAAACCATTACGACCTGATCCTGATGGATCTGAAGATGCCAGTTATGGGAGGTATTGAAGCCGTGATGAAGATCCGGCAGGTTCACGCCGACATTCCGGTTATTGCCCAGACAGCCCATTCTGAACCTGCAGAGCTGCAGAATGCATTGAATGCAGGTTGCAATGATTACATTATCAAGCCAATCCGTAAAGAGCACCTGTTTCAGGTGCTCAATAAATATCTCTCCGGTAACTAAACAGCTCCTTTGTTCTTGATCAGATCCTGATCCTTGCAGTTTTGGTACTCTATCTGCAGGGTGGTATGGCCGATGCTGAAATTTTCCTTCAGCAATGCCGCGATGGTGGTGACCAGTTGGCCTGATTCGTGCAGGTCCATATTTCGGTCGGTTTCCACATGCGCTTCAAAATGAACCTGGTGATCGAGCAGTTGCCAGCAATGTACGTGGTGAATATTAAGGATGCCGGGAATTTTCTCAATGGCCCGCCGGATCTCTTCCAGGTCGATATGCGAAGGCGAACCCTGCATCAGGATATCGGTGCTTTCCTTCAGAATTTGCCACGCCTGGCGGATGATCACGAGACTTATCAACAGGGTGATAAGGGGATCGATCCATAAAAGTTCCGTATACCGGATTATCATGGCGCCCGCGACAACTGCAACGGAGGAGAGTGTGTCGCCCAGCAAGTGGACATACGCTGCTTTGACGTTCAGGCTGTGCTTTGAATCCCGGTGCAGAAAGACCATGGAGAGCAGGTTGGCCGCTAGTCCGATGAGGGCGACCATAAGCATGAGACCGGATCTGACCGGTTCGGGGGTTATAAACCGGACAACAGATTCGTAGATCAGGTAGATAGATACAGCGGTGAGCACGGATGCGTTCACAAATGCGGATAGAATCTCAAATCGCTGGTATCCGAAAGTTTTTCGGCGGTCGGGACGGCGTTTTCCTACTTTATGTGCAATCCATGCCAGCATCAGCGCCAGGGTATCGCTGAGGTTGTGAATGGCATCGGAAATCAGTGCCAGGCTGTTGGAGAGAATTCCCCCGATGATCTCCACGAGGGTGATCAGGCCATTAAGCACGACGGAGGCAATGAGCCTGCCGGAAGCATCAGGGACGGAGGATCCGGATGGGGACTTTTCCTGACGTAAATGTTGGCCATGCTGGTGCATTCATGGAAACTTTCACGCAAATTTCACTTTTTTCACCATAATGGGGAATAAAAACCGTATCCATGATTGAATATTTTTTCAGCTTTGCTTATCTTTGTCAAAATCAAACACTATGAAAAAGGTATTTCTGCTGCTATTGGCTTTGGGATTAGCCACTGGTACCTTCTCCAATCCTCAGGCCGGTATGCCTGTCATGTTGGTTCAGCCTAACGGAGGAGAACAATGGGTCAAAGGTTGTCCCTCCTCCATTCAATGGATCAGTGTGGCAACCAATGCCGCCCCGTTCCGGATCGAACTTTTCCGTGAAAACCAGTTTTATCTGGTGATATGCCCTCAGACACCGCCGGGACTTACCAGCTTCGTCTGGGTTCCACCCAATAACCTGATTCCCGGAAGCAATTACAAGGTCAAAATATCATCCATCGCTTCACCTGTCATTGCGGATGTCAGTGATTCATCATTCACAATTTCAGGGGGATTTATCCATATTTCAAGCCCAAACGGAGGGGAGAACCTGATAAAAGGCGTGACATGGCCCATTCAGTGGGATGATAACCTCTGTAAGCCGGTCCGTATTGAGTTATGGAAAGGCGGGGTTTTCCATTCCATTGTTGCCCCGTCTGTACCCTCAACAGGCCAGTTTTCCTGGA
Organism: uncultured Draconibacterium sp.; assembly: GCA_964387205.1. Lineage (GTDB taxonomy): Bacteria > Bacteroidota > Bacteroidia > Bacteroidales > FEN-979 > CAIVAT01. The sequence continues at coordinate 2,732 of CAYLVY010000194.1, forward strand.
CGGTGCCAAACGTCAACACTATCGTTCCCGGCAATGATTACCGGATCAGGATAACCGAAACGGGGAACTCCCCTGCTGCCACCATAGTAGCTGATTTCAGCGATTCTGTTTTTACCATTTTACCAGCCCCGGCACCTGTTCCGGTCATCCTGGTCACCCCCAACGGAGGAGAATCCTGGATCATGGGTTGTCCCGGGCAAATAACTTGGAATACTACCTCAGCGCTGACCGTGCCTGTCCGGCTTGAATTGTTCCGCAACGGCATGCCTATGATGGTTATTCATCCCCAGGTAGCACCGGGCGTTACCACCTATACATGGATACCGCCTCACAGCATCCCTCCCGGAAACAATTACCAGATCAGGGTCTCCACCCTCACCTCTCCACCGCAGTGGGATATGAGCGATTCGACGTTCTCCATCCTGAAGGGGACGGTTACCGTGATCTCCCCCAACGGAGGGGAGAACTGGGTGAAAGGAACCAGCCATCCGATACTTTGGGATGATAACCTTTGCGATAAAGTACGCATTGAATTATGGAAAGGTAGCCAGTTCCACTCCGTTATTGCCCATTCTGTGCCCTCAACGGGTAGTTTCCTTTGGAACATCCCCGGTGTAAACAGCCTCGTTCCGGGCACCGATTACCGTGTAAAGATACTTTCCATGGCCAATAGTACCACGGCCACCGGTATCGTTTTTGATTTCAGCGATAATCCGTTTACCATTTCGCAGGGAACCGTTCCGGGGAGCCTGACATTGCTGACGCCCAACGGAGGCGAGACCTGGATCAAAGGATGCCCGCAACTGATCCAATGGACAGCCCCGGCTGCCAATACCGGTATGCTCCGCATCGAACTGCTGAAGAATGACCAGTTGCATCTAATCATCCATCCACAGGTTCCTGCGTTGCAGGGTAATTTTACATGGATACCAGCCTGGAATATCCCTCCCGGTAATAATTACAAAGTAAGGATTGTCCTGTTGACAGGAATCCTTACACTTTCAGATATCAGCGATCAGCCTTTCTCCATTGCGCAGGGAACCGTCACGGTGATCTCCCCCAACGGTGGTGAAACATGGGCCAAGGGAAGTATGCATCCTGTTCTGTGGGATGATAATCTTTGCGATAATGTCAGGATCGAACTTTGGAAAGGCAATCAGTTTCATTCCCTGATCACCCCATCGGTTCCTTCCACCGGGGCATTTCAGTGGACTATTCCGCTCTCCGGCACCCTGTTACCCGCTTCCGATTACCGTGTCAGGGTGATGGCGCTGGCGCCGATGACTTCTGTCAACGCAGGGGTTTCCGATTTGAGCGACAACTATTTTACCATCACGCCGCCCGGTGGGAAGACTTCAGACCAGGATGGCCCTGCACTCATCCGGATCTACCCCAATCCCTGCAGCGACCATCTGTTCCTGGAGTTTTCATATACACCGGATGAGGTGGTCACCGTTACATTCTATGACCGCATGGGCATCCGGGCAGGATTGACCAGGTTGGACGGGATTCGTGAAGGCGAACCTGTTGCCCTGAAAGTGGCTGATTTACCCAACGGAACATATCTGTATACCCTCGAAGCTGATGGTTACCTGATAAGCCGCGGAAGATTTCTCGTCTACCGGTAGACACTTAACCGGCTCCAGCCGGGGCTTACCGGTGTACCGGTGCATGCCGGAATTGCCTTTACCTGTTTGTAACCTGGTTCCTTTCAGGAGGGGAAATGAATTTTTATGTGTAATCTAAATAATTGATAATGAATTTAAAAGAATTGCTTTATTTTTCAACGGAGGATTTAAGGGAAATACTTTGGAAAGAGGTTCCGGCGGTGGGCGAGCTCCTGGCCGGTTGTCCCGATATCTATACGGCAAGGGAGAGATTGTTTGCCTATCTTAATGATCTGGAACGCAGTTTTTATAATGTCCTTTCGGAAGAGACATACAAGGAGTTGCATATTATCGACCGCAACAATGCCAAAGAGTGTATCCGGGTACTCAGGAACATTATCCGCAGTGAAAACGAAAAACTTACAGGTTTTTCGGCGCTCAGGTTGCTTCATGATCTTTCCCGCCGTTATCTTCCGGTCTCAGAGGAGGTAAAACCCGGGTTTATTCTGGAGTTTTATCATCTTTTCAAAGGAGCGCATGGCAGGTACCGGATTCATGACCGGGTCGAACATCTCGACGAAGGGGAGGGAAATGTGGCGCAGGTCAGGTCAGCAAGGCTCGACTACTATTCCGAGATGGTCTCCGAAAGGATCAAATTGTTCAGGAAAGGCACTGATCCCGGTCAGGTTGCAAATGGTGCTGTCATACGCCAGAGAATCCTGGATTATTTTAAATCTGCCCCGGACGATTGGCATGACTATCAATGGCACCTCAGGCATATCATCAGGGATGCCGGGGTTCTCTCTGCCCTGGTCCGGCTGGAGGAGGATGAACAGGATGGCCTGGCGACCGCCAGACAACTGGGCATCCCGCTGCAGATTACACCTTACTACCTCCCCTTGTTTAACGCGGAAGGCCGGAC
>CAYLVY010000195.1:0-2425 GCA_964387205.1 uncultured Draconibacterium sp.
CGGCAACAACACATTCGACAGCCTTGCCTTCGGCCCCGGATTTCTGTATACCCTTACCCCCAATTCCACTCAAACCATCCTTGATGACTTTTCCATTTTGGGAAATTGCACCGGCCATATCAACATCCGGACAAGCAGCAAGGGAAACCATGCAACCTTATTTAAAGCCAACGGAACGGTATCAGGGAACTATCTCGTATTGAAAGATATCCATACCGGGGGAGGAGCCACATTTAATGCAGACAATTCCACTGATCTGGGTAACAATACAGGATGGAACATCAATCCATCCCCTCCACGCGACCTGTTCTGGGTTGGAGGTGCCGGCAACTGGAATGAATCCTCCCACTGGTCGCTAATTAGTGGCGGACCCGGTGGCGCATGTATCCCCACACCTGTCGACAATGTCATTTTTGACGCAAACTCCTTCACCGCTGTCAGCCAATCAGTTATCGTGAATATCGGGAACGCGCTCTGCAACAGCATGACCTGGACAACCCCTTCTTTGAATCCCTCCATCAATGGGAATAGTTTGAATAAACTCAGGATTTATGGTTCAATGACCCTGGCATGGCCCATGAACTGGTCGTTTAGCGGCGAGGTGTTTTTCGAATCCGAATCAGCGGGAAACACTATCACCACTGCCAGGAAAACATTCATTCATGATGTATGGTTCGACGGGCCCGGTGGAGGATGGACCCTGAATGACACCCTGATTACGGCCAGCAACTTCATACTGAATGCGGGTTCTGTTCATACAAACAGCCAAAGGGTTTACTGTAAGACGTTGTTTTCGGACAACACCAATCCCAGGCACCTGACCTTGGGTAAATCCGTCGTGACCTGCTCTTCACCTCAAAAGGATTACAACCTGCGTATCCGGACCGATAACCTTACACTTATTCCCGACTCCTCCACGCTTATTCTCACCGGCTACAATACCAAAAGTTTCCCCTCAACGATCTATGGATCCCAGCCACTCAATTTGTATAATGTTGAGAATGGCAATCTGTATAACTGTTCCGACACCGGATTTACGAACTGGGATATCAGGACGAAACTATCCATTCATAAGCTGACACTGCGGAATAAACAGTTCCGTCTGATGAAGAACAGCAGCGGCAACAATGTTAAAGTGAGTATTGATTCATTAATGGTCACTGGCGATTGCAGGAAAGAACTCGATACCATCTACAACCTGAAAATCCTTAACATAGTGGGCAGCGGAAAGGACTCCCTGATCATCAATGCAGATGAAGCTGACACCATCACAAACATTTTATTCGGAGGATATCAGTTTACGCTGAATGGCAGCAATGCCAGGTTTCATCGTGTAATTTTAAACAGCGATGCTTTTTTAAACGGGAATAACACTTTTGACAGTCTTACCTTTGGACCCGACCATGTGTTCACCCTCTCATCCGGAAATACGCAAACCATTGCAGATAAATTAATTGCAAACGGAACCTGTACCGGTTACATCATGGTCAGGGCCTCCCAATTTGGCAATTCTGCCGGATTACACAAATCGGGTGGCAACGTTTCTGCAGATTATCTGATACTGCAAGATATGTATGCCACCGGAGGCGCCTCCTGGAATGCCGACCATTCTTTTGACCTGGGAAATAATTCCGGATGGACCATCAACTCAGGGACTTCAAAAGATCTATTTTGGGTGGGAGGAACAGGCAACTGGAACGAATCATGGCATTGGGCCCTTACCAGCGGAGGAGCCGGAGGTGCCTGCGTCCCCTCTCCCATCGACAATGTTTTTTTTGATCCGGCTTCCTTTACCTCGCCAAACCAGTCGGTTATGATCAATACAGGTAATGCCTTCTGCCACAACATGACCTGGAGCGGCAATCTTACCAACCATCAATTGAAAGGCGTGGAAACCGGGAACCTTCATATTTATGGTCCGCTGGAAATAGCACCAAATATGCTTTGGAACTTCCCCGGGAAAGTATATTTCGCGGCTAATATGCCTGGCAACACCATAATCAGCAGTGGCAAGATATTTTCAAACGATGTGTATTTCCAAGGTTCTTACACCGGCGGATGGGTTCTGTGGGATGGCTTCACGACAGCAGGCACCTTGTTTCTTAATTACGGATCACTGAACACTAATGGGATGCCGGTCAACTGCAAGATATTTTCATCCATAAACGGAATGGCAAGGACCCTGACCCTTGGCTCCACCGTTTTCACCTGCAACACCGGTTCGAACCCCGCCAGCTATATCCGGATCAACAGTACGAATCTTGCATTGAACTCCGGCACCTCTACATTCATTTTCAATGGTGCAAGCAGCTCCACTTACCCAATCATTATTAAAGGAAATAACTCCCTGGAATTTAACAGATTTCAACTGGCAAACTCCTCTTATAATTCCACCCACTTCAACATTCAGGCACATACCAAAATA
>CAYLVY010000195.1:2435-5199 GCA_964387205.1 uncultured Draconibacterium sp.
CTTTTAGCATGAGCACTGACATTTCGACATCCAATATCAAGGTCATCATTGACACTTTGGTGTTAAATTCCATGGGGTACGGCGGAAGCTGCAGCCTTGATAACTACCTGGTGAAGTACCAGTTGAAAATACAGGAGATCTTTTCCAATCCTGGCACTTCGTTAAGCATTTATGCAGACATACAGGACACCATTCGGAATATTACCTCCACTGGCTCTAACTTCGCAGTACGCGGGGCCGGAACACGTTTTCATAAGGTGCTTCTCAATTGCGACGCAACATTTTCTTCCAACAATGTATTCGATTCATTGAAATTTTTCCCTGCAAAGAAATACCTTCTTCAGAGCAACAGTACCCAAACGGTCCTTCAGCACTTTTCCGCACTCGGTAACGGATGTTTTCCCATTACAATACAATCGACCACGGCAGGAATTCAATCCGGCATTTCCAGGGCATCCGGCAATGTCGTGTGCGGGTATCTCGAATTGCGCGACCAGCAAGCCACAGGAGGGGCTGCTTTCTATGCAGGCAAGTTCAGCACCAGTGTGAGCAACAATACGGGATGGATCTTCTCCGATGGGCCGGGTTATGTGTATGGACTCGGGGCTGATACCAGTTTTTGCGAAGGAGACACCCTGTTGATCTCCACGGAATATTTCTATGGAGGAATATCCTGGCTATGGCAGGATGGTTCGACAAACCCTTACTACAAAGCAACTCAACCCGGAAAATATTGGGTAAAAGTGACTTATGAGAATGAATGTTTTTATGCCGACACTATATTGGTTACCATGAAACCACGGCCAACCGGCAGTTGTTCGGGCAACAGTCCGGTTTGCGAAGGCGACCCGTTGATGCTGACCAGCAACGGCGGAAGTTCATGGTCCTGGGTCGGACCTGCCGGTTTCACTTCCACACTTCAAAACCCGCTGATCAACCATCCGCTTCCTGTGAATTCAGGGGATTACATCTTCAGGGCAATCCACAACGGTTGTAAAAGCATTCCCGATACTGTGTCAGTTGAGGTTATCCCCGTGGCGGCGGTTTCGGTTTCCGTAAGTGTTTCTGAAAACCAGGTGTGTGAGGGAACCGTCGTTACCTTTACTTCAAATCCTGTGGGCGGTGGATTAAACCCGACCTTCCAGTGGTATAAAAACACCATCCCCGTCGGGAATGGTTCCGGTTATACCTGCACTCCGGCTAACGGAGATGAAGTGTATTGCATCCTGACCTCCGGCCTTGAATGTCAAACCGGCAGTCCGGCCACATCGAATGTTATTAACATGGTTGTTTACCCTGTCATCCCTGTCAGCATTACGATTGCCCAATCCGAAGATACGATTTGTGCCGGCACTCCGGTTACCTTTACTGCAACACCTGTCAATGGAGGAACCGGCCAGGAATTAATATGGAAAGTCAATGGCGTGATCACGGGGTCCAATCAACCGGATTTCACCTATACACCCTCCGATGGCGACCGTATTACCTGTACCCTCAATGCCGGCGGCGTGTGTCTGTCCGGCAATCCTGCAGTATCAAACGAATTGTACATGCTGGTGAGGGAATACCCCAATGTCGTGCTGAATATCTGCCCGCTGATCACTAGCCGGGATTCCAGGCCATTTGCCTTAAGAGGCGCTACTCCCCCCGGAGGCATATGGTCGGGCGAAGGCGTTTCAGACGGTATTTTCTATCCATCGCTGCTGCCCGAAAACCAAACCTCAGCCCTGGTAACCTATAGTTTTACCAACTATTATCGTTGTACAACGTCGGCCGGTCAGCAAATTCAGGTTTCTCCCGGTTATGGCCCGTTTTCCTGCGGCCAGCCATTTACCGATATACGCGACAACAGCATCTATCATACTATCCTCATAGGCAATGTGTGCTGGATGCAGGAGAACCTGAATTATGGCGTCATGCTTGATTCCTATCATTATCAAACAGATAATTGCGAGGCAGAAAAGTATTGCTATTCAAACAACCCATTCAACTGCCAAATGCAGGGGGGCCTGTACCAGTGGGGGGAAGCAATGCAATACACTACCAGTGAAATAACCCAGGGGTTATGTCCGCCGGCATGGCATATCGCCACAGATACCGAATGGGAATCGCTCACCAATGGTCTGAACGGCCCCGGGATTGCCGGCGACTCCCTCAAAACCACGGGCAGCTCAGGATTTGAAGCATTATTGTCGGGATTGATCTACCAAAACCACACCTGGGCTTTTGACAATTTCACCATCTTTTTCTGGACATCGACCCTGACAGGCACAACCAGGTCGGTTGCCCACGGTTTAAACTTACATAACCTCAGCGTTTCGCGGTATTTAGCCCTGCACGGGAACGCATTTTCGATTAGGTGTGTGAAGGATTGAAAAAGTAACCTGAAAAATTGACAATCATGAAATCAAACAGGGTTTTAATTCTATGGACCGGATTGCTCCTGGGGATATCAGGACACTCGCAGCAAATACAGCCCTATCAAAATCAACCGGGAGCTGATCCGGTAATCGGCGATAATAATCAAACGAAATGCAAAATCGGCTGTGCCGATCCTTTTGGGACAACCTATGAAAAAGGACAACTTGCTGATTATTATATCGAGTTGCTTCCGGGTTCCGGTTATACCGGTTCATGGTACTATTATAACACTGGCACCACTGGGGATACTTTCACGGCAAACCTGGTTGAAAATCCGGATGTCCCCTGGCTCACGGTCTCACCAACCCAGTTTATCGATATTGGCGACGGAATTGCCACAAAA
>CAYLVY010000196.1:0-5188 GCA_964387205.1 uncultured Draconibacterium sp.
CGGCTGGCCCCGGTTTTAAGCATTCCGTTGATCTGCTGTGGCATGGCATCGGCGCTGATGATGACAACCGGGATATCGCGGGTTGCAGGTTCTTTCTTCAACTGCCGGATCACTTCGCTGCCATGTATGTCGGGCAGGTTCAGGTCGAGCAGGATCAGCGAGGGTTTATGCTGCAGGGCAAGGGTCATGGCCATCGATCCCTCCATACCTGTAATAAGGTTTACATTGGGCCTGTGGTCGTATAGAATCTGGTCGACCAATTCTATATTTGAGGGATTGTCTTCGATGTAGAGGATCGTTCCCGACTTTTCGTCATTCGCCCGCATATCGCTGGCCAACGCCGTTCTCCTGACTTGTTTTGCCGTAGGTCCCTGACATTCGGCAAATTCAATCCAGAAAGTAGTTCCTTCTCCTACAATACTTTTCACACCTATTATACCCCCCAGGGCATCGACCAGTTTTCTGGTCACTACCAGACCCAGCCCTGTTCCTTCAACCGGCAGATTTTCCGCGCCAAACCTTTCAAATGGTTGGAACAGTTTGGGAATATCCTGCCCGGTAATTCCGTGTCCGGTATCTCTGACTGAAATCCGAACGCAGGCCTGGCTCTCTTCAGCACGATCGCGTCTCTCGATGGTAATACTGACTAAGCCCCCGGGGTGGTTATACTTAATGGCATTGTGGACAAGGTTGAGCAATATCTGCTTGAACCGCTGACGATCGGCATTAATGAACAGGTTATTCTCCACTGATTCAGAGAGTTCGAGCGTTACTCGTTTTTCATTTGCCTGAAGTTGGACCACGTCGAAGGTCTCTGTGATGACACTGCGGAGTTGAACGGGTTCCATTGAAAGGGACAAATGGCCTGCCTCGATCCTGGAGATGTCGAGCACTTCATTGATGAGCCCAAGCAAGTGTTTGCCACTGTGCATAATATGTCCGACACCTTTTTTCTGCGACGGATTTAACTCCCCCATGTTGAGCAACTGTGCAAATCCCAATATGGAGTTCATCGGTGTTCGCAACTCATGGCTCATGCGTGAAAGGAACTCGCTTTTGGCCATGTTGGCTTTCTCTGCTTCCATTTTAGCTGCCAGGAGCTCTTTCTCGAAATTCTTGCGCTCGGTAATGTCAACCACCATTGTCAGGAGACATTTTTCCTCACCGATGAATATAATCTCTCCTGAGAAGAGGCCTGATATCTGATCCCCCGATTTGGCATGAACTATAATCTCTGCGTCATGCACCGGGGACTCATCGGAAGAGTTTTCTGTCGGTCCATCCCCGAACGATCGGTCGGGGAATAGGTTCAATTCCGCTGATGTTTTCCCTATCACCTCTTCTTTCCTGTATCCAAGCCGTTTCAAAAAAGCATTGTTGACATCGATAAAAATACCGGTATCAAAGTCAGAAATGGCCATCATCACGGCGCTGACATGAAACGCCTTGGAGAATTTTTCCTCCGAAAGCCTTATTGCAGATACATCCTTTGTGACCCCGAAAATGACGGGCTTCCCGTTCCATTGACCTTTATTGATCCGGGTCTCCACCGGGATGTATTTACCCGACCTGGTCATCAGGGGCACAGAGCAATATTCAGTCTGTCCGGTCAGCATTTCAGCAACAATCCTGCCAGCTTCCGCCCGCCGTTCCTCCGGATGAATCAGCAGAACCGATTGGCCGGTCAATTCCTCTGGAGTGTATCCCAACCGGCGGGTGACCGTTTTATTATGATAAATAATATTCCAACGTTCATCCAAAACAAATAAAAAATCATCGACGGTGTTGAAGAATTCGTGATAGTTCTGACGGGTCATTTCCAGCTTCTCTTCCACCTTTTTTCTGACGACCAGACTGACGATCATATTGGCCAGAATAGGTAGCATTTTTGATTCGTATTCATTGTATATGCGATAGTCACGCATGGTATCGACTCCGATGAAACCCACCACCTCTCCTCTGTCAATCAGCGGTACGACAAAGACGGTCTTTACTCCGTTTTCCTGCCAGATCCGGCGTTCTTTTTCCCATTCGACCGGCAGGTCGTCAACAGACTGAACATATACCATTCCCTTGGTTTGCAGGGTATTCTCCCATTCAGGAACTACATCGAGCGGTAAATCTTTAATTCTTCCGATCAGCGGTAAAAAATCCGGGTGATACCATTCATAAGTCGGATTCATGGTCCGGTCGGGAAAATATTCGAAAACATAAGAGCGGTCGACTCCCAGGAAGTTCCCGATACGTTCCAGTGCCGTGCTGATCGCAGAAGGAATCCCAGCCACAGATACTTCATTGATTTTCAAAGACAAATTCAGTAGTTCTTCTTGTAATGCTTCTTCTTTTTTCCTTTCTGTGATTTCCAGGTGGGTACCTGCCATCTTCAAAGGTTTACCCTTGTCGTCCCACTCCAGTACACTCCCCCAGCTTAACACCCATATCCACTCACCGTGTTTGTGGCGCATCCTGATCTCGACTTCATACACCTTTTCCTGACGCATAAAATGCTTCTCCAGATGGTGCCAGGCCTCTTTCAGATCTTCCGGATGGGATAGTCGCTCCCAGGTTCCGGTGTTTGCCGGGGTAAGTTCTTCCATTGTGTAGCCAAGCATTCCGGCCCAACGTTCGTTAAAGACCAGTTGACCTTCCGGAATATTCCATTCCCATGTTCCGATGCCGGTACTGAGGATGATATTGTCGAGCCGGATCTTTTCATGGGAGAGTATTTTCTCGATCATCTTTCTCGTGTCGACCTCATTCACCAGTTCTTCGTTGGCCCTTAACAATTCCTGGGTGCGTTCCTCGATCTTTTTCTCAAGGTTTGCATTAAGATCAAGAATCTCCTGTTCGGCCAGTTTTTTCTCCGTAATATCGATGGCAGTCGCCCACATGAATTGGGGTACTCCGTTTTCGTGAACCACCATGGCATTCATCAGGGAAGGGAATGATGAACCATCTTTACGGGTTCGCCAGATCTCCAGTGCCTGGAATTCTCCATTTTCCTTTAATATCTCAATCGACCTGCCGACCAATTCCATTTGTTGCTGAGAGTGCAGCATCGACAGGTTTTTCCCCACGATTTCCTCCACCGTAAACCCGTGCATGGCTGCAAAATGGTGGTTGGAATACAACAGGAGACCATCCAGGGATGCGATGGCATTTCCGTAATTGGCGTTGTCGGAAATGCTTCTGAACTTGCGCAATTCATTTTCCGCCAGGTATCTCTGGGTAACGTCATTGTAGCCGCCAATAAATCCCTTGAACTTTCCGGCGTTATCAAAAATGGGCGTGCCATTGGTTTCGATCCAGAGGGTTCTTCCGTCGCGGGCATCTACCGGGACTGTAATATTGTTGAATGGTTTTTGGGAAAGAAAGAGATTGTCGAGTATTTTCCGGTGGGATTCATTGACCAGGTCGTTAAAGGAAACAGTACCAACCAGGTCTCCGGGTTTAAAGCCTGTGACTCTTTCTACTACCGGGCTCAAATAACGGCAGATACCTTTTTCATCGAATTCGAAAACTATTGTCTCGCTGTTTTCTGTGATCAGCCGAAGACGTTCCTCACTCTGACGCAGGGCGTCTTCTGTCTTTTTTTGCCTGGTGATATCCTGCCAGCGGGCAAACAAAGCAGGATTTCCATTGAATATGATGGGATTGAGCGTGATCTGTGCCAGAAATTCGCTGCCGTTGAGCCTTAAATGGACCCATTCAAAAGTGATGTTTCCAGTTTCCAGGGCTTTTCGGATCATTTCGGCGGCATACTCTTCACTCCTCCTGCCGCAAGGCTGATATTCGGGCGACACTGCGGTGATTGGCAATCCTTCGACCGAATTACGATCGCCACCCAGGAGCCTTGCTAATTCGGTGTTACATTCCGCAATTTTTCCCTCCTGGGTTATCGAATATGCGTCCGGAGAATAATGAAACAAGGTTCTGTACTTCTCCTCGCTTTCGCGGATCGCTTTTTCCTTTTCTTTACTTTCCGTGATATCGATCCCCATGCATTGAATTTCGGAAGGGTTTCCCGTTGTATCGGCCAGGCAGACGAATTCCCACAGGGTTGTCACCACGCCGCCATCTCTGGCCGGTTTGTCCAACTCTACTTTAATTATAACTCCCGGATTCTTCAGGCATTTTTCGACGATCTCCAGGGCACGTTGATGGTGGTGTTTACAAATCGTTTCCAGCGCGAGGGAACCGGTCATTCCCGTATTTTCATGAATCCAGCCGAATTCTGACTCGTATTTATGGTTCCAGTAGGTGTAACGACCTTCGAGGTCGGTGCGGAGTACATAATTGGTCTGAGAATTGACCAGGTTGCTCAGCATGGTTTCGCGCTCCCGGAGTTTATCTTCCGCTACTTTACGGTCCGTGATGTCGGTCAATGTGGTAAATACCCTGAAAGGGTGCGCATCATGCTCCCTGAACTCGGGCCTGGAGGAGACCAGTATCCAGGTGGTTTTTTGTTGATCAGGATGGATAACTCCCATAACGGCATCTTCAACCGGTTTTCCGCTATGGATCGCTATTATGGCCGGATGCTCCTCAAACGGATAATCTGTTCCGTTCTCCCTGACAGTTTTAAATGGAGATTTTTCAGAAGATTTACCCTGCATCTGGTCAAGTGAAATCCCCAGGATCCGTTCTGCGGCAGGATTGGCATTTATGACCCTGCCCATGGCATCCTGGTATACAATGCCCTGGTGCATGTTTTCGAACAGAAGCCGGAGGTGGGTATCTCCTTCCTTCAACCGAAGATCGGCCAGTTGTTGCTTGTAGGATTGCTGCAGCGATTCGAAGCGCAGTTTCCACTCCTCCAGTTCGCGCAGCAATGTTTCCTTTGTCTTATTGGTTGCTTTCATTTTTGATCTCCTGGATCCCTGTTTTTGGTCTTCAGTGTTTCAAAGGTTCCATGAAAACAAATATACTTATTTTCCGGAAAAAGACCTTCCAGGTTTTTAAAACCTGGAAGGTCTGGAACCCCGGTCCATTGATTTTACGGGTAGGAGTGACCTGTAAGAGGGTTTCAATTCCACATTGGTACGATTGATAGCGGTGCAAACCTACCAACGTCGTTACCTTTACATGAGTTTCAATTCCACATTGGTACGATTGATAGTTCAGGTTAACGAACCGATAGACGAATATAACCATCTATTTTCAATTCCACATTGGTACGATTGATAGT
>CAYLVY010000197.1:0-5044 GCA_964387205.1 uncultured Draconibacterium sp.
TCGGTGAAAGGCCTGGTTCCGGGCACCACAATTTCTCAGCCTATCTCTCTGCCCCGATGATCAGCACCTGGAAGAACAAAGGGAAACTGGACCACAACTACTCCAAGGTCGTATCCGGCATTTCCGACACCTCCCTGAAGCCGGAACTGGCAGCAACAGATACCGTCAAACTTCTGTTGCAACTGTTTCAGTCTGCTGTCTGAGGAAAAAACAGCAGGATTAAAAACACCATGGGAGTTATCTGAATAAAGCAAAAAGTAAATTATCCGGATCGTTAAAGATGACCATATCAGCTATTTTCCCTGAAAGGATAAATCTTTGATCCTCATTATTCAGGGAAAGGTCCATACGGATCTCCCTGATCAGTTCCAGTTCCTGATCCCGTAAATCAGCAGCTCGCTCAAACTCATGGTTCTTAACTGCTTCTATTTTTTTCTTCCTGATCTCCGTCATCATTTCAAAGCTCCTTTTCCCCTCCTCCGAGAGAAGCTCGTATTCCGGCGCTGTGTAATCAAGGACGGGCATAACAATCTGGTAACCCTGCTCCTTTATGGTCATGAACAGTTCCTGCAACCTTTCCTTACTTTGAAACTGGTCTTTCCGGGCAATGTATTGTCTGCAGATATCATTCAGTTCCGCTACCAGCGATTCGATGGATTCCATTGTTTTTTTCAGCAAAGATAGAGGGCGACACCGCCAAAGTATGTCGGTCTGAAAAACCGAAGTTTAATTTCCCCACGCTTCGGTTTGGCATGTTCTGGCGATTTCGGTCAAATCCTGCATCTTCTCCATTATTGTAACCCGCCGCAGTTTGACATGTCAAAGGAAAGAAAATCTCTGTTCCGGAATAAGAATCCGGAAAGCCCCTGATTCACCCGATTATCTTTTCAATATGGCATTCAACGAATTATACCGGTCCGTCGACCTCGCCCTTGAGCGCTACGCCAATGTCCATCGCGGCAGCGGACACTACTCCCAGGTGACAACACGGCTTTACGAAGAGGCCCGCGCCATTGTGCTCAGCCATTTTGGCCTCTCCGAAAAACAGTTTACTGTCATATTCTGTTCTGCCGGAAGGGCCGGCAAACTGATCCAGTCTGTCGGGAAACAGCACTGCAGGACAATATCAGGCAACGATGCAGGGCTCTCACTGGGGGTGACAGCCGTTGCGGTAAAAAAGAGTAATCTCCCGCGTGGTGTTCCTTTCGAAACCGGTGGCGGGACTACGAAACTTTATGATAAAGAGTGGGTCATCTGGGCCGATGTACCTGACCGTTTTGAAGCAGGAACACCGGCCATTATCAATGTCATTGCTTTTGCCAGGGCGTTGTTGATGATTGCGAAGCAGGGGCCTGATCTTTTCAGGAAGGAAAAAGTCGCGGCAATCCAGCCTTCAGCGCTTTTCCGCGACAGGTTCAGTGACCTTTCCGGAGCAGAACTGCTGAATGAGCTGAAAAAGCATCAGCCCGGGTTAAGGCCTGAAGTACCCGCCGCGGGCGGAAAAAGACGTTACATCAACCTTGACAACAGCGCCAGCACGCCAACCTTCGACCCGATCGCGGAGGTATTTAAAAAGGCGATGCAACAGCCTGCGAACAACCACAAGGCGATCATCAGGGAGGTGAAAAGAATCATTGCCACTTTTTTTTCGGCGCCGGAAGAGGAGTATGACATCATCTTCACCGCCAGTACCACCGAATCGGTCAACCTGCTGGCATCGACGTTTCCGGAACCTGCCCCGGGTGAGGCGCCGCTGATCCTGAACTCTTTGCTTGAGCACTCCTCCAACGATCTGCCCTGGCGATATATCCCGGGCTATAAAGTGATTAAATTTCCGGTCAGCAATGAAGGGTTCTGGGATCTGAACAAACTTGAAGAGATCCTCCGCGCGCATAATGGCAATAAAGAGTCACGCAACAGGATCAGGGTGGTGACGGTCAGCGGGGCTTCGAATGTGCTTGGTTCCTGCAACGACCTTGCCGCCACTGCAGCGTTGGTGCATCAATACGGCGCCCTTTTCGTTGTGGATGCCGCCCAGTTGGTGGCGCACCGGGCCATCGACATGTCAGCAGAGGGAATCGACGGACTCGTCTTTTCAGCCCATAAGGCTTATGCTCCTTTCGGAACGGGAGTTCTGGTGATCAGAAAAAGTGCCTTTGGGCAGGGGTTGTCAGGAGCGGTTCAACCGGATGAGGGCGGTGAAGAGAATGTCGGAGGTATTGCCGCGTTGGGAAAGGCTTTGATGTTGATCCGTCATATCGGTTTTGATGTGATCCGCGCTGAGGAGGCACGCCTGACCCGGCGCGCCATGCAAGGCATGCTGACCATTCCCGGACTGGAGATCAAAGGCACCTCTGACCCCTCTTCTCCCATCATGGAGCGAAAAACCGGCATCATCCTCATCGAAATGAAAAACAGGATGCCCGGCCGCATTGCCACCCGGCTGGCCTGGCACAGCGCCATCGGAGTGCGCTATGGCTGTCATTGCGCCCATCTCATCATCAAACAACTGACAGGATTTACACCTTTCACGGAACAGTTACAACGGTTCATTAAACTGCTTTTCCCGATGCTGACACTTCAGGGATTTCTCAGGGTAAGTTTCGGCCTGGGCAACTTTGATGAGGATGCGGATCAACTGGTCAAAACGTTGGGGGATATCGCCGGGAACACCCTCGCGCCCGGGATTGGCCTGAAGGAGATTCACCGCCGGATGGAGGAGTATGCAGATGAGATAACCCAAGAGGTATATTATTCATAAATTTGCCTGCGGATTACCCTTTGCGTATTCCTCTGCGCGACTCCGCGGTTCCCAAATAGTGAAGGTGTGATCCGACGGGAAAGGTCTGAAACGCAAAATGCGAACGGTGTAGAGCGAAGTATTACGGACTTCGCACTTCACCGTTCGCACTTGTCTCTGCCACGAAACTTCCGCGCCGTATAAATTCCTGATTGGTTCTCTCAATCATGCTGCTGGTACGTAGCTTTTTCCAATGATCCTCTGGAGTAGCTCTAAAGACATTGGCTTTTCGGCGCCGGGGAGATCCTGTTTGGCATTATGATTGTCCGCTGCCTCAGACGGAACGGCAAACGGGCGTCTCGTTGAACATCTTTATTTCTTGGTCATGATGATATCAGATTCGTTGGGCAAATAATCAGCGCGCTGCACATTCCCTTCAAAGTCAAGTTCCACATCCCCGTACAATTTAAACGAAGTGACCGGGTTCGGGGAAGTAACGATGTAGGGCCCCCAGTCGAGGTCGACCGAATGGTGCGGATTCGTCTGGGTGGTATCATTCACCCGGATGGAAACATTCGCCATTCCCTGGTTTGCAGCGGTCATCATCACACACTCATAGATGATCACGCCGTAATCAGGAACAGGGAAATTGGACGCGTAGAACCGCATGTTCCATTCACCGCTTCCTCCCGCATCCCAGGTCAGGGTACCGTCATAAGCCCATAATTTCCTGGGATTACCGGCTGCAGAGTCATGGATCTTAAGCACTGCATTTTCAAATACGATCCTGATCTTTGTGTTGGCAAAGGGGGTCACCGACGAAGGCGTAGTACCTTCCCAGGTACCGATAAGCCAGTTCTCACCCCAGCAGCTTCCGCCAGTGCCGCCGGAGCTGTTATTGCTGTCGTCACTGTCCTTGTTACAGCCCAGGGACAGGATCATCATGGCCCCTGCGAACATGATGGCCATCACAAGCACTACAGATTTTGAAAGCCTGTTTTTCATCGTTTTTTGTTGTTAAAGGTTGCTATGATTTGTCAATAATGGTTCTAACAAATATATGATAATGAATTGTAATGAAGTTGAAAATATTCTTTAGAATATCATAATAACTTGAATAACAAGTAAATATAATTTCGTATGAATTTAATGAATACCTCGGTTCAAAGGCCAATCTCTTGTCGACCATCCGATGGTCAATGAATTCAGGGTCGAAGTCATCACCGACCCATTCCAGCATTTCCAGACAACCATCAATTTCAGGGTGTCTCTGGAGATGAAGTAGGTTCTCATACCCTCTTCTGCCACCGCAATCCTCAGGCGGACACCTTCGTTCACCACCGATACATTTCCTCTGGGTATCATTGATGGGTGTATTCTTTCCTAAAGAATGGTATGTTCCCAGAAATCTCCAATGTCATTAATGTACGGGAGTGTATCCCCTTCCTTCTTCCAAACATCCTTCACCTTGATTACCGGATCAGTCTGGGTCTCCCCATCAATCCAGAGGTGGACATCACCAATCTTATGAGGGTCTTCCCCGAAATAGTAAAGATGTGAGTTTGTCCACCCCATGCAAATCTGAATGATATGATGTAGTCGGTACAGTGGAATGTTCTCACTGACCAAAATTCTTCTCCAGATTTCGGGCATAATCTCGTTCAGGGATATTTTGAGTTGGTACATTCGAGAAGATTTGAGGGTAAAGGTCAGGATTTTTCTAATATCCATCAGCACGATGAACAATTTGGAAGTATCACTTATCTTTGAACAATGGATTCAGGCAAAATATCATCTTCTCTCTGGGGATTCGTTGTCGGTGATGCTCTTGGCGTGCCTTATGAATTCTATACCCGGCAGAAGATGAAACTGAATCCGGCCAAAACAATGACTGGAGGTGGTTCATGGGGACAACCTATCGGTACTTGGTCAGACGATACATCTTTGGTTCTTGCTACATTGGATTGTTTATCTGTCAGATACGACCTGACCCTTTTAGGAAGTAACTTCTGTCAGTGGTATTACCTGAATGATTATACCCCACACGGAGAAGTCTTTGATTGTGGTATTCAGGCAAAAGCAGGAATAAAACGAATAAACTCATTCATCAAACTGAACCAAAGGGTGACCCCAATGCCACCTGAAATAGACGATAAAAAGAATGGGAATGGTTCACTTATGAGGATTCTTCCGTTTGCTTTCTATCTTATTGACCATCCCATTGAAGACAGGTTCAGAGTTATCAATGAGGTTTCTTCCCTGACCCATTCACATATCCGGTCAGTGATAAGTTGTTTTATCTAC
>CAYLVY010000198.1:0-5012 GCA_964387205.1 uncultured Draconibacterium sp.
TGTGCCTGAATGTGCGGTGGGTTTCCATTTTCTTTGTCTTTATGCAGCAAAAATTCTTTTTTCATTCTGTCGTCTGTTTCTGTCTTTTTACAATGAACGCCAACATTCCTGTATGCGCAATTGCCGTTATATCGGTCATGTCAAATTCATCGTCGATTGAATTTTGTGGATTGAAAATGAATTTGTTATAAAATGAAACTCTTTGCAGCAGATAGTTTTCATGATTTTTGACCTGGATGTATATACGTAACACGGATTGTAAGGATTGCATTAGCAAATATAATCCAATCTTGTCAGGTTTATTTAACGATAACAAAAAAAATTACAATTCCAGTGTGTCAAGCGGGTTGACAATCTGATCAAACCCTTTTGTGGTTACATGGGTATAGACTTCTGTGGTTTTGCTGCTTTCATGGCCTAAAAGAGTTTGAATATACCTGATATCTGTCCCGTTTTCAAGCAAATGGGTGGCAAAACAATGCCGTAAAGTGTGGGTGGAGGCCTGCTTTCTGATACCGGCATCCCTAAATGCCTTCTTTACAATGATGCCAATACTGCTCTCCGAATATTGCTGTCCTGCCGGGCCTTCAAACAACCAGTCCTTAGGCTTATACTCCTTATAATAATCTCTTAAAACTGGAATTAATTTCTTCGATAAAAGGGTATATCTGTCCTTTTTACCCTTTGCATTGCGAACGAAAATCTGCATCCTTTTCGTGTCGATATCCTTGATTTTCAGATTTATTACCTCACTGATACGCAATCCGCCCGAATAGATGACCATGATGATGGCCTTGTGTTTGATATTCTTCACACCCTGGATCGCTCTTGAAACTTCCTCCACACTTAATACCGTGGGAAGCTTTTTCTCGTGCCGGGGCCTTTCGATCATATAAACCTTTCTTTGTCCCCCCAATACCCTTTCGTAATAAAACTTGATGGCATTAATGGACTGGTTCTGATAAGATTCGGAGACCTTTCGTTCCATTACCAGGTATCTTAGAAAAGCAATGATCATCTTTTCGTCAATTTTTTGCACTTCGGAAGTCGAGTAGTAATTGATAAACTCTTCAAACAGGTTCATGTAGTTTCTGATGGTGTTTTCACTGTATCTTAACTCTTTCAGTTTCAATGAATATTCTTCAGGGCATTTGCGATAATTGATTACGTCAAAAGGAGTTATCCGTTTTGCTTTGACACCTGATTGATCGGCTTCCTCTTTATATACCAGCTCCCAATCCATGGCTTTGACCTCCCTGCTGATATCTTTCACGAACCGCTCAGCAAAGGGGATCGACCACCATTTATTCTTTGCATCCCATTTCGATAAAGGGAACTTTCGGATATAATTAGCCAATGCAAGATTAAAAGGGAAAATCAGTTTTATCCTTCCATTGTTAGCTTTGATCATGAGCAATTGATTTGTTTTTAATAGCATGATGTTGTCAGGACCTGTATTCACTTGATAGTCATCGTGTACAGTCAATTCACGGATACGATCTTTAAAATAGTCTTTGATGAGGTTAAGATTTCCCGGATAATTCGAAATGACCCAGTGAAAGTGTTTCTGATCCCATCTGCTGTATTTCAACGACCTGATGAAGTGAATGTCGAGGTTGTTCTTTGGCAATTTGATCAGAATGCTTCTGCCGATTGCAGTAATAATTACATTTTTTTCATGGTCGCCCGGAATATTCTTGGCATTATCAGTACTGGTGTTTTCTGTCGAAAGGTGCTTTTTACCCGGATAATCTGTTTCCGGAAATAAGCATCGAAGTTTTTGGAATGATTCCTTGTCATAAGGAATATGCCATTCCCCCAACGCTTTACTCCACACCGCTCCCGGTATCGCCCCCATTTTTGCGGCGATGATGTTGTTGTATGGCAAATCGACCTTGATCCTGGTTTCGCCGTTGATCTCTGTTTTTGATGCTTTCATGGTTTTAATTTTTAATGCTACACATCCTATTGGATGATAACCGGAATATCCGGTATCTTCAGGTTGAGGTTATTGCTCCCATGGGAGTATAACCTCATATGCTTAATCGGCTTTTTTGTAAAAGGTAATGCTATTCGGATGAAAATAATGGATGAAAACATCAGGGATACATACTGTGGCCCTCCTTTTTCTACTACTGTATAACTAATTGTAACTACTTGGTAACGTGATAAATATTTCCCGCAGAGTTTCGCAAAGTTTTCCGCAGAGTTCCGCTGACCCTTTTTTCAGGTTCCTCCTCTGCGAAACTCTGCGATTAACACTGTGAAAATCAGCGTAAAATTTTTCGTTATCAGTTTTGATGTTCCTTCGTTTTATTGGGAGGGCACTCTGTGGTTAAATAATCACCACAGAGGACTGAGGGACACAGAGGGGTTGATCGGAAAATCAGCATCAGTCAATATTATTTTTTTCTATAAATTTTACCTCAAAGTCAAATAAGGATGCACAAAGTCGCTCCTATTCCCGTAACACAGGTATGACTTTCTTCGATAATAATGTGTACCGGTCTTTTCTCCCTTTGGCATTCCGTATAAATATTTACATCCGCCTGGTGTCAATATCCTTGATTTTCAAATTTATAACTTCACTGATGCGCAAGCCGCCCGAATAAGTAATCTTTATGATGGCCTTGTGCTTAATGTTTTTCACGCTCTGAATTGCCCGGGTTACTTCCTCCACGCTCAAAACAGCGGGTAACTTCTTTTCATGCCTGGGCCGTTCAATCATATATACCTTCCGGTCAATGACCAGATACCTGTAAAAGGCTATGATCATCCCTTTGTAAATGGCCTTTATTGTTCAATACCAATCAATAACTTCATTGCTTAATCAGTTCTTCATGCATAAGGGTAAATTGAGCGACCTACTTACCCTGGAGTCCGGCCGATTGTTCCCTCAAAGCACCTGTATTCCTTGACTTTACCCACAAAATGCGTTATCTTTATCCCTTTTTAAAAATTAGTCCCATGAAAAGAGTGCTTTTTTACCATGCCGGCCGCAGTGCGATCGTGTGGTGGGTTTGCTGGATGTGTACCGTCGGGTCGGGGCCGCTGTCAGGCCAGACCACCGGGGTTTCAATCAACAGCAGCGGGGCCCCGCCCGACCCGAAAGCAATGCTCGACGTGAGCGCCGCCGATAAAGGGATCCTCATCCCCCGGATCTCCATGCTGATGCTCCCTGCCGCCCCGCCCACCGGCCTGATGGTATATGTGCAGGACCTCGATCCGGGTTTCTGGTATTATACAGGTACCGCTTGGGCCAAACTGCTGCCCGCCGCGGAGGAGAAATGGCAAGGCACTCCCAATATCTTCTATTCCGCCGGTAACGTGGGAATAGGCACCACCGCCCCCTCCCTGAAACTGGCCATAGATGCCTCCGGAACCTCCGACAACGGTATCAACCTCAACCATAGCGGATCGGGCGACCCGATGATCCGCCTCCAGGTGGGTGGTTCGACCAAATTCACCATGGGGATCGATAATTCAGATGCCGATAAGTTCAAGATCGGCGGCGGCAGTGTATCGACCGCTACCAAAATGACCATTACCCAAACCGGAAACGTAGGGATCGGTACCGAAAACCCGACCGCCAACCTGCAGGTCAGCGGCACTGCCAAGGTATTCGGCCCATGGGAAACGAAATCCCATGGGGTGAATTACCAGGCTGCTACCGACGGCTTCGTGATCGCCGGTCTGATCATCAACTCGGGTTCGGGGGATGCCAACGCGATGCTGAAGGGTTTTACCGACAGCAATCCTGTCCCGGTTGCGATCCGTGGCCTGGCCTGCGTGCGGAAATACTACCCGGCTACCCAGAACAACCAGGAGAGCTTTACCATGCCCGTGCGCAAAGGCGATTACTGGCGGGTGGAATATACCTATATCGAAGGGTCCATCAGCTATAATGTGGAATGGCTCCCGCTTGGCGGGAACAATCCCTGAGGCTGTTACAGCAGGCTTACGGCAACCGTCATATCTTCGGGATGGGTGATCTTGAGGTTCCGCAACTCCCCTTCCGCAAGGGTCAGCCGGCGCCCCAGGCGTTCGACCACGGTGGCATCGTCGGTGAAGGCAGGTTCGTAAGGTTCCTGATAGGCCTCTTTCAGCCATCCGGTTCGAAAAACCTGCGGGGTCTGGACAATCCGGTACTGGTTCCGGTCGACGGGATGGTTGCCGTCGCCATCGGTCACCCGGAGCGATTCGGCAACCGGGATAACGGGAATGGCGCTACCAGTTTCCTCTGCCAACTCAAAACAGCGGCGGATGAGCGCCACGCTCACCAGGGGCCGTGCGCCGTCATGCACCGCGGTGAGCCTTTCGGTGGTGATCCTTTCCAGTCCCAGTTTCACCGACTGGAAACGGGTCTCTCCCCCGGCGACGGTCTGATGGGGTATACCGGGGCTAAAGCGGTCGCAAAGCTGGCGCCAGGTGGTCATATGCTCCGCGGGCAATACCAGGATCATGGTGAGGCCTGGCGATGCCCGGTGAAAGGCTTCCATGCTGTAGAACAACAAGGGCTTTCCCGATAAAAGAAGAAACTGCTTCGGCACCGGGGCGCTGAAGCGGGAGCCTGAACCTCCGGCAACAATGATGACCGACCTGTCGAGCATCAGCAGTTAGAGGATCAGCATGGGATTGCCGTAGGTGAAGAATTTGTATTTGCGGTCCACTGCCTCCTGGTAGGCTTTCATCAGGAGGTCGTATCCTGCAAACGCGGCAACCATCATCATCATAGGCGTCTGCGGCAGGTGCAGGTTGGTGATCATGGCATTGGCGATGCTGAATTCGTAGGGCGGGAAGATGAATTTGTTGGTCCAGCCGCGATAGGGTTTCAGGGTGCCGGCCACCGTTACCGACGATTCGATGGCTTTCATGGTGGTGGTCCCAACGGCAACCACCTTCCCTTTGTTGAGAATGGAGCGGTTGACGGTCTCGGCAGTTTCGGGTTCGATGATCATCTCTTCGGAATCCATTTTGTGCTTGGTCAGGTCTTCCACGTCGATGGTACGGAA
>CAYLVY010000199.1:0-4978 GCA_964387205.1 uncultured Draconibacterium sp.
ACCATCCGGTTTTATCGACGATGAGGTTCCAATGCATTGCAATAGGATCTTACCTGGTTAAATCGGGTCGAAAAACAACCTTATTACTCTCCGCCAAAGAAAAACGAAGGCAGTTTTTGGAGGGATTGTTCGCCAAAGTGTCGAATTTGTCACCTCCTTTTCAAATTTCTAATGCATAAATTGGGTTTAATTATGGTAATGGCAAATGGATACTTGTCATGTCCGGCGGATCCGGATACACTTATCAGCAATACTCAACACATACTTCGTTCCCGACCAGCAGTATATCGCAAGGATGGAATGAAGGAAAAAGCATAACGAAACTGTTTTATGGGGGTGGATACTGGGTGTTGGTGATGACAAAAGGAACTTCGTTTACCTCGCAGTACTATTGTACAAGATCCTCCTATCCGTCGGCTGAAATCAAGGAACAATGGGATTTAGGCAGGAAGATAACATCCCTGACCTACTGTAACAATGTCTGGGTTCTGGTTATGTCGGGATATTCAAAATACACGAACCAAAGCTGGTGGACCAGGAGCAGCTTCCCGAGTGCGGAGATAAAATCGGGATGGGATGCCGGCAAACATATGACCACCTTTGTTCATGGCAACGGGGTATATGCCCTGGTGATGTCAAAAGTGTCTTCTTACTCTGCCCAGCTATATTATTCCAATTCCTCATTCCCTTCTGCCAAAATAAATGAAGGTTGGGATCTCGGGTTAGATATCACCAGCTTGTGCTATGGAAATGGGACATGGCTACTGGTCATGACAAAAATGTTCAATATAAATACTCCTGAACTGAAAATGGATGAAATTGCCTTGTATCCCAATCCTGTAAGCAGTTCATTCAGCCTCAAAGGCATCGGGAGCGAGGCCGGGCTTGAGATATTTAACGTCAATGGTACGACCATGAGAAAATTCAATTATTCCAACGGCCCCATTGATATCTCCTCCTTTGATCCGGGAATATACTTCCTGAGAATTCGCATGGATGGGCAAAACCCGTGTACCCGTCGGATCGTTAAACTCTGACCTTACCGTTTCCGGTAATTCCTACAGGGTAATCTCCGCGGTCAATATACCGACAAATTTACCCTCACCGGCAACTATCGGAATGGAATAGGTGACCATGTTCACCCCACCGATTCCGGTGTCAAAATAGGGATTGCTCCAGAAAGGCAGCTTTTGCTGAAATGGTGCTGCATACCAGTCGAGGTTGGTATAATTGAAGTCGGAAGGCAGTTCCAGAAATTTGATTTCATTTCCTGAACGGAAATAGTAAGGGGCGGCATAGGTGGTTTTACCATCTTCCTCCACCGGGGCAAACGCCAGAAGGGAACCGAAAATCCGGGGATTCTTCTCCAGAAGGTTTTTAAGCATGGGTTTCACATTTTCCGCATCCAAAGCCTTTCCGGAAAGTTCACCCGCCAGTTGCCCGAGCGCTACTTCCACCGCCGCCCGTGCTTCGGCGGAGGGAAGGTTCATGATCGACTCGTGGTAATGGGTGACCTTCCATCCATTCTCCCCGCGTTGCCAGATCCAGGTTTCGCATAGCATCTGGTCGACAACCTGGTCGCCGTTGGTGACATACCTGCTTTTGAGATACCCGGTCCAGACAGCCATATCGCGGGAAACTACTTCCACCCTGGTCTTCACAGGGATCATCTGCTGGGTCTTCAGTTGACTGTAGAGGTTGGAAAATGCCATTTTAAGAGTCCGGAACGAATAGGGCATCCCGTCGGAGAAATACCAGGCGCTGCTGTCCTGATCCAGGGGCGAAAACAACGATTCGGCATTGAGGCCGGCAGCATCGCTTGTAATGCGGTCCATCATCTGCTGAATGGAGTCGGCGATCGCTGACCTCTGCTGTTCGGTCAGGTTTTGTTGGTTGCGGTGGCAACCCGTTACCATCCAAATCCCTGCCACAAGGGAGAGGATCAAAAGTTTACGGAAAAGGCTCATAATAAGGTGAAGATTAAAGGATAGTGCTTGTAAAGTTCGTAATATTCTTCCTGATTTATATTCGATGATCAGGGGGTCCGGAGAATCTGCAGCCTCACGCTTTCCACCATGTCGCTCATGGCAATCGCCTGCTGCCGGTCAAGGCGCTGCCCCGGTTTCAGGGAGTAATCTGTAAACAAGGATTTGAGTTTCTGCACTTTTAAGGACAGTGCATTCATCTCTTTGCACTCCCTGAAGGCATCCATGACATAAAGCAACCGATCGAGCAGTTCCTGCTGAGGCCATATGACGCCTGTCAGTCGTGTATTGTCCTCAGCCGCCACCATCAATTCGCAGGTCAGAAAGATCCCTTCCGTAAAAGCACCGGTGGCGATCAGGAGGGCCATGTAATGGCGGTCATTATCCGCCAGAAAACGGTTGGTATTGTCCAGGAGCCTGTTTGCCAGGGATATCAGACTATCTCTGCTTTCTCCTGCCATTTTGATCCTGTCAGCCAGGCCTGGTTCGTACACACCGCTGATGCCCAGATTATCTGCAAGCTTTTGGGTACATTTCAGAAAGGCATCGGTTTCTTCCGTGCGGTGAAAAGTAGCCGAATAAGCCAGGTCCGCGCTGTAAACTCCAAGTGCGAGCGCTTTGCGCCGCTCGGTGAGGTACCTGATAACACTGTCGGGAGGGTTGGTAATATCAAAAATATAGCCGGCTCCGGCCTCATTGAGCAGCTTTGTGATTTCAAACGGAGAAGGCAATTGATACAGCCTGGTTTTTATCTCAGCGGTCAGCTTCGCTTCAGGATAGAGGGTATCGGCATCCGTTTGACCGCTTTGCCGTTTATCCTGATTTCCGGTGCATGAAACCAGTAAAACCAGCAAAAGCATGCTCAACAACATATTTACCGATGGATTGTGACGATATGATTCCATAGTATAAGAATTTAAGTTACCGGGTTTGTACAAAGATAACAAACATCCTCCACCTTTCTTCCAATATTCTGATCAGATTATGGCCTGAGATTAAAAAAAACATGGCCATGAATGCCAGGCACCGGCGTTGATATCCTTCTTTAATGACCCTTGCTCCTCAGAGAAAAAACCCACTTCGGACACTGATAAAGATCGATCTGAAACTGGTTTACCGGGAAACGGCCACAATTAAAATATCTCCAGTAAAAACTGCCAAAACTCATGCATTTTTTGCTTTTCCGGTCAAGCATCGGGCATTTGAGCTGTACACAACAGCTTATGCACCCATTGCAGCCCTCCGGTCCTCCGGTCCACGATGGGTTCAACCGAAGATCCTTTCCGTCGGGTATCATGGCGGGAGGGGCACGGAGCGGGATGACGAAGTTTTTGAAGAAACCCGGTATTTTCGATCCCCTGTGAAAATAATGGAAAAAACTGCCCATCACAGGGAAAAGGTACCGGTAGTAACGGGTAAAGTTCAGATCATTGAAGAAATACCAGGAGTAGAGTGGTGCCAGGATTTGACAAAACACCCCCGCCGTCAGGATACCCATCATGGCGAAAAAAAAGAACACAATGCGGTTCAATGCCCAGATCACCCGCCGGAATGTTTTTTAGTAGAGATCAGAAAAAATCCCAATACCCCATCAACCCGGATATATTCCCGATAAGGAAATGTGACAAACTCACCCCGACCAGGTTCTGTTGCCGGTGGTACATCCAACCCCAGATCCATCCCATGACTATGGAAGCTATTGCCAGATTAAATGAACTCATCATGTGCATGGCCCCGAAGAGCATGGTGGTTACGAGAATGGAAACGAACCCCTTATGACGTATATCCAGCAGTTTGGCAAGGGTCCCCTGTGTAACTCCACGGGAAATGAACTCCTGCAAAGGCGCCACCACAATATAGGTGATATAGGTGAAACCGAACTGGGACAGGTCAATGATCCGATGCTCCCTGAAAAGATCCGGAAGGTATCTGAATGCCATGACTTTCAACACAATAAGCAAGATAACCACTCCGGCGGAAACCAGCAACGATTCCACAACGGATCGCCTCCACCCCTGCAGGGTCCAACCAAAATCCCTGATATGCAACTTACTGAACCACACCACGTACAAAATGATCAGCAATGATATCGCTTCAATAACCGGGTAGGTTTCGAAAAAGCGGATGGACCTTGTGTCTGTCAGGTTGCTGTTGTACAGGAATCCCAGTAAAAAAATATAGCTCGCGATCAGCAGGACCACACTGACAAACGCTTTGCTCAGTAACGACCGCAGGTCGTTCAGGGCGGCAATGTGCTCATTCTTCTGACGAAGTTCTTCGATCTTTTGTTCCAGGGCATATTCCCGCGCCTCGATCTTGACCGACATCATCCCAAAGGATTCGGCCAGCTCGGCCAGTTCAGGGTCATTACTGGTTTTATCGGTCAGCCCGAAGACTTTGTCAACGTTTTTATAAGAGCCTGCTACAATCTCATGGGCATGCTCGGTCAACGTGCGAATAACGGTGGGATCTATCCGGCTCATCTTTAGGTAATTACCAGGATTTCCAAATCAATGGTTGATAATTAATCTTCGTGTGAAAAGACACTGCGCCTGAGGTTGCATTGTCTTTAGTCGGGAGTAAAAATAGAATAAAAATGAGAATCACCTGTCAGTAGGTTCCCATTACGGATCTTTTTCTTTGTCTTGCAGCCCGGATAATGATGAAAATCACCGTCAACAACCAGCCAATCGGATAAGGAAGTATCAGCAGTCCCCACCACCATGACAAGGAGGAACTCCCTCCGAACCCCCCGAGAGCGGAAAAGAAAAAGAGAAAGAATATTCCGGAAAGGATCATCAGAGACAAGGCAAGGAAGGTTTTCCATTGTATCTCTTTCCGAAGACACGTGGATAGCAGTAAACAAACACTCCCGCCAAAAATGACCACGGAACCCTCCAACGGATCAATAGCTCCGATAATCACAGCCACCACGCCAATGATATAAAGAATTTGTAATCCCCGTTCTTTCAGTTCAGCTCCTTTCATAGTGT
>CAYLVY010000200.1:0-3354 GCA_964387205.1 uncultured Draconibacterium sp.
AATTGTTAAATTTTGACTTGCAACCTGATTCCAGCATTATTGCACCATCAATCGATGTGAATCATAAAGGAGATATTTTGGGGAGAATCGGGCTATCGACATTTTTACCTATTGTCTTGGAAAACTTTCTGAGTTTAATCGAAGATTTATACGCCTATCTCGCAGCAAAGAATGTTAAACCGCATCCACTAGTTTCACATATTAAGGTTATTCCAGAAGACAAACGACGTTATAAGAATGTTCAGTACAGTTTTTGGTCAAATATGGGCGAAGGAGGATATTACTCACAATAATGATTTTCTTTGATTGTATATATTTCGTCTTTCATCAAAACTAAGATCATATGGTGAAACCATTGAATTCCATAGAGCCTAAAATTCTTCCACTGGTTACAGCAATAAACAATACAAAGATTTGTCATACATTTTCAAGTTGTGAGGGCCATTTCTCTTCCAGAGATAAAGATTTCATGGATCGATCTTGCGCCGATGTAAGATTTGATCCTGAAAAAGATGTTCCATTAGAAAAAATTGAGCATTTTCTTACCTTCCTAATTACCGAGTTTAATCATCTCAATAGTTTCTCGCCGATTAAATTGTATGCTTATAAATTATATACTCCTGATGATAACTATTATCCTGATTTTGTTTTTGTTATTATCTTGGAGCCATTTGATAGATTAGATCTTCCAGGGAAGAAACGTCGGGATATTGATAAAGCAATATTGAGCGCAGCGAATATTGTTGATGAATATTCGAGACTATTTTAAATTGAAAAAGTGCGTGTTTTGTCCTTTTACCACCGCAATTGCAGCGATACCTTCGCTGCATGGATCATGAAATCTTCTCCTGGCTGAACTCCGACCAGGATTATCCTTCAGGACTTTCTCTTTACGACCGGTACGGCCGCAATTCCAACCTGGGCAGAATCCTGCGCATTGGGGGAGCAACCGGGAAAAATCGGTTGACCCTGGCCTACGAACTGGGTAAGGTGATCGGCCCCCTGATTTCCACCCATTCGGTCACGTCCGAGGAATCCAGAAAACCGGATGAACAAAAACTACCGGTCATGATCCCGGCCCTTCAGATTGACGATCTCCGCCATCAGCAGAAAATGATCTACAAGATGCTGGATAACCTCCATGCTGTTCTTGAATTTCGACCAACCGAGGAAAGGAAGGAGATCGCCTTCCGGATCCTTGACCTGGATGACCAACTCAAGGAACTCGCCGGGCAGATGGCCCATTACGAAAAGCATGGGGTAATCCCGGTAAAACAGGTTCCGGAGACAAAGCGAAAGATCTCCGAACTCAATGATGCCGAGTTGATCCTGTGGCAGCGCAATCTCCGGACGTATGTGACCAGGTACAAAAGACTGGTGGAAAAATCGAAAACGCCGGAAACACTTTTCCGGAACCAGCAGCTTTTAGATCAATACCAGGATGAACTGGCAGAAATCAACCAACGCCTGCAACGATGAGCCTGTTTTCCACCGAAGATCTCAAAAGGAAAAAGGCTGATAAAGCCGGTTCCAGAGGAACGGCCTTCGTGGGGACGACCCTTTTGACAATAGGCAAGGCGAATGAAAAATTACACCGGGTGTTTGGTCAGGTTGCACAGAACCAGTCTGTCCATTACGTTTCCCTGGGCGACTGGTCAACGCATGATCTGCTTTTCTTCCTGCTTGAACAGACTGGTCCTGCAAGGGTCTATTTCACTACCTGGGCAATATCCGAATATGCTATCCGGCAATTGTACCAGTTCATTGAACAAGGTTTGATCCTGGAACTGAAAGGCATATTCGATTATCGCAACGGCATCCGCAAACCGGCCGAGCTGCAATTCCTGCAGAAGATCACTACCGACATCAAAGCGGCCAAGTGCCATGCCAAGGTCACGGTTATCGAGAATGACCAGTGGGGGATTAGCGTGGTGGGATCGGCCAATTATACCCGCAATCCTCGCATCGAGGCAGGGGTATTGTGCTGCGACAAGGAGGTTGCCGTCTTTCACCGGGATTGGATATTACGAGAACTTTCAAACTCAAGTGTCTTAGATGGAACTGAATGAAACCCTGCTCAGCGACCTGGAAACCTATGCGTCGCTGATGTTTACCAAAAGCGAGATTGCCTTGATCATGGAGGTGGATCCCAATGATCTGCTCGAGCTTATCGGTGATCCGCTGTCTCCGGCAGGAAAGGCTTTTCAGCGCGGTCGGCTCAAACGTGAAGCGGAACTTCGCAAGGGGATCTTTGACCTGGCCCAGAACGGATCATCGCCGGCCCAGACCCTTGCATTGAAACTCGTGGAAAACGCCAAAACCGACGACTTATGAAAAGCCTGATCTCTGAAACCACCATGGAGCGCATCAAGCTCTATTACCTGTCAGATAATGTCGAGCTTTCCGAGCATGATCAGAAGTTGCGCGAACGTTGGGAGGCGGCATATTCCATGCTGATCAACCAGAACGGCACCAAGCGGGAGGTGGTCAAGATGCTCATGAAGGTGTACGATATCTCTGATGTGCAAGCCTATCGCGACGTGTACAATTGCACCCGCTGTTTCGGCCCGATCCGGGGGATGGACCGGTACGCCCTGCGTGACATGGTCACCCAATGGGCCATTGAAGCCTACCGGAAAGCCTCGGTAAAGAATGACTTTAAAGCCATTGGGATGTTGCTGGACAAGATCATTCGGGCCAACAACCTGGACAAAGAAGACCTGGAGCTGCCTGATCCTTCGAAGATCCAGCCGCCGGTTCAGTTGCTGTCGATCAATTACAATTTTCTCAACACTGAATATTTCAAGCTCATTGACCCCAAGGCGCAACAGGCGCTTCTGGAACTGAACGAAAAGGTAATGGCGCTGATCGATGCTTCACCCATAGCCGATTACAAGAATATCCTGCTGGCTGAAGAATCTATCCTGGAAGATGGCCGAGATTAAGCTGCGACCGGCGCCCTACCTGAACGATCCCCAGGTGGCCGTTCAGCTTTCCCACAGTCCACACAAAGTGTTCATTGGCGGACGTGGGGTCGGCAAGACAACCATCATCGCCGAGGATATCATCCGCTACTTTGTCTCCATGCCCCGGGGAAAGATATCCCTGAACGGGCTGACCTATTTCCACATCCGGACAAAGTCGCTTCCCCCTATTATCGACCACTTTGAGCGGCGCGGACTCTACCGGGGCATCCATTATTTCGTCGGCCACAGGGCACCTAAACGAAATGAATGGCCGGAACCGTATGCCCCGCCGCTGGATTATTCCAATTGTATCCATTTTTACAACGGCTTCGTCGTTGAGTTCAACTCCTTCGACCGGCCGGAGATGGCCCGAAGCGGATCCTATGAC
>CAYLVY010000200.1:3364-4968 GCA_964387205.1 uncultured Draconibacterium sp.
AAAGAGGCCATCGATGCCGATGTCCTGCCGGCCAACCGGGGCAACCGGGATCGCTTCGGCCACCTGAGGTTTCACCATGGCACCCTGTTCCTGGGCACCATGCCGCTGACCCCCGACGGAGACTGGGTGTTTGAATACCGGGAACTGGCAAAAGAGATGCCTGCCCGGTATTGTTACCTCGAAGCTTCTGCCATGCAGAATATCAAAATCCTGGGAGAAATGTACTTCCGTGATCTCAAACGGGTTCTGCCGAAGATCGTCTATGACCTGGAAGTACTGAACATCCGCCGCAAGCAGAACACTAACGGATTTTACCCGTTGCTGAAGTCTGTGGTGCATGGCTACACCGATTCCTACGAGTACAACTATATTGATCAGGCAAGCCTGCCTGCAGCCGGGAATCTCTTTGACTGCAGGGCCGACCGGGATTGTATCGGGAGCGAGCCGTTATATGTCTCCTTTGATTTCGGCACATCGCAGAACTGCATGATCGTGGCCCAATGGGACCGGATGCTCAGCGAGATCCGGATCATCCGGAACTTCTATGTAGAGAATGAAATGCTCTCAGTCCTGGTACAGCAGTTCATCGATCACTACAAATGCAAATCGGTCAAGTATGTGTACCTCTATGGCGGTTCCGACGGCAACCGCAAGAACGATGCTGCTTCGCGAAATTCATACTTTGATGATGTCAGGGAGCAGCTGTCAAAAGCTGGCTGGGAAGTTCAACTCAGGGCAGAACTGTATGAGGCGCATCACATGGATAAATTCCAGTTCTGGTTCAAGTTTCTTTCAGGGGAGCAGCCGGGACTTCCCGCTTTCCGGATCAACATGAACAACGCTATGGAAACCTTCTTTTCCATGGACAATGCCCCTATTCTGCCTCAGGAGTTTAAGAAAGACAAATCGTCCGAGCGCCGCAAAGACCAGCCCAGGTGGAAAGCCACCGACCTGAGCGATGCCGCGGACAATTTGTTCTATTGGCTGCTAAGCCCTTTGGTAGGGGAGCAGTATCCCGCCAATGAGATGATCCTGCTGCCCGGAAGATAGGGGAGCACGGATGACCGGTTGTTTTTTAGTCCGGTTTTTACATTCAGTTTGTTATATATGTACTTTCAATTCATATATCCCGGCGGTTGCGCCCGGTGCAATTGCATTTTTCGATAGGGCGGGGCGTGCACTTCGTGGAGATTTTGTAACTACAAAAGGGAAATTTAACCCGTTTGTAGTTAAAAATCAATAAAATGGACTTTCTATTTTGTAGTGCGCCAAATGGGCGGACTGCTTTTCTTTGTCGGCGCAAGAAAAGCAGCAAAAGAAACGCCTGCAGGTTGATATCAGCGATAACCTGGCCTTCAGCGGAGTACTTTTTCTTTGTGGGTGTGGGTCAAAGAAAAAGTACCAAAAAGAAAGACCACGGGAAAGCTTTTGTAGGCGTACCCTTCCTCCTAAATGCACCGTGACAACCGCCCCTTTTCCCTGACAGAAGGATTCATCTGTTTTTGTATTCAAGCCTGGTACCGGCTGTTCCCGGGCTTTGATTCCAGCCTTTTCTGGTCGCACTCCGTATTTCTCTCCTGCCTGGTTCCACTTTTGACTTACCG
>CAYLVY010000201.1:0-4905 GCA_964387205.1 uncultured Draconibacterium sp.
GGGCAGGTACTGGTGGCGGAGATTACAAAATTATCTGTAGGGACGGGGTTGACCTGCACCGGACAAATCCCTGGCATCATGACCGATTCTCCAGGACCCCAGAAGGCCTCCACGGTGTATGAACCTGTTTCGGTAATGGCCCAGTTTAATGGAGTTCCGGTTTCACCTGGCTGAATGGAGCCATTCACAGGACTCCCGTCATTATACAGCATGTAGTTGATCCCGGTATCCGAATCAGAAAGGGTCAGGATCGCCTGTGTTCCCTCGCAGAAAACGGAGGGACTGGGACACAGAACCGGATAAGGGTTTGGGAAGGCAATGACTTTGATCATATAGAAATAAGGATTACCTGTACATGTGTCCATGTTTGGTTTCAGTAAATAGGGGGTTACGTTGTACCATATAAAGACTGAATCATCACTGCTGTTAATATTCAGGGTCATGGATGGCAGGTCCCCTGAACCGGATGGTATCGCTCCTGTGACAGATCCCGGTGGATCCATGTGATTTATTTCCCAATCGAACAGTGTACCTGGTACATCAGAGGAAAAGGATACCGGATAACTCGGATAGCCATTAAAAGCAATCTGGTAAGGGTGGGTGGTGACGGGGTGTAATTTAACGTAGTATTGGAACATATGGTCAATTCATCATCGCTGATGACCGGCAGTTCTTTCACTTCCACTGTGATGCTTTTATTGCAGGAGGTCAGCCCGTCAGAGACGGTTACGGTAAAGGTAGAGGTCTGAACGGGACAAAGGCTGATGGTTTGTCCGAGAAATAAAGTACCCGGAGGGTCCTGGACCCAGGAATATGTATAGTTTCCGGTGCCACCGCTTGCGGTAACAGTCAGGACAACATTACCCGGAGGGGACGGGCACCCGGGACAGACCGGATTGGGCGTGGCCGTCGGATCGCCACACTGCACACCGGCGCCAACGGTTACCGGAACGGTCTTGCTTCCGGAACATCCCTTGGAATCGGTTACAGTAAGGGTAAAGGTTCTGGATTCGAATAGTGTCGTTGTGGTAACATTTTGCTGGCAATTATCACCTGCAATATAGGCTGCGGGAGTCCAGCAGAAAGTGTAGGGAGGGGTGCCCGAAGTGGCATTGCCCTGCAGTTGTGTCGTACCTCCGGCGGAGATTGTCGAGGGGAAAGCCCCGCCCGATGCGACCGGATTTGGATGGACGATAATGATCATGACATTGCTGACATGATCGTCGCATCCCGTTTTGGGATCGGGTTTGACGATCCTGCGGTAATGGGTGGTAGCGGTGAGGGAAGGAGCCTGGTAGTTGATGGTGGTAGCCGCGGAGATATCGGTGAAGATATTGAAATCCGGTGAATTGACAGCACGTTGCCACTGATAGGAAAAATCGTTGCAGGCGCCGGTCGGGGTGGAGCCAAGCATCACCGGAGGAGGGTTTCCGGCGCACATTTCGAAAGTTGTGTAATCTACATTATCAACGGTAACCTTGACGGTATTGTTATCAACGGGATCACAAAGGGTAATGACCACGGAGGAGGAGATATCGGTACAGGGCCCTGATGTGGCCACTCTCCGGTATGAAGTGGTCTCCGTGACGGCCGGTGGCTGATAGGTCTGGCCGGTGGCGCCTTCGATAACTGCCCAGCCGGCCCCGGTCTGGCTTTCCCATTGATAGAGGATGGTGCCGTCGCCTCCGGAGGCCGCGGTACCCACTATCAAATCCGGCACCTGCCCGGTACATTTGTTTTGGGAGGAGCTGATCAGGTTGTTAACAATCGGAGGGACCCTCAGCAGAAGGACAGGATCGGAAACCGATTCACAAAACCCCTGGTCGAAAACCAGCCGGCGATAATGGGTTGTTTCGCAGAAAGGTGTTGGCAGGGTGAAGTTTTTCGCGGTGCCACCCGTGATGATATTGTTCCATGTAGTGCCTCCGTCCGTTGACTTTTGCCATTGGTAAATATAGGATGGACTTCCTCCTGTTGGTTCAGAACCTTCGATCACAAAGAGCCCGTTGATGCAATTACAGAACTCCGGTTGGGCAATCAGGTTACCGGGGTCGAGGAAATTGTTGGCAATGGGTTCGACAATACGGATGGTTTGGGATGCCGTGGCCTGGTCGCAAACATTGGAGATGGTCACAGTGAGCTCATAATCCCCCAGGTCGGGAAAAATCAGTTCAGGGCAGGGGGTAGCAGCCGTGGAGCCATTTCCGAAGGTAACGCCTGCAGGAACGCTCCACTGATAAGTAACACTTCCCGATTCGCAGTTTTCGTCATACGCGGGGCATACGGTAAAGGGCCTTGGCCCGGGCCCGCAAAGCTGAACCACGGGATCTTCGAATATCACCTCAGGTGGCTGGCAGATGGTGATGGGATCGGACAGTTTTACACTGGTTCCGCAGGCATTGGTGAGGGACATCTCGAGAATATAGGTTCCCTGAACATTAAACTGAATGTGGGGTTCCGGATAATTCGGATCGTTGGGATGATCGGGGGTAACAAAGGAATAACTTCCCGCCGGGGCCGGGGTCAGGTCGGGTTTGAGCACCCGCCAGGCATACAGTGGTATGCCATATCCCCCTTCATCGCTGGTATTATCGATGATGGCCTTGATCGGTATACAGATTCCGCCGGGGGGGTCCAGGGTCACATTATAGTTGGCAGTGGGATCAACCTGGATGTATATTTCTTTGATAATCGTATCTGCCGTGAGGTTGGGTTCCGGGGTAGGCCCGGTCCAGGTAATCAAAGTGATGGTGTAGGTTTGACCCTGGATACTAAATTCATGGGTTGGAGTTGGATCCGTGGAATTATTCAAAGTTCCTGTAGAAGGATCTCCGAAGTCCCACTTGTATTTCAATTCCTGTGAAGCGCTGGTACCATTGGGAAAGATGTAGAAACCCGGTGTGGTCGAATTATTGAAGGTGACGGTTTTACAGCCCAAAAGATGGTTAGGGTCGGGATCTCCGGGCCACCAACCAGGGCCCCATCCGATGACACCCCCGAAGCCACCCAGTGTCGGACAGGTGACAATCACGGGGCAAACCTGGGTGGGGCTGGCCTGGCATGCATTGGTGGCGGTGAAGACAACCCGGTATGCGTATTTTAAGGGTTCAGAAGGGTTGTTTGGATTGCATCTGACAGTTTGTTGATCCGAACAGGTGGTATAGCAATGCCGGATCATGGATCCCTGTGGTGGTAAGGACCCAAGGGTTGGATATTGGATATTGTTGCCGTCGCCGAAATCGAGTGCAAAATAGGTTCCCAGGGTATTGTCATAAGTTGCTGGGTCTAATGGAAAATCGTGACAAAACTCGGTTACCCCATAGGTATTTCCCGGGTTCAGAATACCTCCTTTCGGGGTGCTGCCTACATAGGCGCTGAAATGTTTCGTGCTGGAACAGCCGTTATTTCCTTCCACCGTCATGGTGATGTCTTTGGTGCCGACACAGGTGTAGTTGACCAGTTGGTTTGGAAAGGTGGGGCCGTTAACGGAAGGGGCTGTGGTACAGGGGCCCCAGGTAATCTGATAAGAGGTATTAAAGCTCTGGCTGGTTGATCCGTTGGTGAAGGTGAAGTTCCCGTTGGGACTGGTATTGGAAGCGGTGCAGTAGGAGAAGGTTTTGGTTAATTCGGGACATGGAGCGCTTACTTCGCACAGGGTGGCATCGGGCTTTTGCTTCACGGGAATGCCGGAAATGGTGATGTCATCCACGCATCCGTTGTTGTCGGTAACCGTGAGGGTAACATCGAAGTCGTACACACTGCTCCCCAGCAGGGCCCCTTCGAAGATATGGCTGGCAGGATTGGTGTTAGCAGTATTGTCGATGCCGGAAGCGGGGTCGCCGAAATTCCACAGCCAGGCGGTGATGGTGCCGGCCGGGGTAGAGGCGTCGGTGAAGGTGATGGGATTATCGGAACAGATATTGGCCGTGCCCGGTGGGTAGGTAAAATTGGCTACCGGTGGATTACAGGCAATGGCGGTGAGGATATCGGAAAATTTTCCACAGAATCCTGTCGTGGCATTCCCAAGAATTGCCTTCACCTGGTATTGGCCCGCAAGAAAGGTGGTTCCAAAAATATGGGATTGATTGTTGGCCCCGGAGGTCCATTCGGTGGTGTCGGTCGTACCCACTTTATACAGCTTATAGGTAACGCCGGCCTGAGAGGTTGTCAGTTTCAGGGTAACACCCGGCGTAGGGACATTGATACAATACTTTCCGTTTTCGGGTACGATCACAAATTCGGGTTTCGTCGGGGTTGGGTTTGCAATAACGATCACATCATTGGATGGTGGGGGTGGCGTGACATAATAGGTTCCGGCGGTGTAGTTCCCGGTGAAATAGGTATTTCCGGGTTCTCCTGATTTTTGTCCGACCGTCTGTCCGGAAGGTCTTTTTTTAAGGTAGTACATGGTACCCACCTGTGCATTTTCAATGTAGATCTGTACACCAGGTTCACCGGTACAGTAACGTCCTGACGGAGGATCTGTTTTCAGTGTCTGCCCGCAAATCGATCCCCAGGAGAGCAGCAAAAGTGCAACCAGTGGGGGAAAATACCTTCTGTTCATATCACGATGGTTTGTAAGAATCAAATACCCGATAATGAAAAACCTGATGAGCCTTGTTTATTCCTGAAATTGTCGTATTCCCAAATAAAACCTGCATATATTCCTACATATATAATAACGCAGTGATGTATCTCATTTGGTTCATTAAATTCTACCTATCAAATAAACGAAAATAATTGACAGGATAAATGAAATATCTACCGTTATCTTTTACTTTAAAAGTGAAAAATAGTTTCATTACATGTCAAGTTTATAGATCCGGTTCCGAAAAATTTTTGATGAAAAATCACTAGTGTCCAAAATAATTTTTATTAAACCCTTGTATGTTATTAATAAATAGT
>CAYLVY010000202.1:0-4855 GCA_964387205.1 uncultured Draconibacterium sp.
GGTTCTCGATATTAAATACGGCCTGACGTTGTCGGCCTGGTTTCAGGCCGATCCTGCCAACCTGAACGGGCAAACCCAGATCACCTGGAGGGGAGATCCGCAGGCCGGGTATGACCCTTACTCCATCTGCTTCACCAACAGTGGCTACCTGGCCTTCCGCCGGGATGTGAGCCCGGGAAATACCATGAACCAGATCACATCTCCCGCATCTGCCATTGATTTAAATCAGTGGCATCATGTCGCGGGAACCTACGACAGCGCCTCCGGTGTGATGAAGCTCTACCTCGACGGTGTGCTGAAAACCCAGCAGACCCTCCCGGGAACAGCCGATTTTCCAACCAACACCTTCTGGAACATGATCGGAGGTGTTGACAACGGATATGGCCAGAATTTCAAAGGCTCCTTAGACGATGTCCGGATTTATCGCAGGGCCCTCGCCGGTAATGAAATCCTCTCATTGATCCAGAACTTCGATACCACCTTCACCTACATCCCCCAGAACGGCGACACCGTGTACTGCGTCTATACCTCCGCCGGAAGCCCGACGGTAACCGATACCTCCAACTTTATCATCATGCAGGTCAATGCCCTGCCGGCGGATATCGGGGAGAGCACCGGCATGGCTTCGCTGCAAAACGGGCTGGTGGCGTGGTATCCTTTCAATGGAAATGCGAATGATGAGAGCGGGAATGGTTTTCATGGTGTCAATAATGGCGCTCAAAATACTTTCGATCGATGCAATAGTTCCAACCGGGCTTATTCCTTTGATGGTATCGGGAGCCAAATTAAGATTGACAGTGCATTTTTCAATAATGGCTGTGATCACTATGCCATTTCCCTGTGGTTCAATAGTAGTGACCTGAATAAAATGATGCAATGTATATTCAATACAAAACCCCATAATGGACTTGATCTTATGTTCAATTACACCAATGATAAAAAATTCTCATATTTCGTAAATACCAATCCGGCGGTTACAAGCTGGGACCTCTTCTTGAACGAACGGGCTAGTATTATTTTTCAACAGGACCAATGGTATCACGTTGTTTTTCAGAAAAATGGCAATGAGTATGCTGTCTGGATCAACAATATTTTAAACCATGTCACTAATGGAGCCATGGCCCCGGTGTCCTATCACTGTAGCTTGTATTTAGGAAGTATCTCGCTCAATTCAGAGTTTTTCAAGGGTAAGATTGATGATATCCGGATTTACAACAGAAATCTGACATTAATGGAAATCAACGAACTT
Organism: uncultured Draconibacterium sp.; assembly: GCA_964387205.1. Taxonomy (GTDB): domain Bacteria; phylum Bacteroidota; class Bacteroidia; order Bacteroidales; family FEN-979; genus CAIVAT01. The sequence goes on from CAYLVY010000202.1 coordinate 1,250, forward strand.
TATAATTGTGCATGCCCTATTACGGTTGAACTTTCGTCCAATACAATTTGTAATTCCGGTATTGTAAACGTGTTTCTAAACCACTCCCAACCCGGCATCCAATACCAGCTTCTGAAATCCGGAATCAACTACGGCCCTCCCCAAACCGGCAACGGCGATACCCTTATTTTCCCTATTACCGGACTGACGGCCACTTCCAGCTTCACCATCCACGCCCTCAATCCGGCGACAGGGTGTAACCGCATGCTCGACACCACACTGGTCGTGACGGTCGTCCCATTTGTCCCCGCTACCTCTTCTGATACCTCGGTTTGCAGTGGAGGCAATGTCGTGCTGCAAGCCTTTGGAGGGACAAACTATCTCTGGAGCAACGGAATGTCGGGTGCACAGATTACCGTGGCGCCGCTGGCAACGACCACCTATTACGTGACCGTGACCAATGCCGAAGGGTGCAGCGGATCGGACTCGGTGCTGGTAACCGTGCTGCCGGGGCCGACGCCCACCCTCAGCGGTCCGGGAACGATCTGCCTGGGTACCAACAACGCCGTCTACACCACCGAAACGGGGAAGAGCAACTACACCTGGACGGTCACCGGTGGAACGATTACCGCGGGCGCCGGGACCCCTTCGGTCACCGTCACGTGGAATACCCTGGGCGCCCAGTCCATCGGTGTGAACTACGCCAACGCCCAGGGCTGCATGGCCGCCACAGCCACTTCGATGGCCGTCATTGTCAACCCCATGGCCGCGCCCGTCATCACGGGCAGCAGCAGCATGTGTGTCAACTCGGGATACTACTATTACTCCACCCAGCCCGGCATGAACAACTATCAGTGGAGCGTTTCACCAGGCGCCACCATCATCTGGGGACAGGGAACACCGGATCTGATCGTCACCTGGGACCTGCCCGGGGCGCAATGGGTGGCCGTGAACTACACCAACAGCAGCGGATGCACGGCCCTGTCGCCAACGCAGTTTAACATCACCGTTAATCCCTTGCCGGGAGCCGCAGCCACCATAACAGGACAAGCCTCGGTATGTGCCGGCGCAACGAATGTGCTCTATACAACCCCCCTGATCGATCATGCCGACACCTATGTCTGGTCGCTGCCGCCGGGGGCATCCATCAGTTCCGGCGCCGGAACCAACGCCATCGCCGTTGATTTCTCCACCACCGCGCAACCCGGAGCCATCACCGTGTATGGCAACAACCTCTGCGGAAACGGAAGTGTTTCATCGCCGCTGACCATCAGCGTGGGCGCCTTGCCCGGACTGGCCGGAACACCTGTGGGTGAAGCTCAGGTCTGCGAAGGCGATACCGGGATAATCTATTACATCCCACCCATATTCAACGCTGCATCCTATGTCTGGGAGATACAGGGCGGAGGCGTGATCACCGCCGGTAGCGGCACCAACTCCATCCGCGCGACATTCCCGGTAGCCCCTGCCGATTGTCAGATCACCGTCTATGGAACCAACGCCTGCGGGCAGGGACAGATCTCTCCCGTAAAGGAGGTGACGGTCCATCCAACCCCTGAAACACCCACCATCAGCCAGAACGGCGATATGCTGGTGAGCAGCGCCCCGGACGGAAATCAATGGTTTCTCAACAGCGCCATTATCCCCGACGCCACCCAGCAAACCTATGCACCATTGGTTACTGGACAGTACTCGGTGCAGGTGACGCTGGAAGGGTGTCCGTCGGAGCGGTCGGATGAGTTTTATTATATCATGACCGGGATCGGGGCGCTGTCACAATTGCAGGTTTCGGTTTACCCGGTCCCAAACGACGGACTTTTCAGGGTTACCTGCACAGGCATGAAAAACGAACCCACCCGCATTGCCATTGTGAATGCGCTGGGTGTTGTCATTGAACAGCGGGAAGCGCTTCCCTTGTCGGGAGAATACCAGACTGAATTTGACCTCAGGCCGGTAGTTCCGGGAGTTTATACGATGGTAATTGAGAACTCCTCTTCCCGATTTACAAGAAAACTTATGATACAATAAATATTTGCGGAGATATTTGCATTACTAATATAAACTATCTTATATTTGTAATGCAAATATTAACCTCCTGATAAATATGGTCTTAAAAGAAGATATTCGGTTAGCGCTTGAAGCCCAGCGGGATCAGCTGATGCTGAAAGCAGGAACGATCCCCCGTAAATTTCTTCAGAAATTTCAGCCATCAGGGAATCATGTTGAAGTAATAACCGGGGTCAGGAGGTGTGGGAAAAGCACGTTGATGAAGCAGTTGATCCGGGATCGTTATCCGAAGGCAGTATTTTTTACTTTTGAGGATTCCCGGATTCATGGGTTTGAGGTCCGGGATTTTCCCAAACTGGATGAACTTATCGGGCAGGAAGCTGACGCTCTTTTTTTTGATGAAATCCAGAATGTTTCTTCCTGGGAGGTGTATATCCGACAACTGCACGACAGGGAGCGCAAGGTTTTTATTACGGGGTCCAATGCCTCTTTGCTTAGCCGGGAACTGGGGACCAGGCTGACCGGAAGGCATATCAGTCACGAACTGTTCCCATTTTCTTATGAAGAGTATCTCGAATTCACCAACCAGGCAATGGATTCTTCGTCTTTTGATTCCTTTCTGCTATCGGGGGGATTTCCGGAATACCTGGCTTCAGGAAACGTTGAAGTTTTGCAAAATCTTCTGAAAGACATCGTTTACCGCGACATTGCCATCCGGCATGGCATCAGGAATACAGGAACCTTACTGGATATTACACTGTATATGCTGACCAATATCGGAAAAGAGTTTTCGTATAACAATCTGCGCAAAGTATTTTCAATGGGTTCTGCCAATACGGCTTCGGATTATTTATCGTGGCTTCACGACAGTTATCTGCTTTTTTTCCTTCCGCGCTTCAGTTATTCGGTAAAAAACAGGCACGTTAACGCCAGGAAAGTATATGCAGTCGACAATGGATTGATCCGTGCCAATACCCTTAGTTTCAATGAAGACAGGGGAAGGCTGCTGGAAAATGCCGCGTATATGTTCCTTCGCCGGCGATACAACAGTTTGTTCTATTTCCGGGAAAACCATGAATGCGATTTTATCGTGTTCGAAAACAGGAGCTATAAAATGGCAGTGCAGGTAACTGAGCGCCTTACCCATGATAATGAGCAGCGGGAGATAGCGGGGTTGCTGGAGGCGATGGATTATTTTCAGCTGCAGGAGGGGTACATTTTGACAAGAGACCAGGAGGATACGCTGGAAGTAAAAGGTAAAGTGGTTTATGTTAAACCCTTACGTGTGTTAATCAATACATTATCTGAACAATAACAGAAATTTTAGCAAAAAAAATGTATCCCGCTTAACCCGGAATAATCCATGCAAAAATCATTCTGCTGCTCCTTGTGTCCCGGCTGTTTGCCGAAACGCCGGTGCAGCGCCCGGCCCGGCAGATCGGTTTCGTTGAAAACAAAGGCCCGTTCCGCGACCAGCATGGAAACCCCAACCCGGATGTGCTGTACATGGCCGATTTCGGCGGGATGAAGGTGCAGTTGCGGAGAGACGGGTTCAGTTACGAAGTGTATCAGGTGAAGCCAAAGTGGGTGGATCCGGCTTTGCAGTCGAGGCGCCAGTGC
>CAYLVY010000203.1:0-1259 GCA_964387205.1 uncultured Draconibacterium sp.
TGATGGTGACCTCCCGGAAAGTACCTCCCTCATTACGAAAGAGGCTTGATATGAAGCCACCTCCGGTATCACCGCAGATCATCAGGTCGCTTCGGCCATCGTTATCGTAATCGCACCAGGCCGCCATCGGACTTTGAACTGCCGGCAACCCTGCATTGATGTTTATAAAGCCGCTGTCGCCTGCGTTTCTGAATATCGTCGCCATGAGATTGCCCGCAATCAGAAGATCCGGTAACCCATCATTGTTATAATCCCCCCAAATGGCGGTGCCATCCGATACGCCGGGGAGCGCAATGCCCGTTTCGACAAACGTACCTCCGTCGTTCCTTATCAAATGGGTATAAGGAATCCCGCCAGGATCCATTCCGGTCGCCACGAAGTCCAGGTCGCCATCAAGATCGTAATCAGCCCAGCTCACCGATCCCTGGTGAAGGCCAAAAAGGTTGGCAGTTACCATCGTGAAGCGGCCGCTGTCGTTTTGTAAAATCTGCGTCACCGGCACCATGGCAAGGGTACCGTTCATAACGAGATCGAGGTCTCCGTCGCGGTCATAATCCCCCCAGGCCGCTGCGCTGAACCCAAGGTCCGGCAATGATGCAGCCCGCAACATGAAAGGTGTGGTCTGAGAAATTACCTGAAAATATGAAAGAAGGAACAGAACCGCCAGGGAAACGTGGAAAGTTATCTTATTGTTCATGGATGATTGGTTTGATTGAATTTCGCCAGACCATCATCCAGGAATTTTGCAAAGGCATCCACATTCAGGTCGTATGCCCTGGGCGGAGCCAGCAAATGGCCGCTGGTATCAAGTAATACGTAGTAAGGTTGCGAATTGACGTTAAATCTTGTGATCTGGAAATCGGCAAATATCTTACCGATGGTTTTCTTTACTTTTTTATCATAGGTTGATGTAACCCATTCACTTTGCGGTAGTTCAGTTTTGTCATCCACATAAAGTGCCGTAATGATATAATTATTCCGGAGTTTCTGCAACACCTTCGGATCCGACCAGACATTGGCCTCCATTTCACGGCAGTTTACGCAACCATGGCCTGTAAAGTCGATAAAGATGGGCTTATTGAGTTTTCTTGCACAAGCCAGCGCCTGCCCGTAATCAAAGTAACCCTGCAATCCATGGGGTAGTTTCAGGAAATCGGCATATTTAGGTTTGTCACAGATGGAGGTCGTCTGGTCTCCTCCGGCTCCAGAAGAGCTGATCAACTGTACCTCATTCTTCACTATCGCATTGATATCAAAGT
>CAYLVY010000203.1:1269-4736 GCA_964387205.1 uncultured Draconibacterium sp.
GCGCCTTCAGCGGAGCCCCCCACATCCCGGGGATCATATACACGACGAAAGAAAACACCACAATGGCCATCAGTATCCTGGGTACGGAGATGTAAGGAAGGTCGGAATCGTGATTGAACTTGAGTTTCCCGATCAGGTACATTCCCATCAGGAAGAAGATCACGATCCAGAAGGCCAGATAGACCTCCCTGTCGAGAATATGCCAATGGTAAGTCTGGTCGGCAATACTCAGGAATTTCAACCCCAGGGCGATCTCCAGGAAACCGAGGACCACTTTGACGGAGTTGAGCCAACCGCCCGATTTGGGCAGCCCCGATAACCAGGATGGAAAAAAGGCAAACAGGCCGAAGGGAAGTGCAAAAGCCAGCGAGAATCCAAGCATCCCGATAATAGGCATCAGGAGGTCGCCACTGGCCGACTTCACCAGAATAGCGCCGACAATGGGGCCGGTACAGGAAAATGAGACCAGCACCAAAGTAAAGGCCATGAAAAAGGCGCCGGTATATCCCCCCTTATCCGCCTGCTTATCGGCCTTATTCACCAGCCAACTAGGAAGGGTGATCTCAAACAATCCCAGAAATGACGCTGCAAAAACCATGAATATCAAAAAGAAAAATATATTCGGCAACCAGTGGGTACTGAGAAAATTGGCAAAATTGGCGCCAAGGGTAACCGCCACTACTGTTCCGACTACGGTATAGATCAGTATGATCGAAAACCCGTACACGATGGCTTCCATTCTTGCTTTGCGCTTGCTGGTAGTATCGTGCATGAAAAAGGTAACGGTCATGGGAATCATCGGAAAGACACACGGGGTAAGGATAGCAGCCAGTCCGGCCACAAAGGATATCAGGAAAAACCACCAGAGGGATTGATCTGCCGCCTGATCGGCTGCTGTTTCGGCCAGCTTGGCCTGATCGGCTTTGATCTTATCTGCTTCCGATAAATCCGGAACAGCTACTGCCGCGGAACTATCCCTGACTATGGCTGTGTCAGCAGCTGCAACCGTTGCTGCACCTGCATCCGGATCTCCCTTTATCCGGAATTCAAATTCCACGTCGTTCGGAGGCAGACACTGTTTATCGTCACAACACATAAAGTTTACCACCCCGGTAATGGTGAAATCTTCTTTACTTAAAACCTTGATTTTCTGTTTGAAGGTAACCGATCCATCAAAAAATTTAAGTACCATGTCGAAGTTGGGGTCCATCTCCTCAATCGCTTTGGGCTCGGTAACCTTGCCCACCAGCGCAAAATGCCTGCTTTTATTGAAGGTAAAACTGGTGGGCAGAGGACCTCCGGATGGGATATCCTGGGAATAGACGTGCCAACCTTTATCGGCTTTTGCCGTCAGGAGCAGGATAGCCTCTCCGGGCTGGTTTTGTTCAACCTTGAAACTCCATTTTACCGGATCAAGAATCTGGGAAAACACCATAACCGGCAGAAACAGCAAGATTAACCACGCGGCAAGGGAGGGAATGTTTTTCATAAAAAATGATTTACGAATGCACAAAATTAGATAAAAATATTTGAAGAATATGTTTGGTTTTTTCCGTGATCCTGAATTGATGACCAATACGGTATCCGATAACCCAAACAATACGATCGCCACTGCATAGCAACCAAGACCTCTCCCGGGTGCAGCGCGGCACTTTGAGATCGATAAAAAAATCACTGACTTTCTTCTTTCCCCTCATGCCCAATGGCCGGAACGAGTCCCCTGGTTTTGGTTTTCGAATGGTCAGCGGAAAAGTGAGTGTATCAAAGTCCAGCGAAGCAATGTCCGGATCATCCGGAATGTGAAATGGCCTGGTGATCATCCTTTTCGACATTTTCAGGACAACCGGTCTTTCCACCGACATTTCCTGATCAATTTTCTCAATCTGAAATTTCTCATCCGGATCACCGGGATGGTCTGGTATGATCCTGATCTCCTCCCTGTTCACCCAGAAATGATATCCCTGAAGGGAAAGTTTCTTGGTTCCGGGGGCATCCAATGCCCTGATGATCTGTTCGATCTGATTCCCTCTGATACCGAATGGAGCACATAAATGCCAAAGGAGAAGTTCAGGTTTGGAAAACGAGGTAAGGGTCCGGCCATGGATCGTCATTCCCTCACTGCCGGATGTACAACATTTTTCCCGCCATTCCGACAACACCTCTAAACCAAGTTGTTCCATTTCCGATACTTGCCTGATCGTGCGGTGCAGTCCTTCGCTGAATGAGGGATTCAATTCCGTCAGCAGCGGGATCAGTTCAAGCCGGATTCGGTTCCGGAGGTATTTCAGGCTTGAGTTGGAGTGATCCTCCCGGTATTGGATGGCATGTTCCCGGGCATACTGCATGATCTCTTCCCGTGAGGCAAAAATCAGGGGCCTGACAATATTCCTGTTAATGGCCGGAATGCCGTGAAGGCCGGCGATTCCGGTTCCGCGTATCAGATTAATGAAGAAGGTTTCCGCTTCATCGTCGCGATGGTGCGCAGTGGCCACCACGTCAAACCCATGCTCCCCCAGCAATGATGTAAACCAGTCGTATCGGAGTTTACGGGCTGCCATCTGGACTGACAACCCATGTTCCCTTGCATACCGGGAGGTATCGAACCGTTTGACGAAATATCCAACCCCGAGGGAAAGCGCCAGGGTCTTTACCAAATCCTCATCCTGGTCGCTCTCTTCACCCCTGAGTTGAAAATTACAATGCGCAATGGCAAATTCAAATCGGGATAATGAAAAGAGGTGGGTCATGACTGTGGAGTCGATCCCGCCGCTTACCGCCAGCAGGAAACGTTTTCCGTCACCCGGCGAACCTTGTGTTGCCAGAAATCCGGAAAAGCTCTCCTGCAAGCTCATTCCATATCCCTCATCCTTTAGCCCGGAAGATCGGGGCGTGGTTAAATTTCCCAGGTATCGCCGGAGTTCAGCAGGTCATCCATGCAGCGGATCGGAGAATTCTCCTTGGCGTACTTGATCTGCTCTTCGACAAGGTCATCATAGGTAGGATACATCGCTGAGCGGATCACGCCAAAAACCATCGGGAAATGGGGCGGGCCCAGTTTGGCGAGCATCAGGTGGATTCCGGGGTCCTGGCTGTACTGATCGTGCACCAGCAGGTCATCTTCCGTGATCCCGTTCTTGCCGATCTCCACAACTTCCAGGTGTGTCTCCCTCAGAACAAGACCTTTTTCGAGGTTCTTTCCAAACTTCATCGGGGCACCGTTTTTCACCACCAGCATATGATCATCCTTTACCTCCTTGCCCAACACGTCTCCATGGGCTTTATCGGCAAAGATAATGCAGTTTTGCATGATCTCGACGATAGAGGTTCCGTCATGCTTGGCTGCTTCGAACATCGACTCTGTCATCATGCCGATGTTGTTATCCGGTACCCTGGCGAAGAAAGTACCCTGCGCTCCGATGACCAGTTCACCTGCATTGAAAGGATGTTCGATAGTTCCCATGGGGGAG
>CAYLVY010000204.1:0-4733 GCA_964387205.1 uncultured Draconibacterium sp.
GTGAGCAACATGGCAGACATGATGAGCAGGGAGAGCTTAACCTTCTTAAACTGGAACAACAGGATGAAAAAAATCATCACCACACTGACCATCAGGGCAAATGTCATTGGTGTGAAGACCTCATTCTGCCCTTCATACTCCCCGCCATAGGTGATCGTAGTTCCTTGGGGAAGCGGAAGCTTGTCGATCTGCGGACGGATCCTTTCGAAAATAGCCGATGCTACCTCCCGGTTGTCATGATCGGGCATGATAGTCAGGGTCCTCAGGCCGTTGCGGTGTACGATCGTTCCTTCATTCCAGTCGGGAATAAAAGAGGCTAATGAACGTAGAGGTAATGCCTGCAAACTGTAAGGTGAGGTGATATACTGATCCTCAATGGTACGGATACTCTTCTCCTTTCCCACGTCCCGGGTCAGTACCACTTCAACCGGATAGTCCGCTTCCCATATCGTGGTGAGGGGGATCCCCTCCAGTCCGACCATCACCGAAGTAGCGATGTAACTACGGTTGTAGCCCATCCGGCTGGCCTTATCCCGGTCGGGTTGTACCAGTATGCCCTGGCGTTGCTGATCCCAGTCGTCGCGGATCCAGGTGATCCCTTGTTCCTTTTTCAGGATATTCGCGATGGCCTGCTGCACGGAACGGATATCCTGAATGGAATCGGAGGTGATCCTTATTTCGATCGCCTCCTTGTTGGGCTGAAGCGCAAGCTCTTTCATCTTGATATGGGCGTCGGCAAAATGGTCGGCATATCTGGGGCCATATTCACCAATCACCTCCAGCGTTGCATGGTTCGAGGTGGTATTGACCAACAGTTGGCCATAGTTGGATCCGGGCATATTGGGGGCATATACCGTATGAAACCGGGGCGAACCACTGCCGATAAAGCTGGTGACGTTGGTGACGCGGGAGTCCTTCAGCAGGACTCCGGCCATACTGTCAACCACTGCTGCCGTTCGGGCCAGCGATGTACCCGTGGGCAGGTATATCTCCACCGGGAACTGGTTTCGTTCAACAGTTGGAAATATCTGCCGGTCGAGGGCGCTGAGCAGGAATCCCGCCACGACTACGGAACCAATACCTGCGGCGACAGTTAGTTTCGGATACCGGAAAGCTGCTTCCAGGGAACGGTCGAACAAACCCTGCAACAGGTCGAGAAAGCTCTGTTTACCTCTGTTGTCAGGTCGTTTGAGCCCTTTTTTAATGAAACTGTAGTTCATGTAAGGTACGAGCAACATCGCCACCAGCACCGAAACCGTTAACGCCACGCCCACCACAACCGGGACCGACTCGATAAACTCTCCCGCTGCACCGGTCAGGAAAAAATTCAGCGGGATATAAGCAGCAAAGATGGCCAGTGTGGCGATCAGGATCGGAGAGAAGAGTTCACGGGCACTTGCAATCGCCGTATGCCAGGGAGAGCCACCGCTGTCAAGCCGGGTTACATGGTTGTCGATTACCACTATGGAGTTATCCACGATCATCCCGAGTACCACGATCAATGTAGCCAATGAAACGGTATGAAGCTCTATGCCCAGCGGATAGAGGATCCCAAGAGTGATCATCACCGATACGGGCACAGTCACGGCTGCTACGGCAGCTATCCGGAATGGCAGTAATATCATGGTTACCAGGATCACTGCCACGATCGCCATAAGAAACTCTTTCATGAAATTATTAATGGAGTCCTTAACATATTTGGGAAGCTCGGAAATCTTCGCCACTTTGATATCATCCGGACAACTTTCGGAAAATCTCACCAGGGCTTTGTCCACCTCCCTGCCGAACTGCACGATGTTATGACCCGGCTGCATTTCCAGCGAAATCAGCACCGTTTTCATTCCGTTCTGACGGATATACTGATCGGGGTCCTCCATTCGCCGTTCAATGGTGGCGATGTCTTTCAGACGGACGATATTGCCCGATGGATCTGAATAGACAATCTGCCCGGCCAGATCTTTTTCCGATCCGAATGCTGCCGGAAGATGAACAGCCAACTCATTCTTGTCGTCTGTGAGAACCCCGGCATTGTTAACCATGCCGTTCAACTGGTAGGAACCCAGCAGCGAAATGGTACGGATGCCGTACTCATTCATCAGTTCCGGTTTTACATTCACAAAGATCTTCTCCTTTTGCACGCCGTGCCGGCGGATTTTTGAAGTCTCCGGGATTTTTCTGCATTCTGCTTCCAGTCTTTTCACCTGCTCCTCCAGTTCTTTGTAACTTCTGGTATCGGATGAAAGGGTGATCAGCATCGCGGAGGTATCCCCGAAATCGGCGTTGGCAACGAGCGCCAGTACCCCGGAAGGTAGCAACCGTTTCAGCTCATTCAGCCCGTGGCGGACCTTCGACCAGAACTGGTCGGCGTTCCTGACGCTTCCGTTCAACTCTACAAATAGGTACATAACCCCTTCACGGGAAAGGGAATAGGTTTTTTCCTTATTCACCTCCTGATAAGAGAAAATATAGTTTTCCACAACACGGGTAAGGTGATCTTCCACTTCTGCCGATGTGGCCCCGGGATAGATGCCCACAATCACCCCCTGACGGATGGTGAATTGCGGATACTCGTTCCGGGGCATGTAAAACAGGGCATAGATCCCGGCAATGATCAGCAGCAGGGAGAGAAGAATGACCAGGGTATGGTTGCGCATGGCCACTGCAATGAAATTGGTACCCCTTTTCATCTTACCATGCGATTTTGGTGTTGTCGGATAACTTTTCGCTTCCCGAAATAACTACCAGCTCTCCTTCAGATAGCCCGTCGTGGATAACGATCCCTCCGTCGAGGTAGCGTCCCGTGGTTACTGCCTTTTTCAGTGCGACTGATCTTTCGGTATCGACCGCGAAAACATAGGTTTGTCCTTTGACATCCATTTTCACCGCCTGGTATGGGACAACCAGGGCGATGGTTTCAGACTCCGGCCGAAGGGTAACGTCGCAAACCATCCCGGGTTTTAGCTTTGCATCAGGATTATCAACCGTAATCTTCACTGTATAGGTTCGCGACAGCAATTCGGCAACAGGACTCAGGTGGGATACCGTACCTTCCACCCCGAGTCCGTCGGCTGCAGGAACCACTACCGATGCTTTGTCCCGTTTTTTGATTTTATTGATTTCCGTCTCCGGTACCGGAATCCTAACCAGAACTTTCTCGATTCTTACCAGTTCAACCGGCGCTCCGGTCAGGGTAACCGACGACATCCCGGGTTCGATGTTCCGTCGCCCCACCCAACCATCAATTGGCGATACCAGGCTGCATTTTGCCAGGTTGTTTTTTGCCAGTTCCAGCGATGCAGATGCCTGTTCCAGATTGGTTTTCATCTCCACCCACCGGATCTCGGGAAGGCTTCCCTGGTCATACACCTGTTTTAAACGGTTGCAGGCATCCTGGGCCTGGTTGAACTTTGCCAGTGCCGTTGTATGGATATTCCGAAGGTCAGCATCGTCCAGGGTCGCCAGCAGTTGCCCTCTCCTTACCCTGTCGCCGGCTTCGACCATCACTTCATGGACGATGCCGGCAGTACGGAACGAGAGGGGAATGGTTTGCTCCGCTTCGATAGTCCCGCTGAACGAGAGCTCTTCATATTCAGGTCCCGGCCGTACCGGCGATACCGATACCCGGGCGTTTTCCGTTGCGGGATCCTCTCCGGAGGCCGAATTTTGGTCGCATCCGCTGAGCAGGTTAGCCAGGAGAAACAGAAACAATATTTCCCGCAGCGGATAAAAGCGTGTCGGATTAAAACATACTAAACGTACGGTATGTTTGTTGATGAAAAAAAAGCGATCGACTGATTTCATCGTTTCAGGGTTTTTTAAGAAGTTTATAAAATTCGTTCAATTGAGCCTGGTAGGCATTCATGGCGGCTTCGGGAGTTTGTCGCCGGATAAGGTTTGTAGCGATCCCAACCGAAATACTGAATAGGTTCAGCGATGTGGTGTGGGTATCGATATCGGCCCTGATCTCTCCGGTTTTGATGGCGTGGTCGAGTATCTGGCGGATTCGGTTGGTCTCCTGCCGGAAAAGTTCAAGGTTATCGGTATCATAACCAGGGTAGTGTCTGACGGCATCGATAAGCAGCGAAAGGTAGTTGGCCGGAACGAACTGGGTGATTTCCATATGCAGGGCATTCACGATTTGCCGGGCATGGGTGGCGTTGGCCTGAAGGTATTCGGCGAGGGAAACGTCGGGAGGGAGATCCCCCAGACGGGTAATTCTCAGATATTTGTTGATCACCGCCTTGAACAGTTCTTCCTTGTTGAGGAAATGATGATACAACGCCCCTTTGGTAAGCCCGATGGCTTTGCTGATATCGCTGATGGACACCCCTTCGTAGCCCTTGGTCAGGAAGAGACGGTAAGCCTCTTCAAGGATGTATGCTTTGGTATCAATCATAGTGTTACATACTGAACGTTCAGGATGCAAATATATGATTTTTTTATCATTCCGGATATATTCACCCAACCAATCCTGAAGAATATTGACGATTTTGAAATATATATGGGACTGATTCAAAAACCAGCACATTGTTTAACCTGCAAAACGATGATAAACCTGTGAAAACAGGCTTAACACCTGGGCATAGAATTTCAGATGCGGCTAATAGAGACGTGAACATCAATGTTAGAGAATTAATTTGTTTAATACTTCATAAGGTTTTACATTTGGTGTTATCTTACCTGAATTATTCATAAAAATTCTCTCTGTGGCTCTCTGTGCATTTTCTCTGTGG
>CAYLVY010000205.1:0-3177 GCA_964387205.1 uncultured Draconibacterium sp.
ATTCTCAACCGTGATGATAGTTACGTGGGTATCAGGCAATTCTTTCCCAAAGATATCTTTAAGGAACGGTAAATCTTTAGCGGAGGTAGTGACGAAGAGGTCATATTCGAAAGGAATCTGCCGGAAACAGGTGATGAATTCATCAGCGAGATCGCTGTGGAACAGGTGGCACACGATGGCGATTTTTCCGGGTTCCGGATTAGTTTCAACTACTTCGGCATCCGAAATGTCCGCTTCGGCCATGCATTGTCCTTCATCGTATTCAAAGGGTTTGGGAAGACGCCCCTCTTTTTCACCAAACATCAGGAAATGGATGAGAGGATTGACCTGGTTTGTCCTGACATCATCGTAAGTATCGAGGTAGTATGCCGTATCGAACAATGGTCCGGGGTTCCGGCCCTCTTTCCAGCCAAAGTCGCAGTAGTGGGCTGCAGCATCCATTTTACAGGCCTGCACATCGGCATTGACACGCAGATAATATCCTGCATTAAAGTAGTGGCTCTCCCTGATCAGGCGAATATCCGGATTTTCAGAGAAACGGCCGAGCAACTGCTTGCTTTTCTGAAGCAGCCGCTGTGCTGCCGTTTCATTTACCTCCACTGGCCGGGTCTTTTGTTCTGCCGGTACGCCGCCTGACCGCTGCTCCGACTGTCCGTGTTTAAGATAGTGAACCAATGGGTTCATGCCCTGGGATGCCACGTCAGGATTACTTTTCAGATATGCGGCACTGTCGAAAAAGGCAGATGGGTTCCTTCCTTCAAATCCTCCATACAGCAGGTAGTGGCGAACCGGGTTGAGCAGGGAAGAGTTTATGTCGGGGTTTGATTCCTCGTAAAACTGCCTGTCGAATAATTTACTTTCCCTGAGTATCCTGAAATGCCTTGCCCTGGTTAGTTCCAGACGGAGCCTTGTAATGCTGAGCATGGCCCATGACCATCGTTTGATGAAGGAAATGGTACGAAAGAATTTATAGATGCCTGAAATCCTCATGGTTCATTTCTGCAGTGTCGGGTAAATATAATCATCCTGCCCGGATAACCTGCGGCGATAACGTTCCCTGAATTTTTTTCGTTCCTCACCTTCCTGAAGATATTGCCGGGATAGGTTTTGTTCATTCCTGGGCAGGCAAACATATAATATTTTGTCAATATATTCGAACAAACCGGGAATTCTTCTTTGGCCGGCGAGATATTGATAGGCAGTTTGCTCCTGAAGCGGGAACCTCAGGCTGCATTCATGATAGAGAATCCTTTCCAGAAACTCTGCATCCCCGGCGAACCTCTCTTCCCAAAACAACCCGTATTGTTCAAAGACCGACCGGTCGAACAGCGTGGTTACCAATCCCAAAGGCATGATTATTCTCATAGGCTCCAGCGGATTGTTGCTGGTGCTTTCACCACCTTCCACATAGCGGAGCAACGATGCATCATCGTTGAAGTCGCTTTCCCCTATATCCTTGATACTTCGGATGATTTTGGCTATGGTGAAGCGTGCATTACGGCTCACCAAAGGCAGCAGTTGATGTTCAATCCGGCTGGTTAAAGCTATATCGTCTGCATCGTGAAAGGTGATGTATTTTCCCCGTGCCTGCCTGACCCCGACATTACGTGCATGAAAACATCCCCGGTTGGTACTGCAACTTATATAACTGATCCTGCTGTCTTCTGCCGAAAGGGACTTCACGATTTGGCCACTGCCATCGGTACTGCCATCATCCACCACGATGATTTCAATTTCGCGGTAGGTCTGACGCATCAGCGAACGGACAGCGCGTTCGATCGTCGCCGCGGCATTGTACATCGGAACGACGATGGTCACAAGATCCTGCCGGAAAGGGAAATCGTAGCGCGATATATCCCATTTTTGTTTCCCCTGATAGGGTTTCTGGTCATTTTTTTCCCTGGCCGTTATATTGCTGTCGGAAATATCACTGATGATGAGATTTGGAATAGCAACGAAGCAGAATGGTCGGTAACGACTGAAAAGGGAATGCAGGGCACGGTCGGCATTGCATTGCATGCTCTCGAGTAGTATAAGGTAATCGTTTACAATGCTTTGATCGAAGGCAATGGCAAAGGTGCCGAGGGTATTTACCGGATGGTATAACGGTATGGATGGGTCAAATTCCCTGATCTCTTTCTCAGGATAGCAGAGATCATCCGGAATACTCCAATAGTGCTGACTGGCCCCGAGCATCAGGATTTTCCATGGTTTTCCTTTCAGGTTATCGGTCAGGGCACGGAACTTCCGGTGAAAATCATGGATGAAAATGTCGTCATCCTCCAGCACCAGGATCCGCTGATAGCCTTTGCGCTGCATATCTTTCATGATGGCCCGGAAGGTCTTCAGGTGCCCCCAGCCTCCGGGGCTGAACATATCTTTCCGGTTCCTTACCAATTCCCTGATGGTGTCCCGGTCGGCACCCAATGGTAATTCCGTGTACCTGGTAAACTCATTCAGGTGAGGCTCCGAATGTCCGTCTATGGCTTCGGTAATTTCAACCGCGATATTAAGCCTGCCCAGTGCCTGCAACATGCGGATCAGCCGGTCCGGACGTTTTTTCAGGTTAACGAGGCAGATGTTGTCGAAATACTCATTGATCCACTCTTTTTTGCCGGAAGGGATGAACCGGCTTGCAGGGATGCATGATGCATGTCTGACTTCAACCGGATACCGGATAATTTGGGTTTTAACTTCCTGTTCAAAATCAAAGCAGAGAATGATCCGCTTGTTAACCTCCCCGCTGAAAAGGATTTTGCAGGGAGGATAGTGGTTTGTCCATTTTCTGATCACCTCATCCCCGATGTTGTAATGGTTAATATCCGCCGGATCATTCCACTTATACGGTAGGGAAAGGATGGCGTAACGGGCGATCCTCCGGATTTCTTCAAATACCTCACTTTGCTTCGGGGAGAGGTGTTCCATGACCTGCAGTGCCACGAATACGTCATACTGCCGGTCCGGAATAGGCCAGGGGGTCTGCCTGGCATCATGTAAAATGATTTGGTTGCAGCGATTGTCAGGATCCATGTCGTTCAGGTCCAACCCCATGCAATCGCTGAATTTCATCAGGGAAATCTTGTTGGTACCCAGTTCCAGGGCTGTTTTCGGGGCAATCTGAATAAGTTCTGCGAGCACCTTCTCCATATATTCCCACCGTGATTCGGCTGTCCTTGC
>CAYLVY010000205.1:3208-4731 GCA_964387205.1 uncultured Draconibacterium sp.
TTCAGCATCACAATTTTTTCTCTGAATTTCTGATAATTCAGGAATCCATTCATTTTCGGATTTTTAGCTAATGATTAGAATGGTCGTCTGCAAACTTTCTGTCCCCGGATTTCTGTACCCGTCTTCTGTTTGATGGATCCGGATTGCCTGAATGACAAAGAACCGATGAGTTTTAACCTGTCCATGAAGATCGAATATGGACATTCCTGAGTACCCGGTCAACCGGAAGGTTCATCCTCTCGATCGCTTCCAGCAGGACGGGGAACAACTTTTCCTCGATACAGGGTCCCGTATCACCTTCCAGCACCAGGATGCGCTTGTGCCGTTTTTCCATGGCATCGAGAAGGATCATGCGATAGGTCTTCAGCAACCCCCAGGCACCGGGGTTGGGAATGGCTTTTTGCTTTAACTGAATTTCGTCGCCAGGGGCGCCTAAAGCACCCGGTGGCAATTTCGCATATTGTTCATATTCATAGAGGTGTGGGAGTTCGTACCCGTTTATGCCTTCCACGATCCGGGCATAGATGTTCAGGCGACGGAGTTGATCTTCTATGGCCTGCGACATGTCATCCCGGTAATTCAGGTTGATCACATATACCTCATCGAAATGAGTGTTTACCCCCTCTTTAGCTCCATCCGGTAAAAAGTGTCTGCATTGCAGAGCATTGGGATAGACCACGTTGATCGTGTAGTCGATGTGGATTGTTTGGACATCGGCGGATGGATCCATTGAAGATGCTCCGGTATGTTGTGGTATTGCGGGCGGTGGCAGCGGAGCTCTTTGTTCGTGAATTCCGTATTTAAGGAAATGAAACAGCGGGTTGATACCGGCCGACCTGACATCCGGATTCGCTGCGAGATAAAACCTGCCATTGAATTTCGCAGATGGATTCCGGCCCTCAAAGGCGCCATATCTGAGGAAATGTTCCAGCGGCGGAATACCGGCTTTCTCTACATCCGGGTACTTTTCGAGGTAGTAGCTTTCATTAAAATAGTCACCGGCCAGGATAATTTTCGCGGCCCGTCTTCGCTGAAAAAAGTTCCATATGTTCCGGATTCCGGGTATTCTGTCCATTACAGTCATACAGGAGTGAGGAAGTTGTGTTGGCAGGTCAGATGCAGATGATATTACAAAGTCGGGTACTCATAGTCTCCGATACCGTGCAGCCGCTTTTTCCACGTTTGTTTAAAGGTTTCCCGTTCCGGGCCACCCATGGGATATTTAACTGTCAGGTTTTCTGATCCCTTTTCCGGACTGATTACCAGCGGCGCCCGCAGAAAGGCGTATAGCCCCTGCGCCTGCTCTTCCTTGAAGATGAAATTTCTGAGTTCATTCTTTTGATCATTAAAGGTCACCCCGGTCTCATGCCGGAAGATCCGCTCGACGAATTCGGCATCACCCGCGAACCTTGTTGCCCAGTATAGCCCATGCGCTTCAAATATTTCCCTGGTAAACATGGCCATGCCCATGCACGGCCTGAGTACGAAGTAAACATCTGGAGCGGAAAGGGGATTTTCCATTT
>CAYLVY010000206.1:0-4634 GCA_964387205.1 uncultured Draconibacterium sp.
ATGACTTCCGCCCCGATCCCGATACCCGGAGGTGATGGAGTGCCCCCCTATACGGTAAATATCGGGTGGGACATACCGGTTGGTGAGGGTTTGCGCATTCTTATCCTCTCCGGCGGACCCTCCATGGTCCGGGAGAGTAGTGGTAATACCTATCCTTATCCCATCGGCAGTGTGGGTACGATTACCAGTGGCTATATCAGCGGGACTTCAAACGCCTACTATTATATGTATAACTGGAACGTGACAGCGTACTGTGAAAGCCCCACCGTTCCGGTGGTGGCTACCGTTACCCCGGCACCGGAGATTGAGGTTACCGCCACTCCTTCCGGAATTTGCGAGGGACAGAGTTCGGTACTGCTGGCAACCAGCACCAACGATCCTGAATACGATTATGTATGGGAACCGGGTCCCCTTATAGGCGCTACCCATATTGTCACCCCGCTTGCCACCCAGGTGTATGGGGTGACCGCCACCGACAACTCCTCCGGCCCCAATGATGGTTGTGTGGCCATTGGATCGGTTGAGGTGATCGTCCATCCGTTGCCTCCTGCCACCGTCGTTACCCCCTCCTCCGCTGAGGTGGAAAACGGGGATATCCTGATGCTGACCGCCTCCGGCGGTGGTAGTTCGGGATCCGGTCAGATTGGCACCGGAACACTTGGAACTGCCACCAGCACACCATATAAAGGTGTATGGGGCGGTACTAAAAACCAGATGATCTATACAGCGGATGAACTTACTGCCATCGGGATGAAGCCCGGATCGCTCGTTACCGCCATCTCGTTCAATGCCGTTGCCTTTACACCCCCTTATACCTACCTGGGGTTCACCATTGCCATGAAAAATACGGCGACATCGGTCATGACTACCACAGCGGAAACAGGGGTTACTACAGTTTTTGGTCCTGTCGATTATGAAGTTACCGAAACGCCACCTTTCACCATTACCCATACGCTGGATGTTCCTTTTGCCTGGGATGGCACCTCCAACCTGCTGGTGGAAACCTGTTTTAACAATAATAATTCCGGTACCACTTCCAAATCTGTATCGGTGCAATACACCACAACCACGGGATTCAACCGCACCCTTTACATTTCGAAGGACAATAACCCGACCCTCTGCACTGAACCTCCGACAGGCAGTACCACTACTACCCGGCCCAATATCGGCATCCAGCATGAACTGATATTCCCCAAAACCTGGGCGCCGCTTACCTATCTCTATTCCGATCCCGGTGCTGTCATCCCTTACATGGGGGAAGCCGCTGCCGTTGTGTACACAGAACCGATGACATCTGTCACCTATACCGCCACCTCCACCACGCCGGCAGGATGTACTTCTGCTGCTACGGCAGTGATCACCAGTTGCCCGGCCGCTCCCGCCAACCTGGCAGCAGTCAACGTGACCAGTGAAGGATTTGACCTCACCTGGGATTCTTCCCAGGGATTGTATATCGACCCCGTGGTCTATACCGTGGATGTCGCAACCGATGAGCTGTTCAACAATCCCGTTACCGGCTCGCCGTTTGTCGTAACCGACCCCGTTCTTCAGGTATCAGTTGGCGGGTTGACGGCCAACACACAATATTATTATCGTATTAATGCAGAAGGTGAATGCATAAGTTCCTATTCTTCCGGATCGGTGTTCACCTGCCCCTCTGCCCCGGCCAATCTGGGGTTCAGTGGCGTTACCACCGAGACCTTTACTGCCGGTTGGGATCCTGTTACCGGTGCATCGTATTATACCGTTGAGGTGTGCACCGATGCCGGATTCACCGCCCCTATAGCCGGTTCGCCTTTTATAGTAGTTGATCCTCTGGTAACCCTTGACGTTACGGGCCTTACCGGAAACACCACTTATTATGTGCGTGTCAGTGCATCCTCGTCGTGCAGCAGTGAATTCACCTCCGGATCGGTGGTGACCTGCCCGGCAGCACCTGGCGGACTTGCCTATTCCGATGCCACTTCTGAGTCGTTTGATCTGTCGTGGAATTTTCCGGCAGGGGGTACGGCACTGGCTTTAACCTATACGGTAGAAGTTGCCACAGATGCCGGATTCCTCAATCCTGTTGCAGGTTCTCCGTTTACGGTAGTTGACCCGGTGGTTACCCAGAGTGTCAGCGGCCTGAGCGGCAACACTATTTATTATGTCAGGGTCAAGGCTTATCATAATTGTGCCGGCGACTGGTCTTCCATCGTGGCTTATACCTGCCCGGATACTCCGGCAAATCTTACCCTTTCGGATCTGACCTATACCTCCTTCAACCTGAGCTGGAGCTCTTCTGCCGGAGGAGGCCAGTTCCCGGTCACTTATGAAGTCGATATTGCTACTGATGAAGAGTTCCTGATCCCGATCGCCGGTTCACCCTTCACCATCACCGATCCCGATGTCAGTTTGAGCGTCAGCGGCCTGATCAGTACATATGACTATTATTACCGTGTTAAAGCAATAGGTAATTGCAGCAGTTTGTACGCCAAAGGAAGAATTACCACCCCCGGCTGCGACGCTCCTGCAGATTTGGTGGGAACTCCCACATCCGGTAATACGGCCAACCTGAGCTGGACAGCCGCGGTTATTGCTCCTCCTTTAGGCTACGAATGGGAAGTCCGCACCAGCGGAGCTCCCGGAAGTGGCACAACAGGCCTGGTGGCCTCGGGAACAACCAATGATACCTTTGATCAGGTGACAGGCTTGACGGCCTCCACGGGGTATTTTGCCTACGTGCGCAGCCACTGCGATCCGACTACCTATTCGGGTTGGATCTCTGCCACCTTTACGACGTTGACCTGCCCGATCGCCTCCATACCTTACCTGGAGGATTTCGAGGCATACACTCCCCCTGCATACGGATGCCTCACCGTGGTGGATGCCAATGATGATGCCGTAACCTGGTTTACCAATACCGGGCCAACTACTTCCGGAACGAAGAAGATGACCATTCTGAAAGCCATATCACCCAACGTCATGAACGACTGGGTATATACGATGGGATTGCCCCTGGAGGCCGGACACGTCTATACCGTCAATTTCTGGTACAGGGCCATCAGCCCGTCCTATATGGAGAGTCTGAAGGTAAACTATGGAATGGCTCCGGATCCGTCGGCCATGTCAGCCACCCCCATTTTCGACAACCCCGCATTCAACACCAATACCTACACCCTGGGCATTGCCTATATTACCCCAACGGTGGATGGTATTTACTGGATTGGTTTCCACTGTTACAGCGGGACCAATAAAGCCGGTATTTACATTGATGACCTTGCGGTATGTGAAGGGCCTTATATTGCCGAACCTATCACCGGCCCCAATGTGATCTGCAAACCTGAAAGCGGAGTAAACTACTCTATTCCTGCTATCCTGGGGGCAACCAATTATGTGTGGAGCGTGCCGTCAGGGGCCACTATTGTTGGTGGAACAGGTACCAATGCCATTACCGTCGATTTCAGCATGAGCGCAGTATCCGGAAATATCACCGTTTATGGTGAAAATCCCTGCGGCGTCGGTAACACTGCAACCCTTGCCGTAACGGTCGGAAATCCGCTGCCGGTATCCGTGGATGTTGTGGCTGATAACAATCCGGTGTGCGAAGGAACTGAAGTGCTGTTCACCGCGAGTGTCACCAATGGCGGAACCAGTCCCACCTATCAGTGGTGGATCAGTACCACCGAAGTGTCGGGAGCCAATGATAATACTTACTCCTTTGTTCCCGCCGATGGCGACGAGGTTTACTGCGTGGTTACCTCAAACCTGATGTGTGCTTCGGGTAACCCGGCCACTTCCAATATCGTGACTATGGAGGTGAATCCAATCCTCCCGGTGAGCGTGACCATTGCCCCCGATGCCGACCCGGTTTGCGCCGGTACCACGGTTACCTATACAGCTACTCCGGTTAACGGAGGGTTAACCCCCTCATACCAATGGTTTGTCAACGATGTCGAAATGACAGGCTTCATTACGGATTCCTATGCCTTTATTCCGGTAAATGGCGATGAGGTATATTGTATCCTGACCTCCGGTGAAGCATGCCAGAGCGGAGGGCCGGCCACTTCGAATACACTGACGGCCACCGTCAACCCGATCCTTCCGGTGAGCGTATCTATTGCCCCCGATGCCGATCCGGTTTGTGCCGGAATTACGGTTACCTATACGGCAACCCCGGTAAACGGAGGCGCTGCCCCATCTTACCAATGGTTTGTCAACACCGTTGAAATGACCGGATTCAATACCGATACCTATGCTTACATTCCGGTTAACGGCGATCAGGTCTACTGTATCCTGACCTCCAGCGAAACATGCCAGAGCGGAGGGCCAGCCCCTTCGAATACCCTTACCGCCACGGTGAATCCGCTGCTTCCGGTCAGCGTTTCGATTGATGCCGATCTGAACAATGTATGTGCAGGTACTACCGTAACCTTTACGGCTACCCCTGTTAACGGCGGATTGACTCCATCTTACCAGTGGTTTGTCAACAGCGTGGAAATGATCGGATTCAATACCGGTACCTATGCTTACATTCCAGCCAACGGCGATCAGGTCTATTGCATCCTTACCTCGAGTGAAACCTGCCAGAGCGGGGGCCCTGCCACTTCCAACACGGTGGTTATGATCATCAATCCGATCCTGCCGGTGAGCGT
>CAYLVY010000207.1:0-4545 GCA_964387205.1 uncultured Draconibacterium sp.
TGACCGCATTGAATCTGTTCCAGTTCTGGCAACAGACCAGGTGCATTTTTCCGTCTTATTCCCTGACCTCCGAAATTTATTGGGATGCATTTTTTACCACTTCCAAAAAGGCCAGGGTCTGGATACCGGACGAGAACATTTCCGCGGTCAGGACTATCCGTCACGATCTCGAAAAGGAGTATGGCACCTTCTGGATGAACGAGAATAGCCGGTTTGATTCGGTTTCGTTTGGTGGTCAATGGTCATCTCAGGTCAACCGCCGACTTCCGTATAGTATTGGCGCGGAAGTTTCCACGGACACCTT
The DNA here is from genome assembly GCA_964387205.1 of uncultured Draconibacterium sp. Taxonomy (GTDB): domain Bacteria; phylum Bacteroidota; class Bacteroidia; order Bacteroidales; family FEN-979; genus CAIVAT01. Next base: position 305 of record CAYLVY010000207.1, read on the forward strand.
GTTCAGCTCAGTTTACCGGATTATCAGGATCAGTGCCCGGGTATATGCACCGCGGCAACGAACTGAAGCCACTTTGGTCGTCGATTACCATGCAGGAGGCAGAAGCGTGAGTTACAACCGGTTTGTGCTGGAAGAATATGTTCCGCCCGACCACTGGACGCCGGTAGAGGCCGCTTTTTATCTTCCCGCCGGGTTACCTGCAGGCAGCCGGGTGAAGATCTACTTTTTTAACCCGTCTTCCATCTATCCCTTTTTTGTGGATGACCTGCAGGCAGATTTCCTGTCGATGAAAGAACATCCGGAGAACCGCAGACCGGAAGGGGTGTTGATGGCGGAACCGATAAAATAACCCTTTGAACCTCCACAGAAAACCATTTTTGCTACATTTGCATCAAGGGTGATCTTTTCTTCACCTCATGCATGTAAATGGAATGAACCACCATGTATATATTAAAAATTCAGGGAACCAGTAAGATACCCGATTATATTCAGATCAGGGATGATAATTTCACCCTGATCGCCTATTTTAAGCTGACTAATCCGCGTACAGCGCTGGCCAGGTGCAACCTTCTGCATAAAATGGAGGAGATACTAGCTTTTGCCCGGGAAATGGAATATGGAAAAATAAGGACCCTGGACCTTCAGACTGCCGAACACCGTTAAACCAAATAGATGAATCCCGACCACATCATCAGGTTTAGCAAAGCATCCGTATATCAGAATGATACACTGGTACTTGCCAGTGTTACGCTGGAAATTTCCAGGGGCGAATTTGTGTATCTCATTGGCAGAACAGGAAGCGGGAAGAGCAGTTTGCTGAAAACCATGTACGCTGATATACCATTTCGTGCAGGCATTGGTAAAGTAGCCGGATATGACCTTTCAACCCTTCGTCGTTCCGATATTCCATTCCTGCGCAGGAAACTCGGGATTGTTTTCCAGGATTTTCAGTTGCTGATGGACAGGTCGGTAAACGAAAACCTGCTCTTTGTTATGCGGAGTACCGGTTGGCGCGACAAACGGCAAATGCAGAAACGGTTGCTGGAGGTTCTGGCAAAGGTTGACCTCGGCAATAAAGGAGGTAAGATGCCGCATCAACTTTCCGGTGGAGAGCAGCAGCGGGTTGCCATCGCGCGAGCGCTGGTGAATGATCCCGAGGTGGTTCTTGCAGATGAGCCCACCGGAAATCTTGATCCGGAAAGCTCTGAAGGGATCATCAGTTTATTGATGGATATATCAAAAACAGGCCGGGCCGTAGTCATGGCAACGCATAATTACACGTTTTTCGACAAATACCCGGCCCGGACGCTGATGTGTGAAAACGGAAGGGTGCTGCCTGTTAATCCCCCAGGGTAGCCACCATCACCGCTTTGATGGTATGGAGGCGGTTTTCAGCTTCGTCAAATACGACAGATGCAGGCGATTCGAAAACCTCGTCGGTTACTTCCAGTCCGTCGAGACCGTATTTTTTAAAGATATCGTAGCCTGCTTCCGTATCCTTGTTGTGGAATGAGGGAAGGCAATGCATAAATTTCACCTTCGGGTTTCCGGTTTTCAGCATCATGGTACTATTGACCTGGTAAGGCAGCATTTCCCGGATGCGTTCATCCCAGAGCTCTTTAGCTTCACCCATGGAGAGCCACACATCGGTGTAAACAAAATCAACACCCTTCACGCCTTCATCCACGTTTTCGGTCAGGGAAATTTTGGCACCGGTTTCGCGGGCAATTTCCAGGCAGGTGTTGACCAGTTCCTGGCCCGGCCAATACTTTTTGGGGGCGCAGGCGCGGAAATCCATTCCCATTTTGGCAGCGCCGACCATCAGGCTGTTTCCCATGTTATTGCGCGCATCGCCACAATACACGAATGAGACCTGGTGGAGCGGCTTGTCGGAGTGTTCCATCATGGTGAGAAAATCTGCAAGGATCTGGGTCGGATGGAACTCGTTGGTTAGTCCGTTCCATACCGGGACGCCTGCGTACTGGCCAAGCTCTTCCACGATAGACTGGCCGAAACCGCGGTATTCAATCCCGTCATACATTCTTCCCAATACCCTTGCCGTATCTTTCATAGTCTCTTTTTTCCCGATGTGAGAGCCCTCCGGGCCAAGATAGGTTACGCACGCACCCTGATCGAAAGCAGCGGTTTCAAATGCACAGCGGGTGCGGGTGGAAGCCTTTTCAAAGATCAGGGCGATATTTTTACCGGTCAGCCTGGGTTGCTCCGTACCGGCATATTTGGCCTTCTTGAGGTCCCATGCCAGATCGAGTAAAAACTTAATTTCCTGAGGAGTGAAATCAAGCAATTTCAAAAAATTGCGGTTGCGAAGATTGAATGCCATAAGATTGTTTTATGAGTTAAATATGAGATAATTAAACCGGTTGCAAAGGTATAAAATCCCTTTCACTCCGGCAACACCCCGGTAAGGTGGACATCCCTTCCCGATGGCCGCTGAAATGCCATCAGTCCAAATTCAGGCAGGATAGCGTATATATGCTCAAAAAGCTGAGACTGGAAATCCTCAAATTCTTCCCAGTTGGGAGGAACATAGTAGGCATATATCTCAATCGGCAGGCCATTTTCGGTTGGCTGAAGGGTACGGACCATAAGTGAGGCATCCTGGTTGAGATTAGGGATGGAATGGAGATAGCCCAGCAAATGCCGGCGGAAAAGCTCCAGGTTGGTAGCGTTCAGATCCTTTTCAGGCCATGGATCCAGGTTGATACGCTTGCTTCGGAGATTCGCCAGAAGAACATCATTCACAAAGGTGATGGTGCCGACATCGATCAGCAGGGAACGCTTCATCCTGCGTCCCCCGGCTTCCCCCATGCTGCGCCAGTTCTGAAAACTTTCGGAAACTAAGGAATACGTGGGGATACAACTGACCGAATTATCGAAATTCCTGACCTTAACCGTAACCAGCGAAATATCGATCACGGTACCATCAGTATTGTTTTTGGGCATGGTGATCCAGTCTCCGAGCTGAAGCATTTTATTGCCCGATAACTGAATCCCGGCCACCAATCCCAGGATAGAATCTTTGAAAATCAGCATCAGGACAGCCGACATAGCACCCAGACCTGCCAGCAGGGTCAGCGGCGACCTGCCGATCAGCAGGGAAATAATAGACAAACCACCCAGGATAAAGACAATGATCTTTGCCACCTGGACATAACCTTTGATCGGTTTCGATTCCGCAATTTCAAACTCACCGTAGATGTGGTAAACTGCATTCAAAAACGAGTTGATCACCAATATAATAATGAACAACATATAGAGCTTTAATCCGAGTTCAATGAACCGGATCGCTTCAGGATACTGCGAAATACTGGCAGAGAGTGAAACCTGAAGCACCATGGCCGGAATAAGTAAAAGGAGCCGGGTAAAGACTTTCTGTTCATACAGATGATCGTCCCATTTACTTGCTGAACGCTTTATCAGCCTTTTTAAAACCTGGTTGGTAATGATCTTGGCCACATAATAGACTACGATTGTGGTAAAGAGAATGATGATCAGGCTTGAAAAATCGGCCAGATATCTGGCAAATGTTTCACTGAACCCCCAATCTGTCAGCGTTGATTGTAATCCGGTCTGAATATTCCGGGCATTGATCTCCTCCATGGTGATCTTATGTATTGAATTGAACATTACGTGGGTATGATGATTTTTAATGACAACGGGTTAATTTTCAGACGGAGCACCTTGCCCATCTCCTGAGGATCTCCGTCGAGATGGATATTTTTTCCTTTTTTCCTGTGAAGAACGATGTTTTTTCCCCGAATGATCTCCACATACCTTGTCCTGTCGAACCGGTTCACAAAAAGCAAAGGGGCCAGAAACAGGGTTTTCCAGAAAGGAATTTTCCCCACTATGCAGACATCGATCAATCCGTCGCTGACACTGGCCGAAGGATCGATGGAGGTATTGTTGCCAAACTGACTGGAATTGGCAAAACTGACCAGCAAGGCTGTACGTTTGTAAACTTTTCCGTCGATCTCGAGCCGGTATTGTCTCGGCTTGTAGTCGCGGTAAGATGCTGCGGTTATTCTGAAATAAGTGGAAAACCCCCTTTTTCCGGCCATCGAGAACCGCTTTGCAATAGTGGCGTCGAAGCCCACACCTGCCACATTGACAAAGAGTTGATCATTGATGGTCGCGGTATCGATGCTGACCACTCTGCCCTTCGAAAGTTGGACTATCGCTTTGCGGGGATTCATGGGGATTTTCAGATGACGGGCAAG
>CAYLVY010000208.1:0-4428 GCA_964387205.1 uncultured Draconibacterium sp.
GTGAACTTCCTTGCCCCTCTCCAGAAGGTATTTCACAATCCATGAGGCGATATAGCCCGATGCTCCGGTGATCAGATACTTTTCCATGGTAAAAAAATTTCAGGGTGCGAAGGGTCTCCACATTTTTCAGGGGTAAAAGTAATGATAATAATCCTGCACCTGACGGTCAATATTGCTTACGGAAAAATATATTCCTGTCATGATTTTCCCTGTTCAACAAGGGTTCTACTCATTTGACCTTAACCTGCTTAAAAGGATATCCACCATCCACTGGTAAAAATATGACACGGCCAGGGTCGAAACAAATGCCATGGAAATAGACACCCATATATTCATCCCGGGGAATATCACGAGGATAAGATTAACCGCGAGCATGTGCCATAGAAATACCGAAAGGGAGATTTTTCCTATAAAAAGGAAAAACGTGTTGACAGGTTTTAATCCCAGCCGGTAAAACCAAACCGCAAGAAATCCGTAACCGGCCAGCGCGAATACGTCATTCAGCATTTTTCCGGTCTGACCGCCCAAAAAAGACAACAAGGAGTAAATCAGGCAATTGACTATACCTAAAGCCAGGTAAAAGATTGCTTTCATTTCCGGGATTCCCTTCATGGTTTTTCCCGAAACCCTCTCCGCCAGCACCATTCCCAGGGCAAATTCCCATAAGTACTGGAGGAAAAAGCTATTCCAGACGCGCTGATACTCTTTCCCCAGGAGGATGACCAGCAGCGACCATGACAGGCTGACGGCCAGCGCGGTGATCAAAAAGGGAACCTCTTTCATTCGTTGTTTGAGAATGGCCAGAAAAGGAAAAAGAAGGTAAAACTGGATGATCATCGATAAAAACCAGAACTGAAAACCGTAGGATCCGATAATCTGTTCGTCAAACATTTTATACAGCATGACATGGCCTCCGAGGGCATACCATGAGTTCTCATACACAGGGACGAAGACGGCGATCAGGGCGGAGATCAGTACGACCAGGATATAGGGAACATAGATTTTTATCGCCCTTTTGCGTATAAACGGCCACCAGGTCAGGGGCTTCTTCAGCCAGGAAAAGTATAATCCGAATCCTGATAAAAGAATGAAAAGGTGAATACCGGTCCCGCCAAACCAGATCATCAGATTCCATGGTGAAGACAACTTTGCAAAGGCCAGGAAATGAAAGGCCATGATCGTAAAGATCGCAAACCCTTTCAGGAAGTCGATAATCTCAAAGCGATGCCGGCCTTTCGGGTTTGGAACGCATTGGCTTTCAGTGCTGACAGCAGGTATCTGCATCACTCCTCGTGGGTTGGGTTGACAGATTTCCAAAACAAGTGTGTCAAAAATAATGAATCTTCCCAAAACAAGACAAAAACCATGGACAATTCAATGTTCCAAAACTGACATTAAGATAAAATTCATATCTTTACTGAAAATCAAAGAAGATTACCCTATGAAGAAGTTATATACTTCCCGGAAAGCTGTGATTATCCCCGGGATCATACTGCTGGGAATCATTCTGTCCGGCTGTGCCAACAGCGAACCGGTCACCGAATGTCTGAAAGGTCATACCTATGGTTTCTGGGGCGGTTTATGGCATGGGATCATTGCGCCGATCGACCTGGTCATAATGCTCTTCCGCGACGATGTGACAGTGTTTGCCCAGAACAACAACGGCGCATGGTATGCCTTTGGTTTCATCCTCGGCAGCGGGGGCTGGGGATTTCTTGGTGGTAACCGGTCAAAGCGTTAACCACCGTCAGGCCCCGCTGAAAAGATCAGGATAATGGAAAAGGAAGAAAATCAGGATGAAATCATTCCTGTTGAGGTATTTTCCGGCACCTTGCAGGAGGTGGCACTGGTAGAAAGCCTGCTGGAAAATGCAGAGATCAGGGTGTATATCTATTATGGAGGGGAAGGTGCGTTTGGCCCATGGGATTCGGGTGGAAACCTTCCGCTGAGCAGGATCATCGTTTCCAGTGAGGATTATGAACAGGCTATGATCGTGGTGGATCAGTACCGCGATTCACTCAATAATCTTCCCCCTGAGGATAGCCTGTCAAACGATCTTTGATCCTGTCGTCAAAGGCAGTCAGCGCGGCTTTGGAACCTTCTCCCATCGCCACCACGATCTGTTTGTAAGGAACCGTAGTGACATCTCCGGCAGCATAGATGCCGGCAACATTTGTGCGGCAGTGTTCGTCTACCACAATTTCCCCGTCGCGGTCCAGCTCAGTGATGTCTTTAAAAATCTGACTGTTGGGCATAAGTCCGATCTGAACAAATACGCCATCCAGATCAAGGATTTCAGTAGATCCGCTTTTCCTGTTGCGGTATTGCAACGATGTCACTTTGGTGCCATCGCCTCCAATGGAAAGTGTTTCCGCTCCGGTGATGGTCTGAATATTGGAAATGGTCTTTATTTTTTCCTGTAATATCTGATCCCCTTTTAAAGCATCAAGGAATTCAACCACCGTTACCCGGGAGGCAATCCCCGAAAGGTCAATGGCAGCCTCCAGCCCCGAGTTTCCGCCACCGATCACCGCCACCCTTTTATCCTTATAGAACGGGCCGTCGCAATGCGCGCAAAAAGCGACGCCGGCTCCGATATACCTGCTCTCCCCCGGTACATTGAGGCGTCGCCAGCTAGCGCCCGTGGCAATGATCAATGCCGGTGCCCTGAGCTTCTCTCCCAGGGAAGTGTACAGAATTTTAATCCCGTCGGTTACCTCAGCTCTTTCAATCTTTCTGTGTTCCATCACCACCACGGGATATTCCGCAAGATGGGCACGAAGGTTGGCAGCCAGCTGGGTCCCGGTTGTACTGACTACCGAGATCATATTGTCAATGGCAAGGGTTTCATTCAACTGACCACCGAGACGGTCGGCAACCAATGCTACCTTTAAGCCTTTTCTTGCCGAATAGATAGCCGCGGTAACTCCGGCAGGGCCACCGCCGGCAACTATCACATCAAATGACCTGGTTGCCGTTTCTGCTGCCGGTCCCTCCTCCGAACCTGCCTTCTCCGTGATCTTCGCCAGCAATTCGGCAAGATCGGCCCGGCCGACATGCAGCAATTGCCCGTTGACATACACGGCAGGAACCGCCTGGATGTTGAAGCGGTCTGCCTCCTCGCGGTTCATCCCGCCGTCTATGATCTCATGAACGATACCAGGGTGCAGGATCGACATAACATTCAGCGCCTGAACTACGTCGGGGCAATTGGTGCATGTCAGTGAGATATAACTCTGTAGATGCACGGGAACCTTCAGGGAACGGATCCTCCGGGTGATGACCTCGTCGGGAAGGTTTTTTCCTTTACCATCGAGATTCAATATGGCCAGGATCAACGAGCTGAATTCATGTCCTGTAGGTATTGCCCGGAACACTATGGAAGAAGGTTCGCCATTGACCAGGATACGGAAAGAGAGCCCTTCTCCCTCCCTCACCTGACAACTGATCTTTTCGGAGCAGGATGCTACATCTTTCAGAAGCGTGATCAGTTCCTCCCTTTGGGGATGGGAGGAACCGGCCACGATATCAAAAGTAAAACCGGACTGCAGACCGGAAAAGATAGACCTTAACTGGTCGAGAAGCGCTGTCTCCATCAGATCTTGCCTACCAGGTCGATGCTGGGCTTAAGTGTTTCGGCTCCCTGCTCCCACTTTGCAGGACATACCTCTGAAGGATGACCGGCCACGAATTGCAGCGCTTTCAGACGACGGAGGAGTTCGTCGGCATTCCTTCCGATATTGCCGGCTACCACTTCGTAAGCTTGGATCTTTCCTTCAGGATTGACGATGAAAGTGCCACGCTCGGCAAGACCTGCCTCCTCGATCATCACTTCAAATCCCCTGGCCAATACCGCGGTGGGATCAGCCAGCATCGGATAGGTGATCTTCCTGATCGTTTCCGAAGTATCATGCCATGCTTTGTGCACGAAATGAGTATCACAGGATACCGAATAAATTTCACAACCGGCTGCCCTGAATTCCGGGTATTTGTTGGCAAGGTCTTCCAGTTCTGTCGGACAAACAAAGGTGAAATCGGCAGGATAGAAGAAAAACACCGACCATTTCCCCAAAACATCTTTTTTGGAGATCTCTTTGAATCCGTTATTGACAAATGCCTGGACTTTAAAATCCACTATTTCCTTTTCAATCTGTGACATAATTGATGAGTTTTAATTAAAGGTTCGTAAATCATTTCACCGGCAAAGATATGGCAAGGTGTATTATCAGAAAAACGGATGGCACTAGGCGGCAAACCCGATAGGGTTGCGCTTAGTGCATGTTATGGGGCGTAATTTCTATAAAAAGGTCAATCCAATCTTTCGATTCAAACCTTTTTCAAATATCCTAATCAAAGTTGATAGCTGTATATTTCCTTTAGCATTCTCAACTTTTGAAATATAGCTCTTCTTTGTCCCGGCTCTTTCTG
>CAYLVY010000209.1:0-4424 GCA_964387205.1 uncultured Draconibacterium sp.
GCGACGTCGTTTACTCCGTCCCAGGGGTGGTCAATGCGACTTCCTACAAATGGACCCTGCCTGAAGGTGTTTCCGGTGTCAGCACCACCAACACCATCACGGTGGCATTCAGGAACACGGCCTTATCCGGGGAGATCCGTGTCAGGGGGCACAACACCCTGGGAGATGGTCCTGCCGCTTCTTTACCGGTCACAGTCAATCCTTTGCCGGTTCCTGGCGGAAGTGTTTCAGGCCGTACATCCGTGTACCAGGGAGAGACGGGGATTGAATATTCCGTTTCAGCAATTACTCACGCCACTTCCTATGAATGGACATTGCCGGAAGGGGTTTCAGGAAGCAGCACCAGCCGCACGATCGTGGTCAGCTTTTCCGACACCGCCGTTTCCGGTCTCATATCAGTCCGGGGCATAAATGCCTGCGGGAAGGGAGAACCATCTGTAGGGTTGTTCGTGAATGTAAATGCACCGGTACCTCCGAATGTGACCCTGCAGGATCTTTCCTTCGACAACAACTCGGTCAATTGCTTCGATGCCACCCAGTATATTACAGTCGCAGGCAACGGCAGCCAGTTCACCGTCAACCAGGGAGCCACCGTCAACCTGATTGCGGGAAAAAAGATCACCCTGCTGCCGACAACCAAAGTGGTTTCTGGCGGGCATTTGCATGCTTGGATCACCAACACCGGCAACTACTGCATGAATCCGCTTCAACCGCTGGTGGCGGCGGAGAAGGAGTCGGGAGAGCCGAAGGAGGAACAGAAAAGTCCGGATGATCGTGGGATCAGGGTCTACCCCAATCCCACCCCGGGCAACCTCACCATTGAGATCCCCGATGCGCTCAAAGCGGAGCCAATCCATATCGATATCTTCGGAATGTATGGCGAAAAGATCATGACTGGCGAGATAACCGGGCAGGGGAAAAATACCATCTCTCTGTCCGGGAAGCCAGCCGGGGTTTATCTGATCCGGATCACAATGGAAGCAGGGACGGAGGTCGTCAAGGTTATCAAGCAATAAATTGGCCTACTGATAATTACGAAATATTAAAATGTGCCCGGCTGAGATAGGATAGAATCTTATTTCCTTTTTTCTATTGTTTTATCCGGAGGTCATTTATATTCATGTAAATATTCAATGCCTTCAAATCAACGAAAAAAGTGGATTGATAACAGATCATCCGAGAAACTAACGTTGCTGCTAATTGAATACCATCATTAACTGCAAGTTTCATGAAAGTCGAATCCTTTTTCATCGTATTTCTGATTTCAGTTTATGCTGATATTTCAGCTCAAAACATTACGACTAATCCAAAAAGCGGCGATAAGGACATACATCAAACCGTAACAATTGGCGATCAGACATGGATTGTGAAAAACCTTGATGTTACCTGTTACCAGAATGGGGATCCGATACCACAGGTGCAGAATGCCAAGGAATGGAGTAAACTGACAACCGGGGCATGGTGCTATTATTTAAATGATGATGCGTTTGGCCCGGTTTTCGGAAAACTCTACAACTGGTACGCTGTAAACGATCCCAGGGGACTTGCGCCGGAGGGCTGGCACATTCCTTCCGATGGTGAATGGGTCATGCTGAGTGATTTTCTGGGGGGAGCGAAAGTGGCTGGTGGAAAATTAAAAGATATCGAAACAATGATATGGCGGCGAACAAGCAGGGGGGCGACTAATGAATCTGGTTTCAGTGCCATTCCTACAGGTGTGCGAAGAACAAACGGAGATTTTTCCCGATTACTAACTCTGGCCACTTTCTGGTCCTCATCCCAACGGACCGGATTAAAAAAGACTTCATGGGGCCGCGAGATTGGAGTCTCGAATAACAAACTGGAAAGAAAAGAATATTATCGATCAGAAGGACATGCTGTGAGGCTGATCTGTTCTGTGGATTCATGTTCCTATTATCCGGATCTTGAAATCGGACATCGATCAGCAAACAGTGCATCGACGAAAGACGTTGTAAAAATTGGCAAACAACGATGGATGAGTAAAACTCTTGATGTTGTTTGTTACAGTAACGGGGACACTATTCCGCAGGTCCAGAGTGTTAAGAAATGGAAGGATATTACAACCGGTGCATGGTGTTACTCAGTTTCCAGTTCAAAATCTGGCTATCAAATCAATAAACTCTATAACGGTTTTGCACTCTGTGATTCTAGGGGGATTGCTCCTGAGGGTTTTCGTATTGCGAACCTGGAGGACTTGAATAACTTAATTTATTTTATCATTGATAATCGTATAAATGATAAAAGACTCAGTTCAGACAAGGAAAATCTGGTTTACAATCTATTCACCAATACAAGTCCATCACGGAATAATGCAGAAAAGGCCTACACGTCCAAATCGACTTACTGGGCGTTTTCAGAAAAATCTCCGGAAGGCGTGGTCGCTTATTCACCCCGTTTTGGCAGCAAAAAAAATGCCCGGATTGATTCTGATTTTCAGACTCCAAAATATCCGGCCCTTTGTGTTAAGATTCCAGATGATTCGTTGACAGTTGCACTAGGAAATGATGCACCCTACATGTACTTTGGCTTGGCATTGGGAGTCGGCATCAATTTCCTGAATATACGTCCGGTAGGAGATCTCGATAAGTGTATATTTAATTTTGCCGAAGTGCCAAATAACTTCCCGGTACCGGTTTCAGCCAGAATATTATCCATCAGCAGTTCAATTGACCCTGGAATGGTGATTGGTTTATCAGGTAACTTAAGATTGAGCAAGTATTTTGATCTTAAGGTTACCCCATCCGTGTTTTTTAGTAAGGGAGAAATCAGCTATAAAATGGAATTGTATTACCTGCATGATGATTATCTGAGGATTGACACGGCAGAAATGATAATAACGAAAACCATTCCAAATACATTTTTCAATTTTCCACTTGAAATGAAATTTACATTTATCAGGTCTAGATTATTCCAACCATACATTATAGCAGGGATACAGTACAGTTTGGCCCTTGCATCCAACACCCGTAATAAATCTCAATCACCGGATAATTACAAGCTTAAATTCAATCAAAACAACCTGTATGCCACAGCCGGTGTGGGATTATCATTTTATTCGCGATTAATGAAATTTTCGTTGGAGTTGAAAGACATGTTTGGTTTCCTGGATATTTTAAAAAAGGAAGGCAATATCTACACTGATTGTATTCAATCGGTAAAATCAAATATCGTCCAGTTCACCTTTCAAATTGAATGACAAAAATAACTGGCTTTTCATTGCTGATCCATCAATCCTGATCCCATTGAAGGCGTGATGGAACCTAGGATTCAGCACAGATACAGATAATTTGGGCACTGAAATCAAGGTCGGAACAAACACGCTTCCTTTTTGCTCCGCCTATGTAGTTTTCACATATATTATTTCCTTCCAGGATGCTGATGTGACTTCCGATAATTGAAAATTGTCAGCTCTCCCGAATCAAATGATTAAACTCTAACCCGGAAATTTTCACCGAAGATGCTATTTCTTTCTTTTTTATATTTACCATTAAATCAATCTGCTCATTTTCAATGCACTGAAATTAGGGTTTTTCCCTATCAAATTGGACTCTTTTTGTTTATGGTTCTTTACTATAGGCAAAATTTATATTGAAATTTCAACAGTATGAACATCCTCCACTTCCATCAGCATCTGATTGAAAACTACAAGAAGTATATCCGGAGTTTTATCAATATCAAGGATCCGGTTATCCGGGAGTTTGTCGACAGGGAGATCCAGAACAAGAAGCTTTGGCCGGAGCCATTGATCCAGTTCAATCCTACCTTCGAAAAGGGGAAAACCATTGAAGAACTTTCCAGAACCGGAAAAATTCATCCTGAACTAAATAAGATATTTTCCGGCTATCAATTATATCGCCATCAGTCTGAAGTCATAGAACTGGGATCTGAGGGCAAAGACTTTATCGTCACCTCCGGCACGGGCTCGGGAAAATCCCTAACCTTCCTCGTAACTATATTTAATGATATTCTCAAACGAGGTAATGAAGCAAAGGATAAAACCACGGCAGTGATTGTTTACCCGATGAATGCCTTGATCAATTCGCAATTCAAGGCGATAAATGATCTGAAAAACAAGTACGAAGAAAAATACGGCTCAGAATTCCCTATCCGGTTCGGACAATTTACAGGCCAGGAAGATGAAGAAACCCGTGAAGGGATGCGGAATAGTCCACCTCATATACTATTGACAAACTACATGATGCTGGAGTTGCTGATGACCCGGGGCGGAAGAGACATTGAAATCCGGAATAATTTTCTTTCCAACACCCGATTCCTGGTCTTCGATGAGTTGCACACCTACCGCGGGCGCCAGGGAGCCGATGTGGCTATGCTTATCCGCCGTATCAGATCATTGGCACAGAACGAGATTATCTCCATCGGCACCTCGGCAACCATGATCTCTT
>CAYLVY010000210.1:0-4418 GCA_964387205.1 uncultured Draconibacterium sp.
CTCTCTGCCGGCAATTTCCACCAGGATATCTGCCAGAAAATCATAGGATTCTTCCGGTTTGCCGCGCTTTTTGCAATTTCGGGAGCCAAGATACGAAAATTCACGCCAGCGGTTGGCCGTTTCACCCATTTCAAAGGAGACTTCACGGAGCCACTCTTTCTTCAGGATTTCGGATGCCTCGTTCAGAAATGCGCCGTAAATGTATCGAAACCCTGCACCAGCCGTTCCGATCTCTTCTTCCATCCTGAGTACCTGGCCCAGGTAATACGATGCTTTGGCTGGTCCCAGTTTTTTTTCCCATTTGCGCATTCTCCCTGCAAGGTAGCGGATCCCGCTGGTGCCAATCAAAGGGAACGGAACCCCCACCATGTTGTGGGCCGTTTTTTTAATGCCACGGATCACTGCCGGTTTGAAGTCGATGTTTTCCGGCACTTTTACCGGAAAGTACATCCTGCCACCGGGAGCAAAAGGCCCTTTGGCAAAACGCACCCTGACCAGATCATCATAGCTGATCTCCGTCTGGTGTTCCATCACGGTATCGCTGATATAATATTTACCATCCTGATACCCGTAGCAAACCATGTTATGCATATTGTAATGCATACGGTATTCAGGAGGAAAAAACGGAAGATGGTAGGTTCCCACCTGCATCCCAACCGGAAAACCTTTTTCGAGCACCTCGTTGAGTTTGGACATGGCTTCGGCAGGTGTACGGAAAGAGTGCACCTCGCTAATCACCCCAAGTTCACGGGTGGCCCGCTCAAAAATCTGTCCGGGCCATACGCGGAAGGAGGTGGTCGGTGCGTGCTGCATCCTCAGAAACGGAAGATAACTGAAAAACAAACCGGCCCCGATGCCAAATGCCAACGGTTCCGTGATGGGACAATGATAATAATTTAAAAGATTGCGTGTAACACCACTCTCACAATGTCCGGACTGACGGTGTTCGAAGTTGAGTTTTACCATATCCCCGGGTCTCAGTTTTTTTTCATTATGTTAAAATCTTTGAGTTCTTCGATGGTAATCCCGAAGACTGATGCATATTGCTGAAGGGTATCTTCTCTCAGATTTCTGAAGATTCCGGGCTTCAGATGTCTTTTTACCCTCCACTTGCTGAAACCGGTGTAAGCGGCCAGCATGGGTACTTCCATCAGTATTCGCTCCATGTGGTAGGCAATCGGGCTTAGTTTGCCGGCATTCACCTGTTGCCTGATCTCCTCCATCCTCAGCGCTGCTTCATCCCAGCTTTGCTTGATAATAACCTGGTTATTGGGATTCTGGTAGGCGACCTGCTGGGTGAACCCTTTCTCACGGTCGAAATGATAGAAAAGTTCCCTGTTATAGGTGTAAATCAGTTCTTCATCCCTTTGTTCCGCGATATTCTCCTGATGCTCTTTCTGATCCATTTTCCAAATATTGAATTCTTAAACCGCTATGCTTTTGTGAGGTATCTGTTAATGTTTTTCCGCAGTGGGTTGTAAAAAAATCCGAAGTTCACAGGATGCCAGGCATCGACCACTTAGGCGCACTTCCGCTTGAACGATGGTTGCATCAAGCACTTCATGTAAAATAGTGACCGTGGTCAGGATTTCATCACCCGTTTGGGGAAAATCGTGAATCTGCAGGTTCCTGATGGATCCGATAAACCCGATACGGGCTTCGGCTGCTTCATTCCCCGGATTTGCCCCTGTTGCCGCTGCTGCTGATTGAGCCATGTTTTCAACCAACCCAGGTTCGCGGAAAAGGCCATCTTCGACGAAAATATTATCCTCCCTGATCAGAAACGCGGTAGTGGTCATTGATTCCTTTATGTCTGCTATCCGGTCCACCATAACCATCGGTGGTTTCTGCGGGATGTTTATTTTTTCAGGTGATGCCATAACGATCCTTTTCTCTTTCTTTTTCTCATTCTGTTCATAACCGTAGCCACATCTTCGTCAGGAAATACCCACCGCCGTCCTGTCGCTTCCGCCCTTTCCTTGAGTGTATCGTAGCGGATTCCCGGTGCAATATAATAAACCGGCTCCAGCAGATTGTCTTCCGGGGCGATTGTCCCTTCTGCAATAGCCATTTTCTGCAGTACGGTTCCCGGGTATATCCTCATTCCAACGAAAGGAAAAAAAACAGTATTGGCAATTCGCCTGGAGTTTTCAAAACTTTCATTGACGGTATCTTCCGTTTCACCATATCCGCCAATGATCATGAAATGGCAGAAATAGACGCTGGCCTCATTACAGAAACCGGAGATACGGACCACTTCATCAACGTTGAAATGTTTGCCGTAATGGCGAAGGGTGGTATCTGAGAGTGATTCGGTACCGAACTCGATGTGGGTAAGTCCGGCCCGTGCATAGAGCGTTATCTGATCCCGGGTAAGGTTGTGAGGGGAGAAATAAGCGCCCCAGTGGACGGGTAATTTGCTGTTAATCAGTTTTATACTTAACTCTTCATTGAAATTATGGCTGATATTGAAAACCGAATCGGTAAAAAATACATAGTCGATGCCGTGGTTTTCATAGAGATTTTTCAGGGTATGGACAATCCTGTCGGCGTCCAGGGTCCTGACGTTGCTTCCTTCGATCAACGGATAGGTACAGTAGATACAATGGTAAGGACAACCGCGTTTGGTCTGGATGTTCACCATACCTGCCTTTTCCCAGTAGAAGCCGATCAGGTCAGGATCGAACGACAAGTCGGGTCTCTTCATAAAATGAGTCCGTTCGTTGATCCTGATCTCCCCGTCGTCACGATAGACTAATCCTTCTATGGTCAGGTCAGGCTTTCCGTTGTCAATCGAAAGTAGCAGCCGGCGAAGGCTTTCTTCTCCTTCCCCTTTGATACCGTAGTCGGCGCCAAGCATCCTGAAAAACTCAACGGGGTAGATTGAAAACGCAGATCCTCCGATGATAACAGGAGATTGGGAAGCGCCGCGGATCACCTCCATGATGCCGGCATAACCGGCGATAAAACTTTCCTGACTGTAGAAATTGACATCATCCACATTCCTCAGTGAGAGTCCAATAAAATCCGGTTGGTAATCATGAAGGATACTTCGCAGTTCATCGGGAGTACTGAGGTTGAAATCAAATACCCTTACTCTGAGGTCAGGCAGGTGCTCTGCCAGGTAAGACAACAGGTACGAAATCCCAAGCGGATATACCGGGTATGGTTGCGCGAAACGGTTGGCAGATATAAACAGTAACTTATTGTGTTGCACGTTCTGAATTGGTTTGGGGCCGGGCTTCCTTATTTTCGGGAAATTCCCAGAAATTGTAATAATTGAACCATTGCAGCGGGTATTGTCTTACCATGGTCTCTACCTGTGCTGCATATCGGACAACATTATCATGAAGGATGGTTTCCCGTGCTTTCAGACCGGCCGGACGGGGAATTTCCACCGGAGGTGAAGCATAAAAATGATAATGGGTTTTGCTTTCTTTCAGGGCGAAAACAATCGAAACCGGTACACCAAACCTTGCGGCAAGATTGAAAGGCCCGACTGGAAAGGGAGCGGGTTCTCCAAGAAAGTCGACCATAACTATTTTGTTCCCGGGAATAAAGCGATCACCATGCATGGCAACGATATCCCCATGGGCGAAAGCATCCCTGATCTCAAGCAAATGCGAGAAATCATCCCTGATAACGATAAAATGGACATTACGGTTGGTCATCAGCTCGTTCAGGTATCCTTTAATCTGCTGATGTTCGGCATCAAAAAGGATTACATGAACTTTCTTTTCCAGCCTGTTGAGCATTTGGCCTGCAATTTCCCAGTTGCCGAGGTGCGCGCTGACGAGCAAACCTCCGGTTTTCATGGCCCGCAGGTACTCTTCACCCTCAAAATCAAAGGTGAATTTTCGGTTGAAACCTGCCATCAGCGCTACTTTGTCCAGCAAAATCTGGCCAAACCGGTTATAATTGCGATAAACACTGATCAGCGCCCGGAAAAAACCATAATGCAGCCTGTGGCGATAAAAGCCGGATATAGCAGTAAAAGCCTTCCCGGAATTGAAGACGAAGTAAAAAGCGACAAAATAAAGTACAAAATAGGCGAAGGAGAGTCCTGCGTATCTGAGTGTCCAGGCAAAAATCCTATAACCGGTAACCCCTCCCCGCGTTTTGCCCTCCCATGAAGCCATCAGCGGTTAGTTATTGGTCACCCTGTTGATGATGTACTGATAAAAATCATCGAGCGATTTTACATTGGCCATCTCTTCTGCTTTCATCTTAAACCCAAAATGGTTTTCAATGATCACAAAAAGATCGACAAAATCCAGGCTGTCAATACCCAGATCATTTTTCAGATCAGCGCCGGGGTGTAATTGATTTTCATCAATTTCAATTTCCTCTATCAGCAGATGATTAATTTTTACAATGATATCTTCTTTCTGCATTGTTTTTCATTACAGGGATGCAAA
>CAYLVY010000211.1:0-4308 GCA_964387205.1 uncultured Draconibacterium sp.
TTAAGTTTGAAAGTCAGTCCATAGCCGTTGCACCCCATGAGGTTGTACTCGGGTGCGGTCTGCATCGATGATATGATCAGTTTATGCATCAGGCAGATATATTGGTTATCGCAATGATCAAAATCGCCAGACATATCGATGAGCTTTTGCGGGATAGCCGTCTTGGTTGTTTGCAAATCATTATGCTCGGCTTATATCTCGTCGGATGTTAAATCTTGAGGATTACTCTTTTTAAGTATGTACACGTAGATATTGTCGATCTCTTCATAATCGTCACTGGAGGTGGCCTCAACTGCCGACGCGGGGACCACGGCCAGCAGGGTAACGGTTTCTACATCGACATCACGGAGATATTCCATGAAATCTTCCTCGTCGATAACCACCTTTACCTGTGTTATCCCGGTAACCAGTGTTAGCATGTATTCCCAGAATACTTTATATGTTTGAACCGCTACCATTATTCTTAAATTTTGCTTCTAAAGCTTTTGATTGTTTTACGACCTGATACAGCCGTACCATCACATCATAGAGGTTCTGGTCGTCGGTCTCCTGGATAGAGCCGAACACCTTGCTTTCTGCCAGGGCAAACAGAACGCCGGTAAGTCCGATATCGGGCGAATCCGGATCATGGTCGCTTCCTTCGTAAAGAATCGAGAAATCGATCTCTTTACCATCGATGACCGGTTTACCGGTTGCCAGATAGCGTTCGCTTCCGGAAAAGAAAAGAAAAATTGAGTACCTGACAGCAATGGGCAGCTTGGTAATGCGCCTGGCACGCCATTCTAAAAGGATCGGGTTGCTCTTTGAGGTGAACGGAATACGCTGTTGTCCGTCGAAACCGGGGAAGAGCTTGCGAAGGAAAAGAAAAGGTTTACGGGGGCGGTATAAAACGGCGATCATCCGGCACAGATCCATTTCATCTTTCGATGAAAGGTAGGATGCAAAATAGGAATGTGCCGTTCTGTACTCGCAGAAGGTAATATCCTGCAATGCATCTCCCGGACCATAGTATTTTCTCTTTCCGCACCAGATCACCGGAACGAAATTCCGCGTAAATGTGAGCTTGAAAGTCTTTACTTTCTTCCCATCCTGTTCGATTTCCTCGAAATATGAATTGCACAGTTCGCCAATGCGCAGGATATTCCCCTGTATTTCCTCTTTTTCGGCAACAGAAAGGGTTGCATACCTGAAATCATAACGTATGTTGAGAAAACGCTGAACAAGCGATACCTTGAACTGTGACAGCGTGATCTTTTCGCCAAGATACTGCAGCACCCGGTCGATGAAATAGAGGAATTGACCCCCGGTCATTTCATCAATGTTTTCCGGGAACTCGCGGAAAACTCCTTTCTCGTATATTTCGATTTTGTGCATTATAACCTTACAAATTTTTCGTCAGCAGAAATGTGTTCAGTCAGATCAACAGCATCCAATGTTGTTCCGGCTTCTGCGGCAGCAAGCTTTGCAAGGTAATCCTGCAGCTTGCGTAGCTCGCGCATACCATCAAGTTCAAGGTTTTTTGAAACCTCATTGCGATCAACCTTCCCGGCCGCCATCTTTGACTTGACTACCGATGTCACCTGGTTGATAAACAGTCCGTCGGGAAGAAATTCGGTAGTGAGCCGTTTGGCTGCCATGCTGAGCGTCAGGAGCGCCAACGGCGGCCGTGCCCGGTCAAGAATCAGCTGGTTACCTTCTGAAATTTCGCAACTGGCAATTTCTTCAAGGATGTTAGCATACATCGCATCCGTAAAACACGGCTTAAGTTCATTTTCCTGAACCCTTTTCATAAACGGGAGCAGCGACAGAAAAGTAAGTCGGGATCCCCCGATGCGAAATATCTCCTCGAACTGATCGACAGTATTGATGAATGATCCTTTTAATTTCTGGTATGCCTGTGAATCCTTCCACGGGATTAACGCCTGGTCCTCACCATCAATAGTGTCATCTGAATGATCATCAAGAAACTCGATGAGAATATCGGTGGCTTCATTGGCCAGGCGGAGCAGGTTATCGTTATCCTTTTCGATCATCCACTCAAAGGCCGGTTTTTCTTTTTCAGATACGAAAATCTGGCGCCCCTTATCGCTGTGGGTAAGATCAGAATTTGGGGCATACTTGCGGTAAGCGTGGATGGCTACCGGGTACTGAATACGGGAAACCAATTCATCCAGTACGGCATATTCAGGATGTTCCTCAGCCGGTTCCTCTCCCTCTCCGGGCGGATCAGGTTCCGGCGCCTGGTAGTTATCGCTGTCGTAATGATCCTGGGCTACCTGAAATACCTCCTTACCGATGATCTTCTTGATATCGCGTTCGGCGAAATCAATATACGATTGAAGGTTATTGAAATTTATCGACTTATAAATAAAGCCGATCAGATCTTTTAATTCAGTCGATCCGGTGTCTCCCTTGTTAAACAGCATTTTTCAAACGGTCTGAAGGGTTTGTTTTTTCTTCGGTCATTACGATATCATGATAAAATCCGACTTTAAGGTCGGTTCCGGGGAAGTTTGCCCGGATGGCCAGGTTGATATCCTTTGTCACGATTCCTTCCGGGATATCAATACCGGTTGCCAGATATAACTTAAAGGCATACAGCTGCTCCGATCCGCTGGGCAAGTTCCCGTCCTTGCTCAGGTTCGACAAGGCAGGATGTAAACCGAGTCCTGAGGTAATCTCGAACAGCGACTGGTTAGAGATATTGATCTGCGCATCGATGAACTCTTTCACTTTTTGTTCCAGCGGCTCGATTTTCCAGCCGATATAATCATTTATGTTACCATCAAATACCAGATCGGTAGAAAGAAATTTGCCAACCTTTTCACTTCCGGCCAGGGCTGCCGAAACGGCCTTGAAAGTGTCATCTTTAAGGTCCTGAAACATTTTTTCGGTGAACTGGAGGTTTTCGTTCATGCATTTTTCTTCCAGCGTTCCACGAAGCTGATCCCAATAAACTGAAGGTACCTGGATGTGGTACTTGATCGACATCGAATTAGCGTTAAAGTTGGTCAGTAGTTTTGGAATCGAAGATCCAAGCTTGATCCAGTTGATGGTACCGTGGAATGGTGACCGTGAATATTCCAGATCGAGGGCGAATGAATAAAGGTTAGAATAACGCATCGAAACGGGGTAGGCCAGTGCATCGTCAGGATTGAAAACAGGATAGCGGCGCAAACCTTGTTTCCATGGCTGCCGGAAGTCACCGACGATAATACCGCGTATCTGGTTATTATCATCCGGCCACTCAAGGCGCGCAAACATGCCCGAAACGTGCTCAAGTTTCGAAACAAACGCCTTGGTCCCGCTGATACGGGCGCCACGGTTACGGTAAAACTTGCTGAAATGTCCGTTAAGAGTTCTGAAGTCGGTCGATGCTTTCAGAAGGTAATCTTCATAATCCCAGGAGTCAAGCCACGACTGTATTTCTTTATCCTCAACCCAGTACTTTATCCTTCGCCCGTTCTCAAATTTTACCCGGTAAAGGGCCGGTCCCTGTCCCCAGAGTAGTTGAGTTTGCTTGTTCAACACCTCCGGGGTAAGGTTATTATCATCCAACAGTTGCCTGATCTCCTCCGGGTAGTTATTTTCGCTTCCATTCTGAACGATCTCGAACTCACCCAGCCTGATGGAATTCAGTTGACGGGTTGTTGAATAGAAAGGCAAAATCGATGTTGAAGCCACCTGGCTGGAACCAACGGTCTCAAACAGATAACAACTTGCCGGTGTTACGCTCAGAGTTTTATTCCCGGCATGAACTAATTGAATATCTTTATTTTCCTCGCTCATTTGTTTCAGTTGAGAATTACGCGTTTACCGTTGAAAAACATGATCAGCACCTGCCAGCAGTTTCGTGGCTCATTAAGATCTTCGTCGATATAAAAAATCTTGAAATCGGCGTTTGAAAGGTCATCGCCCTTTGCCGCCGGCCGGAGGCGGGCGCTGCTAACCGTACGGAACCCATTCGAAACACACGTATCACGGTTCCAGGTTGAATGAACAAACGAGAACGACTTACCCAATTGAGTGAGCCGCCTCATCTCCTTTATTGCCTCATAAAGATGGATAATTTCCTCTTCGACCATGATGCAAACATATGGTCGAGAAAGAAAAATTTAAAGGACAGGTTTTATTACGACCATAAAAAAAGGTCTCCGGCCTTCAGCCGGAGACCCGTAATATCAGAAATTGATCTTCGTCTCAACATCCGAAATACTTGAATCAAACGATGTTTTAAGGAACTCGATCACCTTCTTAATGCCAGGCGTGAAATTCGTGGTGAAGGTATTCCCGTCAGAATCGTTCATC
>CAYLVY010000212.1:0-4241 GCA_964387205.1 uncultured Draconibacterium sp.
TTGCACAAACTTCCGAAGATTGGTATGCACAGGAGACCATGTCTCCGCCGGAAGGGGTATAAGTAAAGGAAGGGAGGTCAATACCGGCTGCCATCCCATTTATATACCACTGATAATCAGGGTCTGTCCCACCATTTATACCGTAGGCGGTAAAGGTGACCGGATCGCCTTCACAATATGGATTATCGGATACTGAAATCGTTATCCCGACGAGAACCTGCGGGAAGACTGTCATGACAACCGGTGGACTGGTAACCTGATGGTGGTCGGTACACACTTCTGAAGAAATTAACATGCAGGATATCTTATCGCCATGCTCGGGGAGAAAGTTGAAAACAGCGCCAGTGGCACCCGAAACACCGACATCATTGACCTGCCACTGAAACTCAGGCGAGGTTCCCCCGTTAACCGGAAAAGCCTGGAAAATTACGTTTGTTCCATGGCAGATGGTGGTATCGGAGGCAGTAACTGAAAGCTGGACGGACAAGACCGGGTTGACTGTCATACAGACCGGATTTGACAAGGCTGGATTCCCGGTTGCGCAGCCGTCATTGGAATTCAGACTGCAGGTGATGCAATCTCCTTGTTGCGGCGTCCAGGTTAAGGTCGTACTGTTTGATCCGGCCGGGATCGAATTCACATACCATTGATATAGCGGAGCAGTTCCCGGATTAACGGGTATGGCCGTATAGGTAACCTGTTCGCCTGAACAGACGGGGTTTTCCGAAGCAGAAACCGATACGGATACAGGCAGCGTTTGGTTTACCGTCATACATATCATGTTGGAGGAGGCAGGGTTTCCTGTGGTGCAGGCAGCATTGGAGGCGTAAATACATTGAATGCAGTCGCCATTCGCCGGAATATAGGACCAAGTGGACCCGGTGACACCCGGGATAACAGATCCGTTTAATTTCCAGATGTGTCCGAAGGGATTTCCGGTTGGTGAAGCATTGGCAAAATAGGTAACCTGTGCTCCGGCGCAAACCGGATTGGCCGAGGCGGTGATACTGACCGTGACCGGAGTCAAAGCCTGAACATTGAGCTGAATGGTGTCTTTGCCAATACATCCTGCCTGACTGATAACTGACACAGTGTAGGAGCCTGCCGTACCGGTGGTGTATGTGGGGCCATTCCCGATATTTAGCTGTCCTGTAGTCAGATTGTCCCACCGGTAGGTGCATCCGGCACACGTTCCGGCATTGAAGGTCGTCGTTTGACCCTGGCAGACCGATATATCGGGACCGAGGTTCACCAGGGGCACCGGATGAACAGCAACGGGAAAAACCGGTGAGTTCATTCCAACACACGATGGATTATAGGCATAGACCGAGAAATTTCCCGATACGGAGGTTCCGGTAAAAGTGACAGTGATGGAATTTGTATTATATCCTGATGTGATGACCACCCCGGCGGGTAATGTCCAGGTATAACCCGTGGCGCCGGGAATAGGGGTTACCGAATATATTTTACCGGTTGCTCCGCAGCATACATTGGCAGCTCCTGAAATGGCGCCGGGCGAAGGCAGGCAGGCGCATCCGAAGTTGGGGATTACGGTGGTCAGCCCCAGGGTATTGGAACCGGCGATCGGTTCAGTCATGGAACTCCAGCCACAGGCGCTTCCCGGCAGGTTGGGAAATTGAATGACCGACAGCGAAGTGATGGAAGACTCCTCGGAGCAGTAAATTTTATCGTTGGGCCCCAGTTGGAGGGCATTGTATTTGTACCTGTTATTGAATACATTCGGACCGGAGGCCACAATATGTGGATTTGACAATGTACCTGTGCTGATATTCCACTGATATAACTTGCGGATGGTCGACCCGGAAGAGGCGAACCCTTCGGAGGTGTAAAGCATGTTTCCAAGTGGCGATAATTCGCAGCCATAGAGGTTGCCGTTTGACCCACTGATGTTGGTAGTTGCCAGCATGGTCAGGAGCCCTGAGGTCAGGTCGAAATCAAACAGGTCTATTGTTTTTGATCCTGCCAGCACCAGCGCCATTTTTTTTCCCGTTTTTGAAAACTTCATCTGTCCCTGGGCGTTGTATGCGGGTGGGCTCGCGTCGCGGTGGTTGGATCCGACAGATTGTGTCTGCTGGATAGATGAAAGCACCGCCTGTGCCTGGGCGGTTGTGGTCACCGAACTGAAATTGGCTGAAGTTATATGGTATTTGTAAAATGTATTGGCCGTTCCTGTTCCACTGACGTAATCATGGGCCATTACCCAGTATCCGCCGGTGGTATCGGAGGTGGCAGCCAGTTTTTCACCAAAGAAAACCGATCCTGAGGGTTGGATGACGGAGAGGGCCGGACTGCTTACGTTGACAACATAATTAGGAGAAATCCCGGTTACGGTGACCAGGGCGATTCCCAGGTCATGAGCACCGGTTTGTTCCACACCTTTGGTCGTAAAGATCAGAAAGCGCTCACAATTGGTGCCGGGGACAGCCAGCGCCAGGGCGGCCTGGGTGGAGGAGTTGCTACCCGGCAGACCGGTAAAAACAGGGGTAGGGGAACTGTTGTTCCATACCGATACCCCGTCGGAATAAAAAATTACCACCCCGGCAGTATCCGACACGATGGTGCAACCTTCGCCGGCATTCATCCCCGATCCCGGAGCCGGAGAGGTGGTGCCGGATGTATTAAACGTGATACCTCCCAGATTCCCAAAATACCATGTAAAACTGGATTGACCGTTGGACGGTAAGGTGAAAATGATCTGGAACAGGAAACCGGCCAATAGCCATTGCCAGTGTGTCAATCCGGTAATGAAACCCCGTTGAAGTGAAAAAGATAGGGTTTGCATGAATGCCTGTGATGCTTGTTGCGGCAAATATACATGAAAAAAGGCGGGATTATCCGGTCTCTCTGGTTTTCTTTCATCGGAATACTGCCTTCCCGGCCGATTGGTGATACTCTCTTTGCCGGGCCGGACCAAAAATGGTTTTTAATGTGGAGCGGTATCGATATAAATGCGCCTCATCACCCTTCCGAAAAGCAAAGCGTCGTACCACATGTAATAGAAACGTTGGGCATTAAACCAGGTAAAACCGTCGGGATTGTCATCATGACGATCGTATGGATCTGCAAAGATGATGACATCATCCATCAGATCATCGGTATTTCTGGTGTCATAGCCGGCTACCAATACCCAGTGACCACCCCAGTCGCTCCACTCTACCAATACGGGGATATTTCGATGGAGTCTGGAAAGCAGGGTGTCGAGGCTGCCGTTTTCATACCATGCCGCCTCAAATCCGTTTGAGTTGAGCCATTGGGTCATCTGTTCCGGAGTGGTACCACAGGTCGACTGGGTTCCCATCTCCGAGGCGATCTTCATTTCATCCCCATCCTTACCATAGTATCGCAGAAGACTGATCACGGCGGCAGGCCCGCAGGTATACTCCGTGGTTTGCTGATAGGATGAGAGTTGAAGCAGCGTGAGCCCGGCCCTGGGGAAATGGGTTTTAAAATCCGTGATATAGAAATCGCTGTTTTTTGATTTAACCGGAAGATAACCGGTTTCCTCCTTGCTGCAGGTGGTGAGCAACAGGACGGAAAGAGCGATGGCGAACCATTTTTTTTGTCTGTTCATAACTCGTGATTAAATTCTTTACCGGCTGTATGGACGAAGAGCCTTTTCCTGACGCCGGAAATAGATGAAGATTAAAAATCCGGCGGGAATCAGCAGCAACCAGTTGATCGTAATGGCAGCCACTTCAAACATGTAACTTCTGTGAATACCGGATTTAACGGAATAAAAAATAAATGCCCCGGCGGTGAGCGGGAAAGCCAGTATCAGCATAACCCTGATCACTGATGACAGCGCAGGTTTAGAGGAAAAGGTCAATGAAAGAAAAAGCAAAGCGATCGACATGGTGATATATCCCAACTCCTCCATGGCTATGAACACTCCGCGCTCATTGTATTGCGTAATCAGGGCAATGCCCTCTTTCTCACCATGCATAATACTGACAGGTACTACTGAAAACTGGGTGTAATAGGCAAGGAGCAGGACCGTGGCGGAAATCAATGAAAAGGCCATGCCGACTGCGGAAAATAGTCTCTTTTCTTCTGCCACAGAATAATGGTTGGCTGACATGAATATTACAAAAGCAAACAGTTGGAATATGGCAATGTACATCCAGTAATAGTCGCGGGGATAGTAACTAAGAATATCAGGGAAAGGGTAACCCATACAATTTTCCGGGCAATAAGGCCCGGATGGAGGAACGGCTGTCATG
>CAYLVY010000213.1:0-4114 GCA_964387205.1 uncultured Draconibacterium sp.
ATCGGTTTATCCCTCTAGTATCGTGTGTTTTGTCATCAGCGGGCGTGGTTGGATCAGTCTGATATGTTTCAATATATGTGGTTATTCCGCAATTCAGGATTTCGATTTGATAAGCGTTTTCATCGATAAAAATTGTTCCACCGCCAGCGCCCAGGTAATTTGAAATGATATTTCCTTTAATATAAGTTATTTTCCAGTAACATTTTGACTTACCATCTTCAGGTTTCCATACACCCGGTTCAATTTCAGTACCCACCAAATAAAATCCATCCGGTTTATCAGATTTCAGTATGTTCTGGTCTGTCCAATCTGCTTCATCATCGTCTGCCAGTAAAGTGACGTCCGGACTTTCGGTGACTGTAATTGGAGAGGATGAAATCGGGTCAACAGCGAAAGCGCAACGGAACCCGGCATCGGTAAGCAAGTTAGACGGGAGTTCCCCGCCGCGGCAAGCCGAGCGGGTAAGGTCATCACGACTGGCCCACGAGCCGCCCCGAAGCACACGATACTCCCCGGATTGAGGTCCGATTGGATTCCGGTCTGGAGAATTCTTATAATAATCTTCGGCATACCAGTCCGAAGCCCATTCCCAGACATTTCCCGGGCTGGCACCCGCTGGATAACTCCCTATCGGGGCCGTATCTACATATCCATCATCATACTTTTCATCTTTCCAATCCTTGGAACAATTCTTATCGCAATAATTTAGTTTTGTTCCGTCAAATTCATCTCCCCATGGATAGTACCTAAACGTTCCTCCATCCGTTCCCCGGGCAGCTTTTTCCCATTCTGCTTCGGTTGGCAGCCTGCCCCCCGCCCACGCACAATAGGCAGCCGCCTGGTCCCAGTTCATATGGATTACCGGGTAATCCGCATATGTACTGTTGTCATAATAACTGTCCCGTGTATTTGAGCCTGAATACTCTGGTGCTGAGCAGATACCTGCTGCAACACAGCGCTCATACTGTCCGTTGGTCACTTCTGTCTGGTCGATCCAATACGCATCCAGATTTACCGAATGTACCGGTTGTTCATCTGAATAACCAAAAAAATAGGATCCCATTTCAAATTCCCCCGCTGGTACATACACCATCGTCATCCCATCTATTTCACGTGTCACTAAACACCCTATAATGAACCAGAGATAAACAGCAAAGATGTAGCAGGAATCAACAGTAACACTACGCCATAAATCTTCAACAACGATGTACCACTTTCGGATGCGGTAAAAACGGATTACCCTTCTGGCAGACAAAAAAACAGCCAGGAGGAACCATGTCAGAAAGAAGGCTGAAACTTATGGAAATACGGGAATTGATCCGGCACATCCGGGAAGGTCGAAGTGACCGGCAAATAGCAAAAGATCTGGAAATAGATCGGCGAACGGTAAAAAGATACCGGGAATGGGGAAAAGAGCAGGGATATCTGGAAGGGGAACTGCCCAATCATGAAAGTCTGCTCAAAGCATTGGATTACACTATGCCAGAAAAAACACCACCTCAAAACAGATCAAGAGCGGACCCATTTCGAGCCAGGATCGAAGAATTACTGAAAGAGAAGGTCAAAGTA
Source organism: uncultured Draconibacterium sp. (assembly GCA_964387205.1). Lineage (GTDB taxonomy): Bacteria > Bacteroidota > Bacteroidia > Bacteroidales > FEN-979 > CAIVAT01. Next base: position 1,570 of record CAYLVY010000213.1, read on the forward strand.
ACAGCGATTTATGACCGGCTGAAAGATCAAGGATATGCGGGAAGTTACATGTCAGTTCTACGACTGGCGCGAAAAATAGAACCGAAAGAGGTGGAGACTTTCACACGTAAAGAATGCCAGCCCGGGGAAGAAGCGGAGATCGATTTTGGATATGTCGGCATGATGCGGGACGGAGAAGGTAATTTCCGCAAAACCTGGGCATTTGTCATGGTATTGGGCTGGAGCCGGTATGCCTATGTGGAATTTGTATTCAACCAGAAAGTGGAAACCTGGCTGCGCTGTCACCGCAATGCGTTGGAATTTTTTGGAGGAGTGCCGCGGCGGTGTGTGATCGACAATCTGAAAAGCGGGATTACCCAGGCAATTTGGGATGATCCGCAGGTACAAATGGCCTATCGGGAATGTGCTGAACACTATGGGTTCCTGATCCTGCCCTGCCGCCCGGCGACTCCTGAACACAAAGGCAAAGTGGAAGGCGGAGTGAGTTATGTTCAGGGACGATTTATGGGTGGAAGAGGGCCGATGAGCCTGGTACAGGGCAACCGGGAAGTACGCAAATGGTGTGAAGAAGAAGCCGGGATGCGCGTACACGGCACCACCAAAGAACAGCCGCGCCGCCGATTTGAAGAAATTGAAAAAAAACGATTGAAGACACTCCCGGTGGCCCCTTATGATCTGGCGATCTGGAAAAAGAGCAAACTGCATCGAGACTGTCATGTTGTTTTTGATGGGTCTTACTATTCAGCGCCATTCCGTTTAGTCGGGCAAAGCCTGTGGGTGTGTGCGGGTACACGACAGGTGCGTATCTTCAACGGGAAATACGAACTGGTGGCGACCCATGAGCGGGCCACCCAACCGGGAACACGCCGGACACATCGCGACCATTATCCCCCGGAAAAGCTGCCCGGCCTTGAGCGCACTCGCGAAAGTTGCCTGGCTCAAGCAGAGGACCAGGGATTGGCAGTTCAAAAGGCAGTGGAGCAAATCTTGGCCGACCCTGTAGTGGACCGCATCCACCAGGCGGGCAGATTGCTGCGCCTGAGTGAAAAATATGGGAGCAAACGGCTGAATGATGCCTGCCAGCGGGCTCTGGACTACGGCGACCCAGCCTACAAGACGATAAAAGGGATCTTGAAGCACAATTTAGATCAGGAAGATCCTCCTATCGCGGTTCAAATACCACCCGCATGCACTTTTTTGCGCCCAACCTCTGAACTGGTGGGCGGTTTAGCGGAGGTGCCATCATGGAATTGAAATCCCAGCTTTCCAACCAACTCCGCCAGCTGCGTATGTCCGGGGTGATGGAAACCCTCGAAGCACGCAATCGCCAGGCGATTGACGGCCAGTGGTCTTACATGGATTTTCTTTCCCGTCTCTTGGAAGATGAAACCGAACGCCGCGCTCAAAAGCAGTTAAGCATGCGCCTGCGCCGCAGCACTCTCAACACCACAAAAACCATTGAAGGTTTTGACTTCCAATTTAATCCCAATCTCAACCGCCAGCAAATTTTACAATTAGCCTCTTGTGAATATTTACGCCAGCACCGTAATTTGCTCATCTGCGGCCCAAGCGGGGTTGGAAAAACGCACTTGGCCCAGGCGCTTGGACAGGAAGCTGTGCGGCAGGGCTTGGATGTGCTTTTTGTGAGCGTCCAGAAAATGCTCCAGCACCTCAACGGCGGTCGCGCTGATGGTTCCTGGGAACGCAGGCTGGGTAATTATCTACGCCCCGATTTGCTCATCCTGGATGATTTTGGCCTCAAACCCATTCAGAAACCGGGCCCTGAAGATCTGTATGATGTGATTAACGAGCGCTACGAACGTGGCAGTATTTTACTCACCAGCAACCGCGCTCCTAACGAATGGCCTGATCTGTTCTTGGATCCTCTTCTGGCTTCGGCCGGGTTGGATCGCTTGCTGGATCGTGCAGAGGTCATCATTATCCGCGGAACTTCATTCCGCGCACAGAACAGGGCACGCCTGTTGGAGGAGGCACCTATGACCTAAAACCACACTGACAATTGAACCACCTTGCATTCTTACCCACCGTGAAAGTGGTACATCGTTGCTGATGATTCGGTGGCGTAGTGTTGCTGAAGATGGGTGGTACATTTACGTGTGTATATTGACAATTCCCTCTTTTGGGGGGATACATTGGACACGACCGTCCGAAGTTTCACTGCCAATTTCTCGGAATATTCCTCCTGTAAATGTTCATAAACTCGTTATGCTGTATGCCGTTGTTTTCCAACAATCCAATAAGGTTTCACAATCGTTTTTATAGATTTTCGTCATCCAATCCAATTCCTTATTCCTTATTTGAAGTTATCTTAATTAGCATGTTTCAAACTTCAGCGATTTCGACTTGCTGTTATGACATGGTAAAAGATGAAAAAATCCTTTATCATATTTATAGATCTGAGGTGAGGAAATCCACCGCTCATGCACTGAGTCCGGAAACGGCCAGTCAAGGAAGACGCTGGATGTGGGTGGCCCAGCCAGATCATAACGTGGCCTGGTAAATCGCCAGGCTACTTTTTTATTGG
>CAYLVY010000214.1:0-4088 GCA_964387205.1 uncultured Draconibacterium sp.
AAAAGCAACCTCCTGCATGGAATAGCCTTCGTAATAGTGGAAGCGCCCCTGCATGGCCACAATGTCGCGACCGGCCATCCGGCCAAAAATCAGCCTGCTTTGATGTCCGGCAACGGTGGATACGGGAAAATTGGGGATTTCGTGATAAGGGATGGTATTTTTTATCTCGATTTCCTTCACCAGGCCACCCAGGCCTGTACCCAGCACAATACCAATTTCGGGGCGGACAGGAGTTACACTGTGGAGATATTCAACGGTTTCTTCGATCTTTTGCCACATAATTCAGGATTATTTCGTCAAAATTTCCTTTATCCTCACCATGAAACTCAGTTTCGATGGGGATGCAAAATAACGGCAAATTTTTGAATAAACCGGCGAACTCCGGATTTTTCAGCCTCATACAGTCTTTTTCCGTGGTCACCATGATCTTCTTTTGGGTAGGAAGGTCTTTGAAACGCCGGATGATCTCCTGTATGTCGCGCCCGGAATATTGGTGGTGATCACGGAATTTAATAATATTCAGGTCGCTGCATTGCCTTTCAAGGTGTTCGCGAAGCGGGTAATCGTTGGCAATTCCGGTAAACAGAAGGATTGAGATCAGTTTCTGGGGGATTTCTTCCTGGTAGTCAAACAGCGGGACCAAAGACCCATAGGTGAGATAGGAAAAGAAAACCCGCTGATGTGGCGCCGGATGCATCTCTTCCAGTATCCTTCTGCGGGTGATGGGGGAGAAGATCCTGGGTGTCTTGGTCACGACAATGATATCGGCCCTTATGGAGCCCGCCCTGAACTCTCTGAGCGTGCCTGAGGGGAGAGGCATATCTTCATAAAACAGGGCGCGGTAGTCGGTCAGCAGCAATGAGAGCCCGGGTTTGATATACCGGTGCTGATAAGCATCGTCAAGCAGGATCACCTCCAGTTCCGGATGTCTTTCAAGGAGTAATCTGGCGCCGCGGGTACGTCTTTCATCCACGGCTACGATCACCTGTCGGAATTTCCGGCAGAATTGGAGGGGTTCATCTCCGGTCCGGGCGACATCGTCCTGCGGGTTGGCTTCATGAAAACCACTGCTTTTTCTGCCATAACCCCTGCTCAGGGTGGCTGTTTTATAACGCGGGGAAAGCAACCGGATCAGGTATTCTATCTGCGGTGTTTTGCCGGTTCCTCCGGCAGAGAGGTTCCCGACGCTTATCAACGGGATCTGAAATGTGGTGCTGTTTAACAAACCTGTGCGGAACATCAGGTTGCGGCATGCCATCAGCAACCCGTACAGAAGAGAAACTGGGGAAAGGGTTATTTTCAGGAACCGGTTCATGATCAGGTCACTAAATTATGAAAAAAAACCAACCATCCGACATTCCTTAAAAGGATTGTCGCCGGAAAAGTGCAATGGGATGATCTGTTCCTGTATTATTGTTCAGCAAAGGCCGATGCGGAAAGGTACCGGAGGTTATGGCAAAGTTCCTGTAAACCATTCAGATCAGTTCCAGCTTTCAGAATATAATCGTCGGCCCCCTGAGATAGGAGATGATCCGCTTTTTCTGCATCATCTTCATTGGTGAAAATAATCAGTTTTGCGTCAGGAGCGTGCTTGCGCAAAATTTGCGGGAGATTGCCATAGCCATTGCTGAATGAAATTACATCGGCAACCAGAAAGCGGGGTTTCATCCCTTTTCCCAGTCGGTACAGGCAATCTTCAGGCCCCGGAATGCTGATGACCTCTCCAAGGCCGGCCCTTTCCAACCGGAGCCTGATTAAACTCCGATGGATCGGGTTTGGATCGATGATCCAGATCTGGTGTTGTTCCATATGTGGCTATAATCCTGTTGGCGCTGCAAATATTGATCTATTATTTATATCAGCCCCATTTTCAGGGCAAAACTTTTAAACAATTTATAAACAATTCGTTATCGGCAGGAATCGGATAAATGGTTATTTTTGAATGGGCGCTTTGTGCCTGCATCAGAAATAAAAAGAGCATTTATTCAACGAACATGCTGGTAAAGGATATTACAGATTACCTCGAAAGTCTGGCGCCACTGGCGTTGCAGGAAGAATATGACAATGCAGGACTGCAGTCCGGAGCCCCTCATCACGAATGCAGCGGCGCATTGTTGTGCCTGGAGGTTACCCCGGAAGTTGTCCGCGAAGCACAGGTTAAAGGTTGTAACCTCATTATTTCCCATCACCCACTGATATTCAAAGGAATAAAGAATCTTGTCCCGGTGCGGGATGAAACCAGGTCACTGGTTACCGCCATAAAATCCGACATTGCCCTGTACGCTATCCATACCAACCTTGATAACCTTCTGACCGGTTTGAACAGTTTTGTATTGAACAAACTGGGCGTTTCACAACACAGGATACTGAAACCCGCAGGAGGATTGCTGCGCAAGTTGGTTACCTTTTGTCCGGTCGCCCATGCAGAACAGGTCCGAAAGGCTTTGTTTGATGCCGGGGCAGGCCACATCGGCAATTACGACTGCTGTAGTTACAATACCGAGGGTAAAGGGACTTTCCGCGGGAATGACAAGGCCAATCCTTTCGTCGGAGAGGTTCATGAGCTCCATCAGGAGCCGGAAATCCGGATTGAGGTAGTTTTTCCTTCATGGGATGAACACAAGGTGATAAGAAACCTGCTGAAGGAGCATCCTTACGAAGAAGTTGCCTATGATATCTATACGCTGAACAACCGGCATCCCGGTGCCGGTTCAGGACTGACCGGTTTTCTGGATTCTCCGGCTGGAGAGGAGGAATTCCTCCGGAGGGTTAAAAAGGTACTGGAAACCGGTGTGATCAGACATACGCGGTTGCGGGGAAAGCCTGTCGAAAAAGTGGCCATATGCACAGGCTCCGGCGGGTTTCTGATTGCAGATGCGCTAAGGGCTGAAGCAGATATTTTTCTTACCGCAGACCTGAAACATCACGATTTTTTTATGGATGCCCCACGGATGGTATTGGCCGATATCGGTCATTACGAAAGTGAACAGTGGGTAAAAGAATGGCTGCATTCAGTTCTTGTTGAAAAATTTCCTAATTTTGCATTCCCGATTTCGGAGGTTAATACCAACCCCGTTCAATACCTTTAAAACAAACAGAGATCATGGTAAAACCAACAAGCACGCCGATAGCCACCTCAAAGCCATCCAAACTGAAAAAAAACGAGCCTGCTGAACCGGTAACCCCGGTGAAGGATGCCGCTAAAGAGGCCAGGGCCGTTGCCAGAGAAACCGAACCACGACCAGCGGCCATTCCGGTGGCAGAAAATCCCGAAGACAAAATTGAACTCACGATAGAGAAAAAGCTGATCGCCCTTTATAATCTGCAACAGGTTCATTCTCAGATTGACAAGATCAATATCGTGCGGGGTGAGTTACCCCTGGAGGTGCAGGATCTTGAAGATGAGATTGCCGGCCTGGAAACCAGGGTGGATAATTATATTCAGGATACACTCAGCCTGGAAAGAGGTGTTTCCGACCGCAAAAATGCCATAAAGGATCATCAGGCCATGATCAAAAAGTATGAAGATCAGCAGATGAACGTCAGAAACAACCGCGAGTATGATACCCTTACCAAACAAATCGAAGAGCAGAACCTCGATATTCAGCTTTGCGAAAAACGGATCAGGGAATATACCATGAACCTGGAGGCTAAAAAGATGGAAATTGAAAATCTGCAGAAGTTGCTTCAGGACAGAAAAAACGATATTGAGATCAAGCGCAGCGAACTTACGGATATCATTGCGGAAACCGAAAAGGAAGAAAGCGAACTGGTCAAACTGTCGGAAGACGGAAAGAAATACATTGAGGAACGCCTGCTTACCGCCTATTCCCGTATCCGCAAAAATGCCCGAAACGGGCTGGCGGTTGTGCAGATCGAAAGAGACGCCTGCGGCGGATGCTTCAATAAGATACCGCCCCAGCATCAGTTGGATATCCGGATGCATAAAAAGATCATTGTTTGTGAATATTGCGGCCGGATCCTGGTCGATGACGGCATCGTGAATGCCGCCTCCCACTGACGTTCTTATGCATGGAAAAGGCGCCTCCGGTCTGGAAAATTTGGATCGCAGGCGCTTTCTGTTTGTG
>CAYLVY010000215.1:0-4077 GCA_964387205.1 uncultured Draconibacterium sp.
GGGGGTGGTGGGTGAATATTGTCCTTTGGTCAGACCGTAAATCTGGTTATTGAAAAGCAGGATATTCATGTCGACGTTTCGTCGGATCACATGGATAAAATGATTACCACCGATGGCAAGGGAATCGCCGTCGCCGGTAGTCATCCATACGCTGAGGCGTGGATTGGCAATTTTCACACCGGTGGAGATGGCAGCGGCGCGGCCATGGATTCCGTGGATACCGTATGTATTGACGTAATACGGGAAACGTGAGGAACAACCAATTCCGGAGATCATGCAGAAATTTTCTTTCCGGTATCCGATTTTGGGAAATACCCTTTCAACCGCAGCAAGAATGGCGTGGGCTCCGCAGCCGGGGCACCACTTGACCATCTGATCGCTTTCAAAATCCTGTTTGCAAAGCTCCACGTTGGAGCGTTCTATGGTTAGGTTTTCAAATTCCATCTTATTTTTCCTCCAGAAGTTGGTTAAATTTCTCCATTAACTCATTGATCATGAATGGCAATCCCTGCACCTTATTGAACTGATAAAATTTCGGCATCGGGAATTTCATTCGCAGGTAATTGACGAACTGTCCGCTGTTCAATTCACAGACCAGTATCCTTTTAAATCCACCAAAAATTTTTCCGGTATTCTTCGGAAGAGGAAATATATAATGGAAATGGGCATGGCTCACTGTTTTACCCTCTTTGCGCAACTGCTGAACGGCTGAATATACGGCACCATAAGTACCTCCCCAACTGACCACCAGCAAATCCCCTTCCATCGGCCCATCCACCTCTTGTTCAGGGATGAAATCGGCAATTTTCTCTACCTTGGCAGCACGGATATTGACCATGGTCTGATGGTTAATGGGATCTGTTGTAACCACACCGGTCACGTTTTCCTTTTCAAGTCCTCCGACCCGGTGGCGCAGCCCGTCTGTCCCCGGCAAAGCCCATCTGCGGACCAGGGTTTCCGGATCACGGCGATAGGGTTTATAGTCAGGTTCATTGGGTTGTGCAATGGGTGGATTGATAGGCGGCAGATCCGCCATTTTCGGTATTTTGAACAAGGCGGAACCAAATCCGAGGTATCCATCCGTCAGAAAAATGACGGGAGTCATATGCTCCATGGAGTATTTGGCTGCGAGAAATGCATAGTAAAAGCAATTTTCGGAAGTGGAGGCGGCCATTACCATCACGGGGCATTCGCCGTTCCTGCCGAAAAGGGCCTGGTAGAGGTCACTCTGCTCCGATTTGGTGGGCATTCCCGTGGAAGGGCCACCCCGCTGAACGTTGACGATCACCAGGGGCAATTCGGTCATTACGGCAAGGCCGATCGCTTCGCTTTTGAGAGAGAGACCAGGTCCGGAAGTGGAGGTGCAGGCGAGGGCGCCGGTAAATGAAGCTCCGATGGCGGAACAGATTCCCGCGATTTCATCTTCAGCCTGAAAAACCTTAACTCCCAGTGATTTATGCTTGGCAAGTTCCATTAATATCTCTGTCGCCGGGGTAATAGGATAGGAACCCAGGAAGAGGGGACGGCCCGATTTTTCCGAAGCGGCCATCAAACCCCAGGCGGTTGCATTATTTCCTGTCATATTGCGGTAACGGCCCTTCTCCATCTTGGCCGGAGCTACCTGGATCACCGATTCCAGCGCTTCGATCGTATCAGCATAATTAAAACCGGCCTGAAGCACCATTTTGTTGATTTTGATCAGTTCAGGTTTCTTTTTGAATTTCTGCTCAAAATAGTGGAAACCTGATTGAAGTTCCCGGTTAAAAATGAAAAAGAGCATCCCAAGTGCGAACATATTTTTACTTCGTTCCGCTGTCTTGTTGTCCACACCTGTTTCTTTCAGGCTCTCCTTGGTGAGGGTGGTGATGGGGGCCTTGATTATACTGAACCGCTCCAGGCTGTTATCGGTTAAAGGATTCTCCTTGTAACCGGCTTTTTCGATCGATTTGGTATCGAACGCATCTGAGTCCACCAGAAGTGTGGCGCCTGTTTTTGCCCACTTCAGGTTAGATTTCAGTGAGGCAGGGTTCATGGCTACCAATACATCCACGTTATCCCCGGTTGTCAGGATCTTTTGGCTGCCCAGGTGGACCTGAAAGCCGGAAACACCGGCAATGGTATTCTGGGGAGCCCTGATCTCGGCAGGAAAATCCGGGAATGTGGCAAGATCGTTACCCAACAGGGCCGCCGCATCCGAAAACATGGTACCGGAGAGCTGCATTCCGTCTCCCGAGTCACCTACGAATTTAACAACAACGTTGTCCCGCTCAATCACGGGCCTCTTTTTCTTGACCATAGCTTTGTTTGGTTTAGTCTTGCAAAGTTAAAGATTATTGTCATAAAGGAAAGGGTAAAAATGATTTACTTTACGATTCTGCCGAACCAGTACTCAGCGCTTAAATCATTTTTTTTGTGGATTGAAAAAACTGTATATTTGCCACGAGAATTACTAACCGTCACGCCCGGCGTGACACAAATCTTATAAGTCATGGCTTATGTAATTAATGATGATTGCACCGCTTGTGGTACTTGTATCGATGAATGCCCGGTAGAAGCTATTTCTGAAGGCGACATCTACAAAATCGACCCTGAGGTTTGCACCGATTGTGGCGCCTGCGCCGATGTGTGTCCTGTTGAGGCCATTCATCCCGAATAATCAGGAGAATCATCGCCAAAAAAAAAAGAGGCTGTTTCATGGTGATGAGGCAGCCTCTTTCTCTTCCGGAGTATCAGGTTGATCGTTGTTTCCATTCAACTCCCGAACTTCTTTAACTGCAACTCATCACCATCAAAAACCGCATAGGTGAAGTGGGTAAGCCAGTCACCCAGCACAATCTGGGTGGTACCCTCCTTCAATCCGGTGACCATCGGATAATGATAGTGCCCGTAAACCAGAAAATTCAAATCGGGATTTTGCCTCAAAATATGATTGGAATGGACGGTAATGCGCTCTCCTATCAGTCTGATATTCCTGTCTTCCGACATTTTTTCCTTTTCCAGGGCTGCTGCCCGGCTCTTTCGCGACCAGAAGAAAGCCATTCCGATCCCCAGGTCGGGATGGATCCAACGGAACAACTGCTGATTGATCCTGTTGGCAAATACTTTTTTAATGAACTTATACCCATGATCGCCGGGGCCTAGTCCGTCACCGTGTGCCAGATAAAACTTCTTTCCTGAAAAACTGTGGAATTCCGGTTCCCGGTGCAGTTCAATGCCAATTTCATCCTCGAGGTAATCAAACGCCCACATATCGTGGTTCCCGCGGAACAGGTGTACTTTGATCCCGCTGTCCGTAAGAGCGGCAAGGGCGCCCAGCAATCTCACGTACCCTTTTGGTATGGCGGTACGATACTCAAACCAGAAATCAAACAGATCACCCATCAGGTAAATCCCGGCAGCATCTTTCGCCGCCATTTCAAGCCACTGAACCAATCTGCGTTCCCGGGCCAGACTTGATGTACGGTCAGGAATGCCGAGATGAAAGTCGCTGGCAAAATAGATATGGTTTCGGGCTACTGTCTCCATCGGGGATTACTTTCTGTGATTTTCAATACTTCTGTCCCTGAAATCCCTCAGCCGCTGTTGTTGATAACTCACGTGTTTATTTCCGGGATATTGCAACGACAAAGCAGAATCAGTCCGGTGGTACCACTCCGGAAACTCTCTGTAATTCATGACCGGGGAGTTCCTGAACGCGTAACTTACAACCAGGATGGACGATAAAAAACCGGGGTAACGGCGAAGATATTCGATCTGACGCTCGCACTGCCGTATCAGGATTTCACTGAAAACAGCTTCCAGCGAATCGGAGAGCCGGATTTGATCGACATTGGATTGTATGGCCATCAGGAGGCTGTCGGTGCTTTCAAGCAACTGCCTCTCCCTGGCGCTTTCGAGGAAAAACCTGCTGAGTGCCTCTGCTTCTTTACTGCCGCCAACCATTACCCGGTCAGGAAATTGATCGGTACTGCCTGCCATCGTCAGATGGTCGCCCGGATGAACTACCGTGATCAAAGCACCGCCGGAGCCGGATTGCAGCACCCAGAAGCCAGGTTCGTCAATATTAAGGCTGAAGCC
>CAYLVY010000216.1:0-3884 GCA_964387205.1 uncultured Draconibacterium sp.
CGGTGATCATGTCGCTGGTACTGGCCCACCGCCCGCCGATGCGTCATTCAGGAAAATTCATGATGTACGGGATTGCGGGATTTGGCCTCAGCATCATCTTTTTCGCCGTTTCGGAAAACTTCTATCTTTCACTGATATTGCTGATGTTCAGCGGGATGTTCGACAACATCAGCGTCATCATCCGCGCTACGGCGATGCAACTTATTACGCCTGATGAAATGAGAGGCCGGGTGGCCTCTGTAAATGCTATTTTCGTCGGATCCTCCAACGAGATCGGTTCGTTTGAATCCGGAGTGGCAGCAAAACTGATGGGTCTTATCCCATCCGTTATTTTCGGCGGGGCGATGACCCTCGGTATTGTCGGAATTACCGCCCGGTTTATGCCGCGGCTGAGAAAAATGCATCTGGTGGAGTTGCAATAATTAAATATTGAAAATCAATACATTATCTCATCTGTTTTCTTTATATTCCCATTTTTTTATTCCCGTTTTGTTCGGAATGGCTGAAATTCAGTAATTTTATACGGTTAATTAAACAGGTGCATATGAAATATTTACGATCCCTCTTTCTTATCCTGCTGACGTTGATAATAACCGGTAACAGCGCTATTGCCCAGGTTGCCATCAATCCCGACGGCTCCCCTCCGGCACCTTCAGCCATGCTGGATATTAATGCCCCCGACCGGGGCTTTCTGCCCCCCAGGCTGGAGCTGACGGCCGCCAATCTGCCCGATCCCGTTCAGAATCCGGCATCCGGCCTTCTGATCTATAACACACGTACTTCAGGCTCCGGAGCTGAAATGGTTACACCGGGCTATTACAACTGGAACGGCAACCGTTGGATCCCGGTATCGCCACCGGGAGGTGTTAACCAGGGAGATATGGCCTATTGGAATGGCTCAGGCTGGGTTATTATTCCCGCAGGCGGTTACGGCGAAAGCCTGATTTTCTGCAATGGCGTGCCCACCTGGGGTGGATGCCTCCCGCTGGTTTCTACCGGCGATGTCATCATCCAGAACGATACGACGGTTACCGCCAATGGTACGGTTACCTCCGACGGAGGTACTGCTGTTATAACCAGAGGGATATGCTGGGGGCTGGCCCCTGAACCCACTCTGGAAGATCAGGTGGTTCCTTCCGGTGAGGGTGTTGGCACTTTTGATGTTTCCATTACCGGATTACCTGCAGGTACGACATGGTATTTCAGGGCTTTTGCCACCAACCACAAAGGCACCTCGTACGGCCCCGGGATCATGAAAAGCGTTGCTGATAATCCCGGTTACCGGAGTGACAATGAAACCCGGCGATAGTACCACCCAACCGATCATTTATGTTCCCCGTTACCTCTGACCCCATGAAAACCTGCTCATTTTTTTTATTGCTGTTATCTGCCTTTTTATGGCCGGTGATAACCTTGTCCCAGCCGGTCAGGTTGAACGCGGAGGAGAGGGCCCGGCTTCATAATGAAGTGCCAGATATGCCCTATCTTCCGAACCCCAATGGCCGGCAGCTTACCACACCGGCCATGCGGCTTTCAGGGGAAGGATTTAGCATGGTACAGGTCAATGTCGATGCCAATGGGAACAATATAGTGGGAGATGCTGCCAACGAGCCGACCATTGTCGTTAATCCCAAAGATCACAACCGGATGGTGATCGGATGGAGGGAATTTGAGAGCGTGAACAGCAATTTCCGCCAGGCGGGTGTGGCATACAGTACCGATGCCGGCGCCACCTGGACATTCCCGGGGCCCATCGAACCCGGGGTCTTTCGCTCCGATCCCGTCCTGGATGCCGATAGTAGCGGTGTTGTTTTCTATAACTCCCTGACCAGCAACAGCGGGGTATATACCTGCCAGGTGTTCCGGAGCCAGACGGGAGGAATTAATTGGAATCCCGGGGTGGAGGCCCGCGGTGGAGATAAACAGTGGATGACCATCGACCGGAGCGAAAGCGAAGGCAACGGACATATCTATTCCAACTGGACCTCGTACTATAGTTCCTGTGCCCCGGGCGCCTTTACCCGTTCCACCGACGGCGGAAATTTTTATGAAGAATGCACCATGATCGAGGCGAATCCTTACTGGGGAACCCTGACAACCGGTAACAACGGTGAACTTTACATCGCCGGGGCCGGACCGGGCGACGGTATTGTACTGGTGAGATCATCAAATGCCAAAGTTCCCGGCGCTTCTGTTTCATGGGATATGTCCACATATGTGGATATGGATGGTTATGTGGCTTCTCAGGCATCGGTCAATCCGGTAGGCCTCCTTGGCCAGGTGTATGTGGATGTAGACCGCTCGGAAGGGCCCGGCAGGGGGAACATTTACCTGCTTGCATCCATGGTCAGGCTCAGTACAGGCGATCCCGGGGATGTGATGTTTGCCAGAAGCACCGACGGCGGCTGGAGCTGGAGCGCCCCGATAAGGATCAACGATGATCCCTATGATTTTCATCACCAATGGTTCGGGACCATGTCGGTGGCCCCCAATGGCAGGATCGATGTGATCTGGCTCGATACCCGTGACGACCCGAACCTGAATATAGCATCATCACTCTATTATTGCCATTCTGATGATCAGGGCGAAACCTGGTCGATCAACAAACGCCTCACCGACTCCTTTGATCCCCGAACCGGCTACCCGCAACAAGGAAAAATTGGCGACTATTTCGACATGGAATCCGACAACGAAGGGGCGTTCCTGGCCTGGGCCAACACCTTCAACGGAGAACAGGATGTTTATTATTCCCGTATCCTGTCAGTGATCACCGGACAAAATGAAAATCCGGGAGAAGTTTCGCCTGCCTTACTTGAGGCTATCCCCAATCCGGTACAGAGCCATACCCGGGTCAGGATTACCCTCCCACGATCAGGGATGGTGAACCTGGACCTCTGCGACATATATGGATATAGGCTGCGCACCCTGATCTCCGGCCAGCGTGAGCCGGGTAATTATTCCTTCGAAGCTGATATGACGGATCTTCCGGCCGGAGTTTACATGATCCGCCTCCGGACAGGTTCAGAAACCGTAACCCGAAAACTGATCAGGTTGTAACTTTATTTCTTTCCCGCCAGCACCATGTAAACCACGATCGGGATGAATGTAAGCCCGAGCATGACCGGCAACATGAAAATACTCTGATCCAGTCTGGCATTCAATGCCGACCTGACGATCATCATGACAATGAAGAAAAAGAGAAAAACCAGCACGATCTTCAGTACCCTGATCAACCTGATGGCAAGACGATACTGTCGGAGTGCATTCTGAGGGGTGATCTTTCCCGGAAAATTGAAGGTGTGGGGTATCAGTGACACCAGTGTCAGCAAGGCATAGATAAATACGCCGATTGCCGGCAGCATGAACAGCGATCCTTTACTGCCATAGCCATCCACCTTACCCCCCGCCGAGAAATGGGTAGGGATGGTGTCGGGGAGGAAACGGTACCAATATACGGCATAGCCGAACAGCAGGGCAAGCCCTGCCATGGCGAGCAGTTCCATCACCCAGTCGGCAGGCCCCATTTCCGGCCTGATCTTCGGGCGGTCTTCATTTTTTTTACCGGTGAGATTGAATATGGAGATTTTCATCTTATAAAATTACTGTTATCCTGCCTGTACTGTCTCAAGGCAAACTTACAACATTAGGCGAATCCACCGGGAAGCAGCTCTGTTTTTTTTGAAAAATTCCTGAGAGGGGATATAGTTATCCTGCATCTGAACAGATCAATGGTTTTTTACAGTTTTAAAAATCGTGATATGGCGGTTATAATCCAAAAAATAACGTTATATTTGCGAATACAATCAAGAAACTATGATAAACAGAACTGTCACAAATAAAGTTTCAGAGAAACATAATTCGGGGAAAGCGATATTGCTTTTTGG
>CAYLVY010000217.1:0-3843 GCA_964387205.1 uncultured Draconibacterium sp.
TGGCGGATCCGCTGACCGGTATGAGGTTTGTGGCAGCTGATGGTAACGCGTCAGGAGATACAAGCTGGCCGGTCGGAGGATTGGCACCCGGAACCTACTATTACCGGGTACAGGCCGTTGATAATGGTTTTTTGGGTGGAGCATTTTCCGAAGTTGCCATGGTTACTTATATTCCGGTAGGAGTGGAGGCGCAAGTCCATAACGATATCAGGATTTCACCAAATCCGTCCCATGATTATGTAACCGTTCATCTGCCTGTTGAACTCCGGGATGGAATGGTGACAATCACCGATATGTCCGGACGACAGGTGTATCAGCAGCCATGGTCCGATTCGATGGATATCCGCGCTGTTCAACCCGGTTTTTATTTACTGACCATCACCTCAGGGCAACGGGTCTGGACCGGAAAATGGGCCAGACAGTAAGATCACTCACTTTTCCAGCCCGGGATGCATTGCATTCCCTGATGGAATGCATTTCAAACAGATTTATACTTTTTAAATGATTAATTCACAGAATATCAGAAACATCGCTATTATAGCGCATGTTGACCACGGAAAAACCACCCTGGTTGACCGGATTCTCCATCAGGTAAGGTTATTTCGCGACAATCAGGAGATGGGAGATTTGATCCTCGACTCCAATGACCTTGAGCGCGAACGTGGCATTACTATTTTGTCCAAAAATGTCTCCGTCAGGTATAAGGGGATTAAAATCAATATTATCGACACTCCCGGTCACTCCGATTTCGGCGGGGAGGTGGAGAGGGTTCTCAATATGGCCGATGGTGTCCTTATCCTGGTTGATGCTTTTGAAGGGCCGATGCCCCAGACCCGGTTCGTTTTGCAGAAAGCGCTTGAACTCGGAAAGAAGCCGGTCGTGGTGATCAATAAAGTGGACAAGCCCAACTGTTCACCTGAGGAGGTCCATGAGGCGATGTTTGAATTGATGTTCAGTCTGGATGCATCGGAAGACCAGCTCAATTTTCCGGTGGTTTATGGCTCTTCCAAGCAGGGTTGGATGTCGGAAGATTGGCGGAATGTTACCACCGATGTGAGTTACCTGCTCGACCAGATTGTGGAACATATACCGCCTCCTGTTCAGCTTCCCGGAACCCTTCAGTTGCAGATCAGTTCTCTGGATTACTCATCGTACGTGGGAAGGATTGCGGTGGGAAGAATTAACAGAGGGTCGATCCGAGCCGGGATGGCGGTTTCGCTGGTAAAGAATGACGGAACGGTGACCCGGTCAGTGATCCGGGAACTTTATCTTTTTGAGGGATTGGGAAAAGAGAAGGTAAAGTATGAGGTGCAGGCCGGAGAGATCTGTGCAGTGCTGGGCCCGGAGAATTTTGACATCGGGGATACAATTGCCGATGCGGAAAACCCGGAGGGAATGACCCCGATCAGGGTGGATGAACCCACCATGAGCATGCTTTTTACCATCAATAATTCTCCTTTTGCGGGCAAAGAAGGGACTTTTGTCACATCGCGCCATCTCCGTGAGCGGCTTTTTCGCGAGACGGAGAAAAATCTGGCGCTTAAGGTCGAAGAGACAGAATCCCCCGACCGGTTTCAGGTGTTTGGACGGGGTATTCTTCATCTTGCCATCCTGGTGGAGACCATGCGCCGCGAAGGGTATGAATTTCAACTCGGACAGCCGCAGATCATTACCAAACAGATCGACGGCGTAGTTTGTGAGCCGGTTGAACTGCTGAAAGTTCAGGTTCCGGAGACCTTTTCCGGACGGGTGATCGAACTGGTCAGCCGCCGAAGGGGTGACATGACGCACATGGAGCACAAGCGCGACCGGGTGATCCTGGAATTCGACATTCCGGCACGCGGTTTGATCGGCTTGCGGAATCCTGTCCTTACCGCGACAGAAGGAGAGGCCGTGATGGCCCATCATTTCAGGGAGTATCAACCCTGGAAGGGCGATTTGCCCGGACGGATCAATGGTTCACTGATCTCGATGTACACCGGAACTGCGATAACCTATGCCATCGATAAACTGCAGGATCGTGGTAAATTCTTCATTGAACCTTTTGATGAGGTGTATAATGGCCAGGTGATCGGGGAGAGTACCCGGAGCGATGACCTGGTGATCAATGTAAATCAAACCAAGAAACTTTCTAATGTCCGTGCCTCCGGTTCCGATGACAAAGCTGTGATCTATCCGGCAATTAAGTTTTCGCTGGAGGAGGCGATGGAGTATATTAACGGAGATGAATTTGTGGAGGTTACGCCAAAATCCATCCGCCTGAGAAAGATCCTTTTGGATGAAAATGACCGGAAACGGGCCAGGAAAAAGTAACTTCAGGCGGGGATTGCCCGGCTGACCAGTTCGGCAATATCGGCGACCGGGGTGACGCTTCCTGCTGAAAAGGTTTTCTTGCAAAGTGGACAAGCGGTGACGATAATTTCGGGTTGATGGGTGGTTAGGCTTTCCAGCGCTTTTTTGGTCATGGCTTCCCTTTGTGACTGACTGGCATTCAGCATTCCCAGGCTACCCCCGCAACAAAGGGCATCTGATTTTTCATGGGCCACCGGCACCAGATCAGCGACTTTCGACAACGTTTCGCGCGGCGGCATATAGATCCCCGCACCCCGTCCAAGATCACAGGGGTCGTGGTAGGCTGCTTTCGGGAATGTGGCCTGCAAAGGCAATTTTCCGTTTTTGATTAAATCGGTCAGGTATTGGGAATGGTGCATCACCCGGATCGGAAGGTTATACTCTTCCCTGAAGACCCGGTAACAGATCGGGCAGGAGGTAACCAGGATTCCGGCGCGGGATTTCAGTATCAACTTTTTATTAAACTCCACCAGTTCGTGAGCCTGGCGGTCTTTGCCGGCTATTTTCAAAGGTCTGCCGCAACACATGCTTCTTTCCTGGTCGAGGTGGATAAAACTGATTCCGGCGCGGCGAAAAATATGGTGCATGGCCCTGAGGATGGATGGGGTGAGGTGCGACATGCATCCTGCGAAGTAGGCGATCTCCGGTCGGGTATCGCAGAACTCACCAGGCGAAACGATGGTGTTTGCCAGAAAGTTGTAATCGGAGGAATGGCCTGAATACAGCTCGCGTCGTTTAAGCAACCTCAGGGAATCAGCCCTGATGCCGACAGGGCAGACCTCCTGGCAGCGGCCACACACCAGGCACGATTTTGTAGTCTCCTCCGGCACATATTGGTTTCGAACGCCTTCAATGAAATATACTGTCTGGGAGCGGGTAATTCCGGCGTCATTCATCTGACAGACATCGAGGCAAACCCCGCAGCGGGAGCAGGAGTGTACCTCAGTCTCGGAAAAGGAGGAGTACCATTTTTTCGGCTGGATGCCCAGGTGGCGAAAAAAAATAAGGAGTATCTCGGTCGGGATATGCATATACCGGGAATAGGGGAGGGTAACGAAGAAAATCCCGAGTACCAGCGAATAGCCCCACCATAGGGAGTACGCTTCGAAATCATCAGGCAATGGCACTATGTTCACCAGGAAATTCCCCAGGGGCTGGGTCATAAAACCTCCGCCACTTCCATAATAACCTGCGGTGAAACTCTCTGCCATAAGCCTCATGGGAAAGATCAGCCAAAGGCAGATGAGGGCAATCCGGTCGGTTAACTGATACTCTGTCGTCCGCTTCATCCCGAACCATTTCGATTTTTTTCGTTTCAGAAAAGCCAGCAACAGCCCGCTGAGAATATAGAGAAGCAGTAAGTCCATCAGAAAGCGAAAAAAGCCTGGTACTTTATTGATTTCAAAAAAGATGACCAGTTTGTCGTGGATGAAAAATTTCAGGAAAATGGGGTAATAGGGTGCATTCAGGTGTGTACCGCTGTAATACCGG
>CAYLVY010000218.1:0-3784 GCA_964387205.1 uncultured Draconibacterium sp.
CTCTGCGAGAATTATTTATCGCGTTAACAAGTAGTTACACTTAGTTATATAGTAGGAACGCGAAAAAAAACCTTGTTTCCGGCTACCCGGCCATATACCTGGTGGATAAAAATGGATAGATGCTGTTGTCCCGCCCCTCCACTTTACGGTTTCCCGTATTTCTCCTGAAAAATGAAACAAAATGTACGAATTTCGTATAAGGGATAATAGATAATCCGTATCATGAACTGTATCATGAAACACAATATCGTATCCACTTTCAAATATGTTGAAAAAAGGATGTATCTTTATAACCTGAAACGTTCGTTAACAAAATAACGAACTGACTATCAATAACTAATGACCGACACAAGCGCACGGGTGGATCGGGTATGTACTGTTTTCAACAAAGAGTACCCGCTTGTGTTATGGTGTGAAAAGGGGCGGAACAGCCATCCCGCGCAACCCGTTCAGCCCCGCCGGACCCTCCTTTTTTTTGAACCAATGATGGAGGGGAGGGGATGAGGAGACCGGTACACTTTTTAACTTTTCTCGCATTCTTCAGCACATTTGTCTTGATAGCTGGGTTCGTTCGGGCACAGAACGGATTGATTGGACAAGGATTCGGGACCAATGACTGGAGCACCACTGATGGATTCAATGGATCTGCAGGGAACTCAAGAATCGGAACCTTCAAAGCAAATGGTAACGGTAACCAATATTTCAGGCTGGTAACCAATTTGGATGGAAATTATAACCAATGGGGACCTAGCAGCACTTCGGATGATTATCCGATTTCTATTAACACCGAAGTTCCCGCCAGCGAAATTATTGAAAATAGCACGTCAAAAGCCTATGTTATTGATGTTGATGATTATACTACGTATAACTACATCTTCAAAACCAAAGAGGGAGGCAATCCCCCCACCAACAAAGGGCTGATCGTGTTTGAGGTCCAGGGGGCCATCCGGTCGGTTTCCGGCGTTTCTGCCGGTTTATCAACTATTTACCCCGGACAGGACGTGACCATAACCGCCACCCTCGATGGTGCATTCAGCCCGGGTCGGGGGGTGTACCTGCGTTACACCAACGACGATTTCAGTACCTCCGGCGTCGCAGAAATGACCGGCTCAGGCACTAGCTATACCGCCTCAATCCCGTCATCGGTCAACGGTGCTTCCAAAACGGTAAAATACTACGTATTCACCTCCGGCAACGGTCTCCCCATCACCGGTGATAAGGCAGACTGGTACACGATCAACCTGAACAATGTTGGCGGAACCAACTATTCCTATACCGTGAAGTCGTCATGGATCACCGCAGCAAACGGAAACTGGTCCTCGGACAGCACCTGGAATGGCAATGCCGTTCCGCCAGATAATCAACCTGTTACTATCGATCATGACATCACCCTTGACCAGAATGCCATTGTATCCTCCATAACGATAAACTCCGGCAAGACCTTCACCGCCAGCGATAACTCCTCGAGGACATTGACGATCAACAGCAACGCAAACGGGACTACCTTGACCAACAACGGTACCTGGGTTCAGGGTAACGGAGGAAACACGGTTGTGTTCAGCGCCGGAGCTGATATGACACATACCGTTTCAGGTGAAATCCCGTTCCACCATGTAACTATTTCAAGATCCTCAGGGATACCTGCAGTTGGTGTCAATTTTGGCAGCAATTCGACTGTTTCGGGAACCCTTAAACTTACGGTAGGCTCTTATGTCAATACAAACGCACCTACCTATCTGTCTGGTTCCTATTTACAATATTCAATCGGAGGTGCCTACGACCGTAATGTGGAGTGGAGCCAGAATTCCGGGAATGCCTATCCGTATCACGTTAAGATCAGTGATAATACCACTCTTAATGCATACAATGGCACAACGTCACCTCGTCATATTGCAGGTAACCTGATCATTGACAACGGGAGCACCTTCAGTATGGGCAATATGGATCTTGGTGGGAGCTATGATGTTGGAATCATTATTGGTGGGGATACTCTGTTGAACAAAGGAACGGTAACTCTTTCTATCTCGGTTGAGCGCCTGCAATGCAACACTTATCTTGGTGAAACAGGGAGCACTCTCATCCTTTCGGGCGTGTATGGCGGCGATCTGGAACTCAAGGGAGATTACACCAACCTAGGTAATTTTACCTCCAATTCAAGGGCCTTGTTCTTCACCGGATCTGCTGGTGACCAAAACATTACCTTTAGCGGTGGACAGCAATTTGATTACATGATCGTGCATAAAAGTGCAGGGAACGTTGTGCTTGGCAATGACATCCAGATCAATAAATTACTGACCCTGACCAGTGGACTGATCACCTCAAAAACCGGAAATTCCTACTCCGTCATCATGGGAGATAGTCCGGATTCCCCTTCTATTAAAAATGCCTCAGCGGTTTCCTATATTGATGGAAAATTAAGGCAAACCTTCACTTCGGCAATGCCACTGCAATACCCGGTCGGAAAAGGTGGCGAATACCGGCCGGTAACGTTTGAATACGCCTCACTGACGGGCACTAGTTATGTGATGGTGGAACACGTCGATCAGATGCAGCCGGGAAGCATTCAGGAAGGAATATGGCTATTGGAAGACCGCCACTGGGAGGTCACCCAAAGCGGAGGATCGTCTTTTACTTATAAAATTACGCTTGATCCCAACATTTCGGATGCGCTGGGAAATATCATGATAGGGAAATATGAAAACAGTACCAATACCTGGCATGCCACAACATCTCCAAATTACACAAATCTCACACCATTTACCACACTTTCAGGCACCAACGCCTTTGCCCTGGCCGAAGATTGCACTATAGAGGTACTGGGCGATAATGATACAACATGCTACCCGACCCTGCAATCTGCTTTCCAGGCCATCAATAACGGACTTCATACCGGCAATATCAAAGTGCTTGTTCATGGAAACAGTACCGAAACCTCTACCGCCACGCTGAATGCCAGCGGGAGCGGATCGGCCAGTTACAGCAGTGTGACAATCTACCCCACGGCACCAAGCCTCACCATTTCTGGTAATATAAACGGACCACTCATCAACCTGAATGGTGTAGATAGTGTAATAATTGACGGTAGCGTAAATGGAACAGGATCAACAGCGGATTTACAGTTAATAAACACAAGTACATCAAATGTTTCCAACACGAGTACCATTTTATTTTCCGGGTCAGCGACCCAAAACATTGTCAAATATTGCCAGATTCAGGGATCAGGAAGTCACTCAGAAAGTGGGATCATCCTTTTTTCGGAATCTTCAGGAACCGGCAATGATAATAATATTTTGGAATCCAACAGTATTTCCGGTCATGGCACACAGCGGCCCATTAATGCGATTTATGCTGCATCGGAGGGATCTGCCAACGGTAATAACAAGATTTTGAAAAATCAAATTTTCAACATCTTAAATCCCTCAACGAGTTCTACTTGTGTTCATTTATCTGTTGGGAATGAATCCTGGAGTATTGAAGAAAACAGTTTCTATGAATCAACTCCACTGTCTCCTGTTTCTGCTGCAAATTATTCGATCATCAGGATCGAGAGCCCAGGCGGGGATAACTTTCGAATAAACGGCAACTACATTGGTGGAAGCTCTCCCAATTGTTCTGATACCTTACGAAAAAGACCAACTCATAAGAATCGGTTTTCGGGCATCTATGTTGACGCTATTTCAGCCAGTATCCAGAATAATACCATTAAAAACATAAGCTGGGCCGACTCGCTGACTTCCGACTGGGTGGCAATCCGTATTATCAGCGGGAAAATCCGTGTCGGCGA
>CAYLVY010000219.1:0-3752 GCA_964387205.1 uncultured Draconibacterium sp.
ACCGTGGAGTAGTATGAAAGGGGAGTGAGTTGGTCGGGTTGATTGACGGGGGTAGCTCTGAAGGAAAGTTGGCAGTTGGCAGTTGGCAGTGGGCAGTGGGCAGTGGGCAGTGGGCAGTGGGCAGTTTTGTGATGTCGCTTTTAATGGTATCTTTTTTGCGTTCAATAGGAAATTCCCGGCGTTTATTAGAATGGTTCATTTCGGTTTTTGGCTGACAGTAATTTAGCCAAAAACAATTGTCCCATGAAAAAAATTACTTTTTCCCTCATCGCATTGCTCGCCGTCGCTGCAATGCAGGCACAGATCATTCATGTGCCGGCTGATTACCCGACGATCCAATCCGGGATCAATGTTGCAACTCCCGGCGATACCGTCCTGGTATCGGATGGACAATATTATGAACAGATCAACTTTGCAGGCAAGAAACCGTTGATGGTGGCTAGCCTTTACCTGATCGACGGGGATAAAAACCATATCGCCAACACTATCATTGACGGAAGCCAGATAGCCAATTCCGACAGTGCATCGGTGGTTTATTTCATCTCGGGAGAAGATTCAACCTCTGTAATCAATGGGTTCACGATCTGCCATGGATGTGGCACCAAATACCTTATGAATCTGGATGCTGAGCTTTCCCGAAACGGCTCCGGTACCGGAGCCAGCATCCGGAACGGTTTTTCTGATAGGAAAGTAGAATATGTTGATCTGGCCGGCGGCGGAATTTTCATTTCCGGTTCAGGAGCCAAAATTATAAACAATCATATCACTGAAAACCATCTGACCGATACCTTAGTGATTGGCGTACAGATAATTGATGGGGCGGGTATTGCAACGCGAATGACAGAAACTGATGAGTGGATTGTCATCAGTCACAATGTAATTGACCACAATTCAATCTATGCAACACAGATTGAGGGTTTTGGCGCTGGGATGAGTCTATGTTATAACTCCCGCATTGTGGGGAACACCATTTCTAATAACCTCAATACAGGAACAGCAGCCGATGTTGCTGCAGGTGGAATAGGGATTTATCAGAATAAAAACTGGATAACAAAAACAGCTTTTGTTGAACAAAACCTGATTCAGAATAATTTATGCAAATCATCGGGAAATTATGCCAATTCAGCCGGAGGGTTTATTTCGGTAGTCAATGGACACTTCACCGGTAATAGCCTTATAAACAATGTAGTATCATCAGGAACTTCTATAGGGGGTGTTGCTGGTGTTCTTTTATGGGATCCGGCCGATGGATTTCACGTTAAACACAATTTGTTTAAAGATAATATGAGCAATCGTTTTTCCGGGGGTTTGGGGATGCAAACCTCCTCACAATCAACAAATATTGTTTGGGTGGAGAATAACTATTTTAAAAATAATACTGCCAGAGACGGGGGAGCAATTGCAGGCTGGATGCCGTTTATTTCACATAACAATGTATTCAGCGGGAATAACGCAACAACACAAGGAGGGGCTATTTACCTCTACGATGAACACAATGCACCCATGGTTCATCCCTTTGTCCTGATCAACAATTCCTTTTATGGAAACAGCGCCATCACGGGAGGGGCAATCATAAACCACTTTGCCGACATGCTTATTTTAAACTCCATTTTCTGGAATGATTCTGCACCAAATGGGAATGAGATCTTTTCTTTATCGGGAACCTCAGAAATCGCTTACACCGATATTGACACGAGCAATATTTTTCCCTCATTTATCAACGGAGGCGGGCTGATCAACGAAAATCCCTTATTCGGGAACAATGAAACCCTGAAAACGTCCCATTTCAGCCCTTGCGTGGATGCAGGGACCAATGTATTTACCTGCAGTCACGGGATCACCTGCAATGCGCCGGATTATGACATCAATGGTTTCCGGAGACCACAGGGTGCAGGATACGATATGGGAGCCTTTGATATGGGAAAGTCGCAGGTGATCCGCATACCGGCTGATTACCCGACGATCCGGCAGGGGATCGTTGCAGCAAACCCGGGTGATACCGTCCTGGTATCTGACGGAATTTATTACGAACAGATCAATTTCCTTGGCAAGAAGCCGCTGATGGTGGCGAGCGGATACCTGATGGATGGTGATACAAACCACATAGCCAACACAATCATCGATGGCAGCCGGTTAACCAATCCCGACAGTGCCTCGGTGGCTTATTTTATCTCCGGCGAGGACACCTCCTCTGTTTTACTCGGTTTCACCATTCAGAACGGCAAAGGTACATCCTGGTTTTGGGAAGGATATGAAAGTCTTGGGGGCGGAGGCATCTACGTGGCCCGGTCAACGGCTAAGATCAGTCATAATATCATCACCAACAATACACTGGACGACACCGCCATGCCTGATTTCTCAGGGGGGTGCGGCGGTGGTATTCATGTATCCTATGGATTTCCGGGAACAGTGGTGATAGAAGAAAACAAAATATTCTCAAATACTGTCATCACAAATCACTTATGGACCGAAGGAGGCGGCATTTATGTGTTCGGGGCTCATTCCATCATCAGGAACAATCTCGTTACAAACAATAGTTCAACGAACACAAACGACACCACCGAGTGGGCCCATGGAAGCGCTGCAGGCATCATTTGTGAAGGAGATACCGCTTCGGTGCTGGCCATTGCCACCGGAAACCTGATACAGGACAATATAGCCACAGGCGGGTGGATAGGTTACGGCGGCGGAATGGCTTTATGGTCGCTGGCCGAGGGATCGTTCATAAAAGATAATCACCTGATCAATAATTCAAACAATTGGTACGGTGGGGGTATAGACCTGGCATGGAACGAGCCCAATGTCAGGATTGATGGCAACTATTTCTTTGGAAATTCAGCAGCCTATGGCGGAGCCGTTGATTCGTGGGATTATGGCAGTAACCATTGCCTGGTCAACAATGTATTCCGCGGCAATAATGCAACTGAAGAAGGCGGTGCGATATGGCTCAGACTTGAAGAAGGCAACACGGGTTATTATGCCAGTATGATCAACAATACTTTCTCCGGAAACCATGCCGGTTCCAAAGGAGGAGCAATCTATTCATGGGATTACAATCCGGTGATTGTCAATTCAGTCTTCTGGGATAATTCAGCTCCTGAAGGAAACGTCATTGCCATCGATACCGGCAATGCTGAAATTGCCTACAGTGACATCGACACGCTGAAAATCTCCGGTGAGAAAATATTTGGCGGGGGAAACATCAACGCCGATCCGCTGTTCAGCGACATTTCCCTGCTCACCACCGAACACTGGAGCCCGGTGGTTGATAAGGGTGTGGAAAAATATGTGTGCGCTCTGGGACAGACCGTGTTTTGTCCTGAGAAAGACATTCTCGGAATTCCAAGGCCTGTCGGATCAGGATATGATATGGGAGCCTATGATATCAAGGGATGGGGACAGGGATTTGTAAAAATTACGAATGACGAATTACGAATGATGAATTATCCGAATCCGTTCAGGGGATCAACGACCTTTGAGTATACGCTGACTGAGCCCGTGCATGTCAGGCTTCAGGTATTCAATTCACTCGGACACCTGGTGGCAGAACCTGTGCATAACATTCAGCAAAACGGGAAACAAACGGTAATCTGGAATAGCGGAGACCTTCCGGCTGGCATGTATTTCTACTTTATCCAGGCGGGAAATGCCGAGCGGGGAGGAAAATGTGTGAAACAGTAGTTATTAGTTGGCAGTTGGCAGTTGGCAGTTGGCAGTGGGCAGTGGGCAGTGGGCAGTGGGTGATCAAATAT
>CAYLVY010000220.1:0-3644 GCA_964387205.1 uncultured Draconibacterium sp.
AGAAACCAGTTCTGGTACATCCTCGAGAGATGTACCGTCTCTTTCATTTTACCTTCGCCCAATTCCGGTTCGATTCCGTTACCGTTGCCGTTGAGTTCTTCCTCGTCCGTTCTGCCGTTCATATCTTCGGTCTGATCCGGTTATTAATCTGGTTATCAAGCATCCTGAATTACTTCACCAGGGCGGAGATCCCTTTGAACTTCTCCCCGCCCGAATAGCGCAGCAACTCAAACAGGATGGCTTCGTAAGTTGTGAGGATCACCCCTTCCTGTTTCATCCGTTCGAGGGCGAAGTATTTGTCGGACTCCTTGCGGGAGGAGACGCAATCGGCCACCACCACGGGGCTGTAGCCATGTTGTTTCAGGTCGGTGACGGTTTGGAGGACGCACACATGGCTTTCGATGCCGCAAACGATCACATAATCCTTTCCCGAGTTGGCGAGGGCGAGACTGAAGCGCGGTTCGTCGAGGCAACTGAAGGCCGACTTCTCGATCCGTTCGATGCCTTCGATGCAGGCGGCAATCTCCGGCACAGTGGGGCCCAACCCTTTGACATACTGTTCCGTAACGAAGACGGGTATGTCGAGAATTTTCATCCCGTTGAGCAGGATGGGCACATTTTTCGAGAGTTTCTCATGTTCATGGATAAGGGGATAGAGGCGCTGCTGGAAATCGATGACCAGGCAGGCGACGTTATTGGTTTTTATTCTCATAATCGTGGAGTTGATCGGGTTTTTCGCAATTCACGCCCTCCTTGGGGCCTGAAGGACAAAGGTAGGAATTTTTGGGGAATGAGGAAGGGGGGGATGAGAAGGATATGATCCGTTATGAACTTTTTTAGCCTGAATGATCATTATCAAAAGATAAGTTTGGTATATCATTGATAATATGTAATGTAAGTCGATAGCTTTCATGAAACGTTTCTCAGTGGAACTCCCTTTCTCCTCCGTGGAACTTCCGTGTAACAGATAATTTCACAGAGGGCCACCGAGTTTAAAATGAGAACCACAGAGGGATTGATCGTAAAAATTTGGTATCATTCACTTGCAAAGGCGGAAAACGAAAAAAGAATGGTGGTCAAACAAATCATTCAATCATATACTGACCTGATTCCTGATTATGAAAAGAAATGTCTGAAAGTTACACTACATTCATTATCTGCTGCCAGGTTTAATCACACTGCCGCTGAGTTGGCAGGTTTATTGAACCAAACCGAAACACCCTTCCCCGGTACCAATTTGAAGATGATTGTTGAAATTATCGCCAAATAAGACTGCGAGAGGTTGGGAGTTCTGAAATTAAACACAAAGAAGTACTCAAGGGGATGCACAAAGGACTCAAAGGGAAATGATGTCACAATAGCCAAGTCGTACCCTCTTTGAGTTCTTCGTGGACTTCGTAATTAAAGTGTCCTTACGTGCATTTTTCTATATTTAAATACATAGGAATGAAATGATTGCTTAAATTCGCATACAAAATCATGCTCGTAACAAAATGACAATATTTATAAACTGAATTTGATCACTTTTTTTATATATTTGTTGATAAATGAGTAATGTTTGATTTTAATACGACGTATTTAGCATATTTAAAAATCAAATTGTTCTAACTTTTAACTAAGTGAACCATGAAAAACGAATGTAACCCAAAACACCAGGCTTTATGCCGGTTTTCTTTAATTTTCTTTCAATGGAAAGTTTTAATTACGATGATAATGATTGTATGCTTTGCAGTTCCTGCTTTATCTAATGGCGGCATTGGATACAAAGGAATCTACATAAACAAGAAGGGGAACAAAACCTGGTACAAAGCTCATAACGTATCTTGGAGCTACAATGGATGTGATAACTATCAGTTCAATTCAGCTTCCGATTTTAACGGACAAAACCTTGGCACTTTCACATCATCAGAGGATCTTCAGATTTCTGGATTTGCCGTTGTAGGATGGACAGATAATACTGATTGGGTTGCTGGAAAATTATTATATAAAATATGGGTCGTCGACGGAATAGAGCCAGAATGGTCAGAAATTTATATAGGCAACTATGGAAACGGTAATGGGGCAACACAAGTTGTATGTTCTAATGCGAATGACCGAGTAGTAGGTTATGATAATGGCGCAACTAATATAAATCCCGGGGCGCCAGGCTCCTACAATCTCAAAATCCAAGCCCTTGGAAGAATGCAATGGAGTGGAGGCTTCTTTAATGTCAATGATGGTACTGAAGTCACGGCAACGTTTACTATTATTTCATCAGCCACAGATTATTTCCGTTCCAAAGCAACTGGAAATTGGAATGTCGCAAGTAACTGGGAATCATCAGCAAACAACTCAACCTGGGCCGAATCCACCGTCGTTCCAGGCGCATCAGCCAATACAACAACGATAAGAAACGGTAATATCATCACACTTTCTGCTACCACATACTCCCGCCTGGTTACTATCGATGCAGGAGGAGAGTTGCAATGTGGCGCTGATACGCTCAAACTGGCTAATAACGCCACCCTGACGAATAATGGCACTTTTACAAAAGGTACTGGAACGGTTGCATTCCAGGGTTTGGGTTCAGTGTCCGGAACTATTGGTTTTAACCATGTTTCTCTGGCCGGCGGCGTCAATTTCGGGAGTAGTTCTACGATAAATGGCGCTTTAGTCATTTTAAACGGAGGATATGTCAATATCAATCCACCCACCTATGCATCCAGCTCAAATTTATTGTACTACTCTGGTGGAACTTACGGCAGATCAACTGAATGGAGTTCAACATCTGGAGCAGGATATCCTTATAATGTTACAATTAATAACAATACCACTCTGAACCTCGGCAACGGAGGTACGGGAACCGCCAGACAATGTGCCGGAAACTTTGCCATTCACGAAGGCTCAACTTTAAGTATGAATATTTATGAATCGGTGATGACCGCTGCACTGACCATTGGAGGCAACCTTACTAACAATGGAACTTTGACGCTCAGCGGAAGCATAGGAGGTGATCTGAATATCAAGGGTAATTGGCTGGTTACCGGCACATTAACCATAATTCAAGGGCAGTTACTTTTAATGGAACCTCTGCCCAGGAAATTTCCAGTGGCGCAACAACCTTTGGGTATCTGACGATTGATAATAGCGAAGGAGTCACTATCAATTCCACTGGTTTAATTAGCGTTGCAAACAATTTAACCATCAATAGTAGTAAAAAACTGACGATTAATTCAGGAAAATCCCTCACAGTAACCAGTACCTTAACAAATACTGCCAACTCCGGCCTGGTCATCGAATCCGGCGGATCACTCGTGCAAACTTCCGGAAGTGTTGCCGCCACCGTCAAGCGTTCAATCTCTGCCTGGAGCGACGCCCAGCATGGCTGGCACTATCTATCTTCACCGGTTTCATCGCAAAGCATCAGTCCGAATTTTGTTGTTACACCTGAAGCAAATTACGACTTTTTCAAGTGGGATGAAGCTACCAACATGTGGCTAAACCAAAAGGTAGGAGGCAACAACATCACCTCTTTCGTTCCGGGCACTGGGTACCTTGTAGCCTATGCAGCCACCTCCACCAAACAGTTTGAAGGCACCTTGAATAATGACCCCGTCACGCATGAAGATCTGCCAATCAGCGCGGGAACCAACAAAGGTTGGCAT
>CAYLVY010000221.1:0-3639 GCA_964387205.1 uncultured Draconibacterium sp.
AAAGTCTTTTGTCCGGTCACCACCTTTACGAGATAGTAGCCCGAAGGACCGTTGATTGTGATCTTCGACAGCGAACCCTCCGCCATTTTCTGATGCAGGATTTGCTGACCCATGAGGTTGTATACGAAGATATCACCGGGTACCGGTAGATTGCCGCCGGAAGTGATAAATATCCCATTGCCGCTGGTGTAGATATTCAGGCCGTCGGCATTCCCGCCATTATCCACACCCAGAGCGGAGAAATGCAGAAGAAACCTCCCTGAAGCTTCCAGGTCTCCGGCCGTGAAGGTATATTCCGGGTTGACCCTGAGATTCTGGTCGGTGCCTGTCTTCAGGTCTTTAAGGAACACGGTGGCTGGCATATTGGCAACATCGGCAGTGAGTGTAAAGGTGCCGACCGTGCCGGCTTTGAACCAGACCGGGATCTGCAGGTCTTCAGTCAGTTCGGGAAGCCCGTTGATAGCTACGTTCTGGTTGTCGCTGCTGATGGTATAAATCGTAGGGACTTGCTCATTGTAGCTTGAAAGTTTATAGGCATCATAGCTGCCGTCGAAAGCGGTGGTAGCTCCCTCGTGGAAATACACAAAGGCTGCATCTTCAAAATCACCGGAACTGACCGTCAGTGAAAGGCTGCCGGGCAGGGATTCGCCTGATTTGTAAAAATTCTGGCTGTTGTGGACCCTCATATCATTATTCAAGGTCACTGTGTGGGTTCCGGTTGATTTTGCATGGACCATAAAGCCTTGCATCGCCGGGATGTATCGGGAACCAGTTCCGATTCCTCCATTAATATCAATATAGTATAAATAGTTTTGGGTTGCAGCATCATAGTAATAGAGCGCATTATCCATACCATCGCCACGAATAACTTGGTCCCAATCTAGTGCTGAAGAGAATGGGTTTCCGATCAGGTTCCAGCCCTTTCCGGCGTTACCGGTGTATGTACAGGTTATTACAAGCGGAGAACCGGAAGGATAGCTGTTCAGGATGCCGTTGAATGATCTCGGAGATACGGGGATGTCCTTATAGGAAACCAGGTATCCTCTCCCGACGACAAAACCAGATTCAAAAGTACTGTTCCAATTTCCATCTCCATCTTTTGTATTGATCCATGGGTTGGAAGTTGCTGTTTCATCGTACTTGTAAAAATCGTCATAACTCGAGGGGGGGGCCGCTACAAACACAGGTTGGATCGCCTGAGCAGTTACCGGGGAGGAAATCATATGGTATTTTTTGTCATCTATTGACCCGTAATTTGTCAGGTATCGCTCGGCAGTAGCCAATGGAGAAGAGGAAGTAATCAACGAACCAGTGCCGGAGGCATCGGATTTGATGACAAGGCCGGAATTGCTTCCGTTATTTGTCAAAGTTCCCGTAACAGAAAGGGAACCATCTTTAGAGATTATCAATGAATATGGATCGTCAATTGTAACATCTTTTATAGTTACAGCAGTTGATACAGTAGCAATGCCATCAATCATAACCGTTGATGAACTGCCAGGCAGTGATCCCGTATTCCATCTTGCTGTCTCCGACCAATCGCCTGTACCTGTAAAAGTAGGAATCAGACCAACTATATCCGACCAAGTAGTCGATATTCTTATCCCATCTAATAATGCACCTACCGTCCCACCCTGACGAAGTGCCACAGTACCGACTTCCGATAAATCTGTTCCAGAGGCATCGGCATTCGTGATCCATCCTGAAGATGGTATTGCGGCATTCAATGGCGGATCAACACATATTGATGCCTTATCATTATTCGGTCCATTGATAATTTCATATTTCAGGACTATTAAGTATGTGGTATTCAAAGAATAAATTAGTGATGTGTATGTCGCGGTTCCGGATTGTGCAATACCGAAAGCTAAATTATTTGATGCATCAATTTTCGCATAAATTCGGCCCCTAAATGCAGAACCTATAGTTGTTTGCCCTAAATGGAAAAAATAATCCCCAGTAGTGTTTGTAGCTGAAACATTAACTAGAAAGGACGCATAAATAGTTCCTGAGGTCTGGGGTGAAATTGTTCTATTATCATCTTCTGAGGTAGAATTCAATGAAATTTCATTTCCCACATTTGAAGATAAATAACCGGGATAAGAAATAGAAGCAGATGCAACAGCAATACCCCCTGATCCACTATGCGCTGACCAACAATTATTTGTTAGCAGAGCACCTACTGAATAATTAAAATCTTCGACATATGGGAGAGAACCTGCTGAACAAGCCACAGAACCTGAACATGTAACTGTTTTTGAAACTGCTCCACTTGAGGTAATATTTATTACTTCACTATTGTATGTGCCGATTGGCAGACCTTGCTTAAGTCTGGTATAAATTGTAGTTGATGATACTGTTCCACCACTTTGAGTGAGTGTTATTGTATTTGTTGGGACAAAACTATCACCACTACCTGTGGATATTTCATAATTTGTAGTAGCGGATATTGAAATATCGCTTGTAAGATATGATCCATCAACAATAAATGTCTTTTCAACTGAAGGCCCTGAACCAAATGGATAGGTGAATCCCGTCAAGGTGGCAGTGCTTAGATTTATAGTTGGAGTATAGGTAGTTGCATTTGCCGTTAACCCTGTGGAGTAATTACTCCCATCATATGACCAAGCTTTGTAATATACTTTTTGCCCATTTGATAACCCAGTATGATTAATCGGGGAAGTTGTCCCATTATAAAGTAAAGTGCCACCTGCAAAGCTTGAACCGTTTGATGGAGGCGAACCTGAAGGGGTTGAAAAGGTCCCATTTGAATTATATACAATCACCACATTGTCATTATTATTATTTGGTGAGAACGTTAAATCAATCTGTGATGTACTAAAAGGAGAAGCATTAAAAGAAGCAGGATTGTCAGGACCGGAACCACTGCCATTAGCCGTAATTGATATATTATCTATTCCCAAAGCTTGTGCGTATGATGTCGTCGTTCCAGACGTAACAGAATAACTCCAAACTAAATATATACTGCTCCCCACAGCTAATGACTGATTTAGTGTTTTCGATGAAACGCTTATTGTCTCCATGGGATTTGTTGTTGACCCATTATTATCAAGATTTACACCAAAACTTAAAACATAATCTGTCAATTCCGTATAAGAATTAGCACTTCCGGTGGTTGAATAATAAAACCTTATTGAAAAACCGGCTGAATTCGTTCCATTTCTATATCTTTCAGCATCATAGCTGATTGTGAAGTTTGAAATACTTGATGACCCGTTATTGGTCAATTGAAGATACATGTTTACTGATTTGGAAGCACTGCTGCTTGATATCCCACCAACTGCTCTATCTTCATCAGATGATCCTCCAAAGTTCCATCTACCATTAGAAGCTGATGAGGACATCGCCGCATTCCATGTAAGTGCATAAGTCGTTGCTGTATTGGCTACTGATGCATAAGCCGTCGTCACGGTCCGAACTCCTGAGACATTTTCAATCTTCCATCCTGTAGGGAGTGTTGCTGTGGCTGTATTCCCAATACCATTAAAACTTTGGGTGTAAGTGGTCCCTACTTCAATATTCACCTGCCCCCACCCCCAATGACTCAGGATCAGGAAGAGTACAAAAAGTAAAAATGTTTTTTTCATAGAATATGTTTTTGAGTAAACTTTTTATAAT
>CAYLVY010000222.1:0-2176 GCA_964387205.1 uncultured Draconibacterium sp.
ACCGTTGTACCTGCTTCGGTGCTATGAGGGGTATAGGTAGCATTCAGTGCATTGCGGTCAGGATCGAAATTCCCCATGCCCCCGCTCCACGTACCGGTAGTGGTTCCGCCGGTAACCGAGCCGGCTAGTTGCACGGGTTCGTTGGCACAAAGGCTGACATTATCACCGGCATCCACAACAGGGGACAGGAAATCAATGGTGACCTGGTCAGTTACCCAGGTACCCATGCATCCTTCGTTGAGAATAGCAAAAGCTTTCAGGGTGAGGGTAACGCTTTTGTTGTTGATATCGGCCTGGGTAAATGTATAAAAGGGTTCCAGGGCATCCGGTCCGGGGTCGAAATTGGCGGCTCCGGCCGTCGGACTGCTCCAGAGGACGCTGCTGAAATATGCTGCTTGTCCGTGGAGTTGAACGCTATAGGGCGGAATGTTGCAGATGATCGCATCGGTTCCGGCATTCACGGTGGGCCTGCGGTCGATCTTGACCTGGCCTGCCATTACGGCGGTACATTCCTGCGATGATCGGGCAACGACTTTATAAATACCGGCAGGATAGGTTCCCGGGAAGGTGAAGGGCCCGCCGGAAGAAAGATGGGTAACAGGTGGTGTCAATGGGTTCAGTAATGAATCCACGATTTCATAGGTCACTCCCGCTTCGGAATTCAACATCCCGATCGGGGCGGGTTCGCAATTAAGCCCCTGGCTCACCACTTCATAAACACCCGGGTTGGGGACGATCACAACAGTACCCGCCATCCGGGTATTGCACTGCGGGTGTGCGATCGAGTATGCGTGAATGTAATAAGTCCCGGTAAGATATTTCTTTCCCCAATTGAGGATCCCTCCGTCCCCGGTTTTGGTTTCCTGTGTGTTATTTGGGAGAAAAAGGGTGTAACTGACCCCTGGCTCTGACCCGTTGAGCCAGATATCCTGTGCTCCCGGACAAATAATATTGGGATCATTCGGCCGGATCGAGAAGGTGGTGGGGTTCCAGACCAGGGTGGCCGAACCGTTCATGGTGGCGGTACACTCGTTGGCAGGGTTGAACGCCGTTATGGTATAAACCCCCTGCTGGGTAACAAAGCCGAAACTCAGCGGGCCTCCGGTAGCTGACAGGATGGTGTTGGTATAGGAATAGGTGTCATTGGAGAGTGTATATTCGACCCCTGCTTCGGAATTCAGCAGGGTGATTTCTGTACCGGTGGTGGCATCGATGCATACAGGGTTCCCGGTGGGGTTCATATCATAGAGGATGAGCCCCTGTTCGATGATCACCGTGCCGTTCATCTGTTTGGGGCAAAGCAGGTAATAATCCTTGGCGATCACCACATAGTTGCCGGGTTCCCCGACCGGAGGGGAGAACTGAATGGCCGAACCAGTCCCGATGACCGGGTTGAGATAATAGGGCCAGTTAAAGGGAATCCCGTTCTGATCAAGTTTGTGCAGGTAATATCTGAACCCGGGCTGGGAGTTGGAGAGCCCGATGATGGTGGGTTCACAATTCGGGGCGGCCGATGCCTGCGGGGTGATGTTGTACAACACCGGATCGGGACGGTAAGTCCGGCGGTCCGGAAACTCCAGGTCGCAGGTCGTCAGCGGATTATAACCCTGGACGTAATAGATGCCCGGGGTATTCTGTGCGCCTAAAGGAATCGCAAAGCCGGTACCCGGCACAGGGGGGCCGACGGCCACCGGATCGGTGGCCCCATCCGGAATACACCAGAGTTGATAAAGGATGCCCACCTGGGAACTGTCGAGTTCCAGTTCCATGCCGAGGCATAGGTCGCCGGAGGGGTTGAGAACGAATGGTTCCGGGTTGGGGTGCAGGGTGATCTCCCCGTCAATCCATACAAAGCACTGGGTGATCGGATACAAGGCCTTAATGGTATAATCTCCGGGCAGGCTTGTGGCGTCGAAACTCAGCACGGTTCCGGTACCTTGCCTGACCTGATGGGTAGAAACGCCATCACGGTACAATTCATAGTTGACCCCGATCTGGCTCCCGTTGAGCAGCACCAGGTCGCCGGAGCAGTTACCGGTGGAAGAGATGAGGTAATTGCCGGTTGGTACCGGGTTTATTAATACCTGGCAGGCGCCGTTCATCAGCAATGATTGTCCATTGGAAGGGTTGGATGCCAATATTGTATAGCTTCCCGATTCATCAACAAACCATGTCA
>CAYLVY010000222.1:2186-3637 GCA_964387205.1 uncultured Draconibacterium sp.
TGTCAGAACCGCACCAGTTCCGCCCTGAAGGGTTCCCGGAACGGGTATCCCATTGAGTTGCAAGGTATAATCAATCCCGACTTCTGAGCCGTCAAGAGAAATGGTGACCGGAGTACCTTCGCAGACAGTAAACGGAACTGGACAAATGAGGTTGAATGTGGTCGGATCTGCATTAATTACAATGCTGTAGGTGAAAGATGAGCCGTAACATTTTGTTCCGTTTGGCAGGGTGAGATAAGGCCTGACTATGTATTCAAGGGTACATGTTGACGGACCACCGGGTAAAATTTCCAGGGTTTGTGGCGGAAAAATCGCTGAATTCCCGCTCATGGTGTATGGGCTGATGAAGTCCGGACAGGTAACACTATTGAAATTCCACTCCACTCCGGCAGAAGGATTGTTGGGTAGAAAGGTTACAGGAGCGGTTTGTTGACCTGAAGCGATAGTTTGGTAGTTGGAGGAGTTCACAATCTGGGTAACAGGCAGAACTGTGACCGTAAGGGTGAAGGGATTCCCGGTACAAAAATTTGGGCCTGGGCCTTTGGGCGCAATAGTATAAGTAACGTTACAGTTAAGATTACCAGAATTAATCAGCACATCCGGAATAGAAACACCACCTGTACTTTGATTTCCTGAACAGCCATTGGCGGAAGAGGAAGTCCAGGTGTAAGTTGTGCCCGGAACATTGGCGGTGGGGCTATAATTGACCGATGAGCCGGAACATATAGTCATTTCATTGACACTGGTGATGGAAGGTAACGGATCGACAGTCACGGTAATACTTTTCGAACAACTTGTGAGGCCATCGGTCACATTACAGGTATAAGTCGTATTTACTCCCGGGCAAACACTGATTGAGGAGGTGTTTTGAACCGGCATTGAAGGTACTGCACTCCAACTATATGTATACGTTCCTGTGCCTCCGGAGGCGGTGATGGAAAGATTAACATTGCCGTTCGGACACCCCGGACATACCTGGGTAGCATTGGCAACAATCGCATTACAAGTAACCGCTCCGCCAACAGTGACTGTTACATCATCATTGTCGATGCAGCTATGAGAATCGGTTACCTGAAGGTAGAAAATTGTTGTGATGGTCAGTGGATTGCTGACAGGATTTTGCAGTGATGACGTAAAACCGGCAGGAACAGAAGTCCAGGTCCAGGTGTAGGGTGGAGTTCCTCCGGTAACATTCCCGATAAGGTTTGTGGTTCCGGTATTTGGCACACTGGTTGGATTCGCATCAGCTGTTACAATCGGATTTGAAAACACGGTAATGACCACAACAGAGGTTGTATCATTCTCACAGGCAGTGGCGGAGGCCGGTATAACGATCCTGCGGTAATGGCTAGTGATGGTCAGTGCCGGAGGTTGGTAATGCCTTGATGTTGCACCCGGAATGTCTGAGAAAACTGTGAATGGATCGTTATCTGATTTCTGCCATTGGTAAC
>CAYLVY010000223.1:0-3603 GCA_964387205.1 uncultured Draconibacterium sp.
GACTGACTTGTATGTAAAGGTCGACCGGCTTAAGGAAGCTGAAACCCGGCGGAATTTTCTGACTATGGATGAACTGAACGACCTGGTCAAAACCGAATGCCAGGAACCTGTTCTGAAAAATGCGGCCTTGTTCTCTGCCCTGACCGGGCTCCGGTTCAGCGATATTGAAAAACTCCGTTGGGTGGATGTCGAGTACATATCCGATAACGGTTTCTTCATCCGTTTTACCCAGCAGAAAACGGGAGGCGTTGATATGATGCCCATTTCAGACCAGGCATATAGCCTGATGGGTGGCCGTAGGCAACCGAAAGACAAGGTATTCAAGGGGCTGACCTATTCTGCCTATTCCAACAAACACCTGGCAAAATGGATCGGTCTTGCCGGGATCACCAAGGAAATTACTTTTCATTGTTTCCGACACACATACGCCACACTGCAGCTCAGCAAGGGGACGGACATTTATACCGTCTCAAAGATGCTTGGGCACCGCAGTCTAAAAACAACCCAGATATACGCAAAGATCATTGATGAAGCAAAACGTGAAGCTTCTAATAGGATCAGGCTAAAGTTTTGATTTATTCCCAGAGTACCTATTATATAATATGAATACAGAAGCTCTTGACAAATGCCTTGAACTTTTCAGGGCTGTACAAAATTTTGAAGAAGAAAAGATCGGCCCACTGGCTGATATGGATGCAGAATTAGATCAACCATTCATTGAACCATTCCGAAGGGAACTCGGGTTGAACCTTCTTTCTAAACCGGCATACCAGGAAAAGAAAGACCTGATCATTTTTTACCTTGAGGAGATAGATCGTTGCATTATAATTGATCGGAGTTATAACGAGATCGAACCGGTAAATCATGAAACCGATGGAGACATATATCCTATCTGGTATAATGATCAGTATGAGACTGATGATTCAGGAATTGCCTGGGTAAGGGCTCAT
The DNA here is from genome assembly GCA_964387205.1 of uncultured Draconibacterium sp. Classification (GTDB taxonomy): domain Bacteria; phylum Bacteroidota; class Bacteroidia; order Bacteroidales; family FEN-979; genus CAIVAT01. Next base: position 951 of record CAYLVY010000223.1, read on the forward strand.
ATTCTTTTCGCCCGACTATTTGATGTGATCCAGGATTACTGCAATATTTATCACATACCCTTCATAGAAATATGCAAGGAACGGAATTTTATCCTCGATACAATTGACCTTAGTCCCACTCGCGACTTCGAAGAGATATCCGAGGGTCGTAAAACTGTTGAAAGAATTATTTTGGAAAGGCAGCCTGTGGCGAAACCAACAGAAATAGACAGACCTATCATCGTTCAGGACTACTTGGATGATGTATACGAGGCCATTAGGGATTTCTTTTCGACCGAGGATCAGATCAGTTTGCGATACATGCTGGTGAATAATACAGACGTCGAAAGTCCTGTTGTATTTCTGGATATGGGCAATCGTCTTGCGGATGCTTTCAAACAGCTATACGAAGCCAATATCATCAGGGGTTGCCAGAAAAAAGAGCTTGAAAGCTGGATCAGCCGGAACTTCGCTTATGTTTACCGCGGTGAGATCAGGCCCTTCCTTCCAAAGTATCTCAATGAGATTATTTCCACAACGAAGGATAAATGCAAAAGGCCCTTCCTCGATGTCAGGTTTGACAAGAACCAGAATAAAAATATCCTGATCAAATTGTAAAAACTTAACCGGGTTTTAACAGGGTTGGTACCAGCCATATTGTAACCCTGCAAAGGGCCATAGTACCATTGCGGCAAGTTTCACAAACAAAACTTGTACGCGATGGAAATTACATTCGAAAAATTACCCCAGGCAGTTAATCAACTGATTGACAAGCTCGACAGCATCGAGCGTCTTTTACTTTCACAAAACAGTGCTCCTCAACCTGAGGAAGACAAACTTCTGACCATCAGGGAAGCAGCCGAAATCCTTCACCTTTCTGTTCCGACTGTGTATGGCCTGGTTCAGCGTTCCGAGGTCCCCGTGTGCAAACGAGGGAAGCGGCTCTATTTCTCCAAGCAGGAACTTGTTTCCTGGATCTTGTCGGGCCGCAAGAAAACGGTCTCCGAAATTGATGCAGAAGCAGAACAATACATTCGGTCACGCAACAAGAGCAGGAGATTCTAACCCATGGACAAGGAGACTAAGGGATCCGAAAAACGAAAATCCCTTCCCATCGTCGAAGTTCAGCAGGCATTGATTGACTGGTACGACCTTCGGCTCAACGAGATCACCGGGGTGGTTGAGGGAAGGAAAAAGGATGAAGATGAGTTCAAAATCCTGAATGAAAATAATCTCTATATCCAATTGCTTTGCAACGGGTACCGGATTTCCTTTTCAAATCTCTGTGCCCTGCTGAATTCAGAGTTCGTTAAATCCTATAATCCGTTTAAGGAGTATTTCGAATCATTACCCCCATGGGACTCTGGAGACCCGAACTATATCGAAGCACTGGCAAACCATGTCATTGCCATAGATCAGTACCAGTTCAACAAGCAATTCAAAAAGATGATGGTCCGGACCATTGCTTGTGCAATTGATGACCATATCTTCAATAAGCACGCCTTCATTCTTGTCGGCGGGGAGCAGAACACCGGAAAAAGCACATTCTGCAGGTATCTCCGGCCCGATGCCTTAGCAAATTATTTTACTGAATCGATTCCCAATGATAAAGATGGGCTGATCAGCCTCTGTGAGAACTTCATCATCAACCTGGATGAGCTCAGCACCTTGTCAAAATTTGAACTGAATCACCTCAAGAGCATGTTCTCAAAAGACATGGTCAGGATTCGTCATCCGTTTGCACGGAAATCCCAGACAGATCCCCGTCGCGCTTCTTTCGTGGGATCGACCAATGAAGATACTTTTCTCACAGACACCACCGGCAGCGTGCGGTGGCTTTGCTTTGAAATCGTAAAAATTGAATGGGCCTACAAGAGTATTCCAATAGATAGGATCTGGAGCCAGGCGTATGCGCTTTATAAATCAGGTTTTGAATTTCAGCTGACTCCGGATGAACTGAAGGAGAACAGTGCAAGAAATTTGAAATTCCAGCAAATTCCCACCGAGTATGACTACATCCAGAAGTATGTTTCTCCGGGGAACGAGATGGATGATGGTAAATTCCAAACCCCTACCGAGATCAAAGACCGCCTTTTATCTATGTCAGATTTCAGAGCTGACCTGAAAAGTTCTGAGAAGATTGGAAAAACACTCATTCAACTCGGGTACAAGCGAGTTTCAAAAAGAGTTGAGGGGAAGGAATTTCCTCTTTGGGGCTATATCGTTAAATATCTTGATGAATAAAAAATGCTTACTACACTTACTTCACCTACTACAATGTCGGAAAGGCCAGTATTAACAAAGGTCTTCATTGTAGTAGGTTTTTCCTGTTGTCTAAATTCAAGCTTACTACCTACTACAAAGGATGATTTGTAGTAAGGTAGTTAGTGTAGCAGGCTACTACGGGACAACGGAAGAAAATAATTCTCTTTTCATTTTTAAACCGCATTAACTATCAGATAAATAACAAGATTAAAATGGAATTCGCAGAAATAAAAGAGCTTCCTATTCAGGACTACCTCCAGACAAATGGCCATCAGCCTGTTAAAATAAAATTCGGCAGTGCATGGTATCAAAGCCCGTTGAGACAGGAAAAGACTCCCAGCTTCAAAGTGGATCTGAACAGGAACCTTTGGTATGATTTCGGGACCGGCGAAGGTGGTAATCTTTTCAA
>CAYLVY010000224.1:0-3578 GCA_964387205.1 uncultured Draconibacterium sp.
TTAATATTGCTGTTTCATACGAGATGGAGGGATTATTGGACGAAGCCCTCAGGTGGGGACTTCGTTCGTACGAATCCATGTTTCGTCAGGTAACCTTTGAATACCTGAATATCCTAAAAAAGAGAAAATCCATAATTTCCGGTAAAAATGAAAAGGCCTGACATTCTCCTTCCATACAGCTTCCTTTTAATGGCGGCTTTCTTTTCATGCACAGTGTATGAACCCATCCCGATTGAAGTCATCCGGACCCGTGAGGTCCCCTTGCAGGTGGAGGGGAATCAGGTTGCGCTGATGTACAGAAATTTCAAATACCCCGGGGATACCTTGCAAAATTATTACCGTGACGGGGGCTATTTGAGAAAGGACAAAGAAAATCCGGAACACAATATCGACAGCATCGCGGTATCCAGTTGTCTTCAAAGTGCGGCACAGAAATTTGCAGAATATGGAGTGACTGCTGTACCTGTGATTTATCCCGTTGATTTTATGCCCGGAATTACAGGAGAAAAAATACCGGTACTGCCTGCCACCCTGGTCAGGAAAATCATTCTGCCTTCCAGGGCTGACTACCTCGTTTCACTGGAGACTTTGTCCTATTTCTATTCCCGGTTTCCGGAGAATAGCCGGGAGAGTGAATTGCGGCAGGTGGTTATGGCAGGGCTGTGGGCTGTATATGACGGTCACTCAGGCGAAGTGGTGGACTCCAGACAAATGGTGGACACCCTTTACTGGAATGAATCGGATGAAACCATTGCAGCAGGTAAATCGCCTTTACCTCCAAGGCTTCCCGCCATCCGGTTGGCTGCAGAAGTATTCGGGGAAAACTATGCCGGCAAGTTTCATTCCGACTGGATCGAGGTTGATCGCATGCTGATCGTCCCTCCACTTGAGGAATTCCGTATTGCAGCCAACTATGTACAGGAACAGAAATGGGATCAAGCCACTGAAATATGGCGCCGTTATACACCCGGTCATATGGGAAAACTGGCGATTACTGCCCGGTATAACCTGGCTCTTGCTGCTGAAATAAACGACAATCTGGAAGAAGCAAACAATCAGATAAACAGCGCTTATGATCTGGCTTCCGTTTATAAAAACAAAAACGAATTGAAAATGGTGCTGCTTTACAGGGAAATTTTACGGAAACGGCAGAAAAAAATTGACGCAATTGAAAAAACCGGATTGCAGTAGAATCATGCAACCTGTCAGTTTTTGAAGACCACTTCTGGTTTTCTGATTGCCCGGTATATCAAAAATAATCCAACAAGGACAAACGGGATACTCAGCCATTGGCCCATGTTCAGCATCATGCCCGCTTCAAAGGCCTCCTGGTCTTCTTTAATAAATTCTATAAAAAACCGGGGAGTAAATATCAGGACAAAGAAAACCCCCAACAGGACACCTGGTCTGTTTTTTGCTGAAGTTTTCCTGTATAGGAACATCAGTACGGCAAAAGCAATCAGGTAAAAGAGGGCTTCGTAAATCTGGGTAGGATGTTTGGCTACGGTTTGCCCGTTTCGCTCAAAAATAAAGCCCCAGGGCATGGAAGTTTCAATTCCGTAAATTTCTGAATTCATCAGGTTTCCCGTACGAATAAAAGCTGCAACCAGTGCGGTAGGCACCACAATCCTATCGAGTGACCACAGCATTGTCCGTTTTGTTACCAGCCGGGAATGAATCCACAATGCGAGCAGTATTCCTATAGCCCCCCCGTGACTGGCAAGGCCGCCGTGCCACACCTTGAGAATTTCGCCGGGATGTTGTGAATAATAATCCCATCCGTAGAAAAAAACATGGCCCAGTCTGGCGCCAACGATGGTCGCGATGATGATGTAAAAAAAGAGACTGTCGATCCATGCCTGGCTGACATTCTCCGATTTCAGCATTTTTTCCCCGATGTAGTAACCTGCCAGAAATCCCGTGGCAAAAAGTAACCCGTACCAGCGAACCGACAGGAAAGCCAGCCTGAATATCTCAGGGTCGGCATTCCAATGGATAAAGTTTATTACAGGAAGCATTCGATTTAATTTGGTTAATCGCTATTTATATCTTGTTGTGGCGTCACTGTCTCATTTATGGTTGAGACTGTCCATGACAATGTTTAAATTTCTTGCCGGAACCGCAAGGGCAGGGATCATTGCGTCCCACTCTTTTTTCCACCCTGACAGGTTCAGGACGTGATTTTTCCTGTGTTTGGGTCTGGGCACCATCCATGGGATTTCCCGCGGAAGTCAGCTCATTTTTCTGGGTGCGGTATCTGCTCATGTCGGTCCTTTTGACGGCAGAAGCTTCCCTGACCTGGTCGGAATTCTGAATCGGGATATGCCCTTTCATCAGCGTGGAAATGATATCCTTGTTCACCTTGGTTACCATTACCTTGAAAAGGTTGAAGGATTCAAACTTATAAATCAGCAAGGGATCTTTCTGTTCGTAGGAGGCATTTTGCACCGACTGCTTCAGGTCGTCCATTTCGCGAAGCTGCTCCTTCCATGCTTCATCAAAAGTATTGAGGATAATCTGTTTCTGATATGATCTGACCAACTCCCGGCCTTTGTTGAGGTACGCTTTTTCAAGGTTGCAGATAATCTGGAACACCCTTCTGCCATCGGTAATCGGAACTACGATATTCTGGTAGATATGTGATTTCTTTTCGAATACCTCTTTAATCACAGGATAAGCCTGTTTGGAGATACTCTGGACTTTTCTGTTGTACGTATCGATCACTTCCCCATAAATTCGCTGAGTCAGTTCTTCTGCTCCGATTCTTTTGAGTTCGTCAGCTGTTACCGGCGACTCGATGGAGAAGAGCCGGATGAGTTCCATATTGAAATCTTCGAAATCGTCCCCTCCCTGGTATTCCTGCACGATATTCTCCACGGAATCGAACATCATATTCAGGATATCCACTTCGATCCGTTCTCCGTAAAGAGCATGGCGCCTTTTTTTATACACCACTTCCCTCTGGGAATTCATCACATCGTCGTATTCCAGAAGTCGTTTCCGGATGCCGAAATTGTTCTCCTCCACCTTTTTCTGAGCCCTTTCGATGGACTTGGAGATCATCGAATGCTGGATTACCTCTCCCTCTTTCAGGCCCAGTTTATCCATGATGCCGGCGATCCTGTCCGATCCGAAAAGCCGCATCAGGTCATCTTCGAGGGAGACGAAAAACTGGGAAGATCCCGGATCTCCCTGTCGTCCCGACCTACCCCGCAACTGCCGGTCAACACGGCGCGATTCGTGTCTTTCCGTACCGAAAATCGCAAGTCCGCCGGCTTTTTTTACTTCAGGAGAGAGTTTGATGTCGGTTCCCCGTCCCGCCATATTGGTGGCAATGGTGACCATTCCAGTGCGACCTGCTTCCGCCACAATTTCTGCTTCACGAGCATGTAACTTCGCATTCAGTACATTGTGGTGAATACCCTTGATCTTGAGCATGCGGCTCAGCAATTCGGAAATCTCCACAGAGGTGGTTCCCACCAATACCGGCCGGCCAGCTTTAAAAAGGTTTTCTATCTCCTGGATTACCGCATTGTATTTTTCCCGTTTGGTTTTATAAACAAGGTCTTCCTCGTCTT
>CAYLVY010000225.1:0-3496 GCA_964387205.1 uncultured Draconibacterium sp.
GCATGGCCGAGTTATCCGGCGCACTCCCGTCGGTGTTGATGCCAACCTGGGCAAAGCCTGATCCACTGAGGATCATTACCATCAGTAAAAAAAATGTAATCTTTTTCATGGTTAAGGGATTTGCTATAAAAATATGAAAAAATTTCACAGATTCAATATCATAGAAAAAAAATATTAATGGGTTTTGCAGACTGACAGCAATGTGGTGAATTTTAACCCATCACTATTCCAACGAATAGCACGATACTTCGCAGGTAAGGTCAGTCAACGGTTATTTTACAACATTCCAAATGCGTCAATAAGTCCGGGTTCTTTAATTTCTTTGTGAATTTCAAAGAAACCAGTACCTTTGCAGCCCTGAAATGAAAAGGATAGTTTTCAGTTAATTAAAAATTTTTAAAATGCTGTCATGAAGGTATTCCAGACCAACGAAATCCGCAACATCGCGCTGATCGGCGGCGCAAAAACAGGCAAAACCACCCTGGCCGAAGCCATGCTCTTTGAAGGGGGTGTAATCAGCCGAAGGGGATCTGTCGAAGATAAAAATACGGTTTCCGATTATCGGCCTATTGAGCTGGAGCGCCAGAACTCCGTTTCAGCTTCGATCCTCTACACGTTGTGTGACAATAAAAAGATCAACATCATCGATACTCCGGGTTTCGATGATTTCTGCGGAGAGGTGATCTCTGCCCTTCATGTGGCCGATACCGCCATAATGTTGGTCAATGGCCAGAACGGCGTTGAAGTGGGTACCGAGATCACCTGGCGCTACGCCTCACGCTCACAGACCCCGGTGATCTTCGTGATCAACCACCTCGACCAGGAACATGCCAACTTCGATGAAACGCTTCGTCAATTGCGCGCCCAGTTTGGTAAAAATGTTACCCTGATGCAGTATCCGGTCAATGCCGGACCTGGTTTCAATACCGTCATCGACCTGCTGAAAATGAAGCAGATCAGATTCATTACCAATGGTAAATCTGAAGTGACCGACATTCCCGCTTCCGAAAAGGGGAAGGCAGAAGAGATGTATGCTGCCCTGGTGGAAGAATTAGCCTCCAAGGATGAGTCACTCATGGAAATATTCTTCGATAAAGGGACCCTTACTGAAGAACAGATGCAGCAGGCACTGAAATCAGGCCTGATCAGCCGCACCATATTTCCGGTCATGTTGACCTGTGCAAAACAAAACCTCGGCGTGAACCGTCTGCTTGAATTCATCGCGGGCAGCGTCCCGGCACCCGGTGAAATGCCCGGCATTAAAACCAGCGAAGGCAAACTGCTGACCTGCAACCCATCCGATCCGGCCTCCGCATTCATCTTCAAAACATCTATTGAACAGCATATCGGTGAAATAAGCTATTTCAAAATCTATGCAGGCGAGATCACCGAAGCCATGGATATGGTCAACCCCGTCCGTCAGTCGAAGGAGAGGCTTTCCCAGATTTTTGTCGCCAACGGAAAAAACCGCGAAAAGATCGAGAAGATGGTGGCCGGAGATATCGGCGCTACGATTAAGTTGAAGAATTCATACACCAACAATACCCTCAATTCGCTGAAAAATCCCGATGATGTGATCACCCAGATCACTTATCCGGAACCTAAGTTCCGCGCTGCAGTCAAAGCTAAAGCTGCTGCCGATGATGAAAAGATAAGCAGTATCCTCAATGAACTGGCCAAGATGGATCCCACACTGCTGATGGGATATTCCCGCGAACTGAAACAAATGATCCTCCAGGGGCAGGGTGAACTTCACCTCAACCTGGCCAAATGGCATGTGGAGAACCTTGAGAAGATCCCTATCGAGTTTTATGCCCCCCGCATTCCCTATCGTGAAACCATTACTAAACCTGCCAAATCCATGTACCGTCACAAGAAACAGTCGGGCGGCTCCGGGCAGTTCGGTGAGGTCCACATGATGATCCAGCCATGGCGCGAGGGAATGACCGATCAGAACGAATTCCCGATCCGTGGCAAGGATGTGATCGACCTCGAATGGGGCGGCAAACTGCAGATGAACAACTGTATTGTGGGTGGTGCCATCGATGCCCGTTTTATGCCAGCCATCCTCAAGGGGGTCATGGAGAAAATGGAAGAGGGGCCCCTCACCGGATCCTATGCCCGCGATATCGTCTTCAATGTTTATGATGGGAAAATGCACCCGGTCGATTCCAACGAAATCTCTTTCAAACTCGCCGGCCGTAATGCCTTTAAGGAGGCCTTCAAAAATGCCGGACCGAAGATCCTGGAACCGATCTACGATGTGGAGGTAATGGTACCCGAAGATAAAATGGGAGAGGTCATGACCGACCTGCAGGGACGCCGCGCGGTGATCATGGGAATGGACAGCGAAGGCAACTACCAGAAAATCATGGCCAAAGTGCCATTGGCCGAAATGAACCGTTACTCTACTGCCCTCAGTTCGATTACCAGTGGACGCGCCACCTACGGGATGAGGTTCGCTGAATATGCTCAGGTCCCGGCCGACATTCAGGACAAGTTGCTGAAGGCCTACGAAGAGCAGGAGAAAGACGAAGAATAGAAATACCTTCCGGCCGGAAAGTTATCCTCCGTAAACCGGAAATACCAGGGTGGGCCTTACGATGGATCCAGCCAGATACACCAATAAGCCGGATGCCTATGCATCATTGAGGGTCAGGGAGTTCCGGCTTTTTCTTTTCTTCCGTTTTTTCACTACCCTGGCCATACAGATGCAGGGACTGATCGTGGGCTGGCAGGTATATGAACTGACCAGGGATCCGCTGGCGCTTGGACTGACCGGTCTGGCAGAAGCCCTTCCCCATATCTCGGTAGTCCTTTATGCCGGCCATGCCGCCGACCGCTATAACCGCAAAAGGATCATTATCTTCTTCAGCCTTTTTTTCCTGGCAGGAACCCTGGCCCTCTTTCTCTTTACCATCCGCTCGCTGGGCATCCTGACCGCACTCGGAGTGCTTCCCATCTATGCTGTGGTAGCCATGAGCGGTATTGCAAGGGCTTTCCTCTATCCCTCCATTATTGCCATGATGGCACAGATCATTCCGCGTCACGCCTATGCCAATGCATCCACATGGAGCAGCACCATGTGGCACATTGCAGCCATTACCGGTCCCGCCCTGGGAGGCCTGCTCTATGGATTTTTCGGGGTAAGGGTAGCCTATCTGTGTGTCGCTTTCTTTGTAATGCTCGCACTGATCATATTCAGTTTTGTCCGCAACCGTCCGGTGATCGTCGCTGATCTCCGGGAAAAAGTATGGCAGCGGCTCTTGTCGGGACTGATGTTTGTGTACCGGAACCAGATTCTCTTCGGAGCCATGACACTCGACATGTTTGCCGTTCTTTTCGGGGGAGCTATAGCCATGCTGCCGGTTTTCGCCGCCGAAATCCTGAAAGTAGGACCGCAGGGTCTGGGATTCCTGAGGGCCGCCCCGATGGCCGGTTCGGTGATCATGTCGCTGGTACTGGCCCACCGCCCGCCGATGCGTCATTCAGGAAA
>CAYLVY010000226.1:0-3468 GCA_964387205.1 uncultured Draconibacterium sp.
ACCCTATGTTATAAGCCTATGTACTAAGAAAACATTTACGAGCATAAAAAAAGGGGCCCGGTTTACCGGGTCCCGATGTTTATTTCATCATTTTGAGGAATTCTTTCCATTCGAATTCCAGCTTGGCCGGATTTGATTTTTCCATTTCGGATACATAGCCAGGGAAATAGATTTCATCCTGCATTCCTTTAAACATTTCATAAAGAGCTTCCATAAGGCAAATTTTTTATGCAGCCGTAAAGCCGCGGTTAATAATGAAATTTTTGCCTTTAGGCAATCACCGGAATGAATAACTAATGTCAAGGGTTTGGGTCACTTCTGCATTTGCGGAATGAATAAACCTGAAAGGCGGGAAATGCCATCAGGTGGCCGCCCTTGACAGTGTTAAGCCCCATTTTCAGGGCGCTTCATTGCAGGTAACTTTGCTGAAATTTCGAGTATTAAGGTGTGGGCTGGCCAAAGCGGTTTCTTTTTCGCTTCCTTTTGATTTGCCGTTGACAGACAAAGAAAAAGGAAGTCGCCGTGGCTACTTTACATTAAAATATGCCAACATTCCATAAATAAATAGTGGAAGTTAAAGATTAAAGATTTATCAACCTGTTTAAAAACCTGTTTTCGTTACCTTTTCAAAAAGGTAATCAAACAACAATAGACGACCCGCCCCGATGGCAGGCTGCACGTTCGCTGTCTTTTAAAAAGCGGATATATGAGCAAACGCCATGTAATCCTATATGGAGCGTGGTATCCTGCTCTGTGGAGTTTCACAGTACCCCGGGAGGGCAAAATTCACACCATATGCCGGGATTTTTGGAAACTAAAAATCCCACCAATCAAATTGTTTTGGGAAAATGATCAGGAAATAGTATTGATGGATCCCAGACTCATTGCACGTTTTTGTTTTGCAATAGCAATCCACTTCGGCCGGCAAATCAGATATTTAAAAGCATCGCAGAAGTTGGTGGATTCCATTGGAAGGCGGGCCGATGGAAGCTTGTCCCCTTTCTTGACCTTCTGAATTTCACCTTTGCTGTTCTTGGTTACCGGGGTGATCTCAAGCTGGCTCTTGAGTTCACGGCATTCAAACTTGTCGATCAGCAGTGATGGAAGGCGTTTGTCCTTCTCTCCCATCATGATGTTCATCAGATTGAACTCATCGGCGTGGGTGATGTTACCCTGGCCTACCGACATCAGTTGTACCAGCCAGCCGGTGCGGGATCCCTGCCGGTTGAACTCGATATCATGTTTGAGTTGGGTGGCAAAGTCTCGTCCGCTTTTGCGATACTGGTTGGTACTGCGGTCGTGATATAAATGCAGAATCTTCTTCTTGTGTGGTTCGAAGAACTGGATGAAATTATCTCCAAGCTCTCGAATCCATTGGGGGGTGATGGTGTACATTCCCTTAAGAATCCGGTAGGTGTTTCCCTGCTCCTGCCCTACCACCAGGCTCATCATGTTGCCGGCGTCGAATCCGCCTTCAAGAAGCTTATCCGGTTGAATGTGCCGCAGGCCTGCAGAGGATTGCGATACATTTCCGCGGATACCGAACTGATCATAATAGTCGTAGTTGTATCCGTCGCTGTAGAAATGTTTCTCTCCCAGGGCGCCGTAGAACCTGGCGCCCTTCTCAAGACTTTTACGGATGGAAAGCACAGCGGTTTTGAATTCCTCGAATTCGAGGGTTTCGATCAGATTATAAAAATATTTCAGGGTAAGAATATCAGCATTGGCAAACGAGGACACGATATAAAAGAAGGTGCTGCCCATGCGTATCTTCGCCAACCGGTCGAGCCATCGCTGTTGTTTGTCTTTCAGGGCCTTGATCTTCTTTGGGTCATCGCCCTTTTTCAGGCAATAAAGCATTTCGATGTTGATCTCATTGAGTACGAACGCGGCCTGCAGGATCATGCGAATCTGGTCGCGGTCCATCTTTTTTTCCATGCGCAGCATCCAGTCGCTTTCGCCCACCGAAGGATCGGGCATGTCTGAGCAAAATGTTTGCCCCATGAAGTAATGGCTGTTTCCGTATAGGTTGTAATCACCACGCAGTGTAGGAAACAATTTGTTGAGCTTTTCCTCAATCAGGTATTTTGATTCATCACCGAACTGATGAACGACCGAGATACCGGCATTGGCTGATGGCCGGTCAAGGGAGGTGAGAAAGAATTTACAACCATTGAATGTAGATAAGGTATGTTTGAATGAAAAGGTCTTTATCAGCGGCCGCGGCCAGTACTCGGGAGGTTCCTTGTCGACCACGAAATGGTAATTCTCATAGAAGTTATGCCTGCTCTCCCATCCCAGGATGATGGCCGGGATGATGTTTGTCATCAGGTTCACGTAGGTGTCGGAGACAAACGCAAAGCTTGCCCGGGGCATATCGTAGATCACATCAATGGTACGTTTAGCAAGAATATCGGTACTCTTTGCAGTACCACGGCCACCGATCAGATACAGATTGGCAGGTTTTAAGATATCAATCAGAGTCGATATCCAGTTTGAATATCTCAGGTCGGCTTCCTCGGTTGAAACATTAATTCTCCTCATCTTCCGAAAGTTCAAATGGAACATCTTCAATCATTGCTTCCCGGCGCAGCCTGGTCTTGTCTTTTTCAGAAATGTCGAGCCCGTCGATCATTGACGCAAGTTCATTGCGATTGGCCGGAAGCATCCCGAAATCTGAAATTCTCAGCGAATAAATGATCGGACGACGGTCGAGAATTTCAGGTGGAACCTGCTGGGGCTTATCTTTGTTCACACCCTTTATCTCCGCCAGGTCCGCCAGGCATCGACGGGCCGTTTCAAAATCATTTGTTTTCACGCAAATATGAAACAGGTCATCCATGCGTTCTGCCAGGATATTGCGCCACGCGTCAAGTTTAACTTCATCGTTGGTCAGGTAATAAAAATTCAGGACTTCATTAAAAAGTCGTTCAGCCTCTAACTCACCCATTTTATTCCAGCGCTTACGGATCCTCGAGATGATCTGGTTTTTGGAATTGTAACTGGCGAATAGTTCCCGGATGAACTCAACCTGCTGAACATCGGCCTTGATCAAAGAGAGTGCATTACCGGGATCGAGGGCCAGGCTTTCAGCCGTTACCAGCGTCTTTCGCCTGGACCGGCTAAGCACGGTCTGTTTGACTTTCTCAAGTTCCTTTTGCTGTTGATAGCGGGTAAACTGCTGGATGGATGTCTGGTTACCATCCTTGGCGCGCTTAAGGGTTCCCTTGGCGATGTCCCAATCGGCCTGAAGCCGGCCTTTATCATAATGGTAACGTGGATGACCCGGTTTATATTCCGGATCATCCTCTGAAATATCACACCAGGCAATAAATTCTTCCCTGTCGATATTCATGGCCATAGCAATCTGGCCGATCGAAAAGACCGGCGCCATAGCCTCAATAATTTTAAACTGATCTTCGCTCAATACCATGAATTATTTCATTTTTCCGGAATTCATAAATATTC
>CAYLVY010000227.1:0-3443 GCA_964387205.1 uncultured Draconibacterium sp.
AGTAAAACTCAAGCCGAATGTATAGCAGACTGGGAATACCATCAGGATCAAAACAAACAGGATCATAATGACGGGCTGGGCGGTCGACCAGTTGTCGCAGAAAGCTGCCAGTCGCGTGTACCTGATGATCGGTGATAACCTTTTTTTGGCAGAGGTTGGCATCGCCAGACCTGATGTAGCCGGTTTTCACAACATGCCATCGTACTCCCGGAGCGGCTGGAAATTAGAAATACCGTCTGAAATGGTTGGTGAAGGGGTTCATCCCCTCCGATTGATCATTATCAACCATAATGGAACGGGTTACTATTCGGTCACTGATAAGAGAAAACTTCTTGTTCAATAAGAATTTCCTGAAACATGCTCTTTAATTCCCTTCCTTTTCTATTCTTTTTTATTGCAGTTTTCATCGGATACTGGTTAATTATCCCTGGTAAAGTAAATATCCGGAATGGGTTTCTGCTTTTATCCAGCTATCTGTTTTATGGCTATGCCGATTGGAGGTTTCTGTTGTTGCTCATCGGAGTTTCTGTCATCAATTACCTGGCAGGCCTGGCCATGGATCGTACCATGCAATCGGGTCATTCTCGGAAAATGATATTTATATCAATACTGATTTTCAATGTTTTAATATTATCCTTATTTAAATACTTCAATTTCTTTCAGGAAGGATTTACGGCCTTGCTGTCAACTTTTGGATTCAACCCCGGCCATATCACGGTAAACCTGATTCTGCCGATTGGGATCAGTTTCTATATCTTTCTGGCGATCAGTTATGTATCGGATGTTTACCTGAAGAGGATGCCGGCTGTCCGGAATCCTGTTGAACTGCTGCTCTCCCTGAGTTTTTTCCCGATCCTCCTGGCCGGCCCGATCCACCGGCCCATGATGCTGATTCCTCAAATCCGGCAAAAAAGGGTCTTCTCCGACGCGATGGCCACCGATGGTATCAAACAGATTATCTGGGGGCTCTTCATGAAAATGGCCATTGCCGATCAATGTGCGATTTTTGTTGATAAAATATTCAATAATGCCGGGCAGTACAACGGGGTTACCCTCATTTTGGGCGCAGTACTGTTCACAATCCAGATCTATGCCGATTTCGGTGGGTATAGCCATCTTGCCATTGGTATTGCCAAACTACTGGGATTCAACATCATGCAAAATTTTGCCTATCCCTATTTCGCCCGCGATATCCGGGAATTCTGGAAAAGATGGAACATTTCGCTCACCACCTGGTTCCGGGATTATATATTCCTGCCCATAGCTTATGCCATATCCCGAAAAATAAAGAAAGACAAGGTTGCCAGTATCCCGACAGACCTGATCATCTACTCGGCAGGTATTGCGGTGACATGGAGCCTGACCGGGCTCTGGCACGGTGCAAATTACACCTTTATCATCTGGGGATCCATTCATGGCGGTTTACTGCTCGTGTTCCATATGCTGACCAAGCCACGTAAAAAACTGTATAAGAGGTTCCAACTGGGGAAAAATCCTGTGGTAATCCTGACCGAATATCTTGTAACCATGACCGGGGTAATTGCAGCTTTTATCTTTTTCCGGTCGGCCAGTCTGGAAACGGCGATCCATTACTTTGCCTCTGTTTTCCAGGGAAACTTCTTCGGCCCGATTCCGTTTACAATGGTCAGTAACGGATGGCCGCTGGCTATTTCTGTTCCGGTGTTTTTCCTCATCGAATGGGCCGGACGTAAAACAGAGCATCCACTGGCTACGGTAGGAATCCGGTGGTACACGTTTTTCAGATGGTCCTTTTATTATATGATCATTCTTGCCACCATTTTACTTACCGCAGAGGAACACACCTTTATCTATTTCCAGTTTTAATGAAGAACACATAATAATCTGTTAAACAAACAGGTGGTTAATCAATGAGTGATAAACACCCCGATATTTTCTGCATCGGCATGGCCAAAACCGGCACCCTTTCCATGGCCAACATCTGGGGTCCGGAGGTCAGGACAGGCCATGAACCGGAACCCAACCGGATGATAACCCTGATCAGGGATAAATGCATGAATTCAATGTCGCAGGATGAAATCCGACGTCAAGTCTCAGCACATATTGAGCGGACAAACCTGCAAATCCATGCCTCCCAACTGAACTACTTCATACTGAACGAACTGCTGAGCCTATATCCTGATGCGAAGTTCATACTCACCATCCGTGAACCCTATGCATGGCTCAACTCCATGATCAACCACCAGCTTTCCAGACGTTGTAACCCGGAATGGGAGTGGCTTAGGGAATACAGGTTTCGTTCCGTTTATAATGAGCATCCTCCGGAAGAGGATATCCTCAGGCAACTCGGTTTATTCACCCTTGATGGATATCTTCATTACTGGAATGAACACAATATAACTGTCATCAACAAAGTCCCCGCGGGGCGGTTGCTCATCATAAGGACTGACCAACTTCCCGAATCGCTGACGAAAATTGCCTCGTTTGTCAATAATCCGGCACTGACGGATAATGTGAAACATGCTCACCTGAACATTGCAGTAAATCATTGGTCGGTGCTCGAGCAGCTGGAATCCGGTTATCTTGATGCAAAGATCCTGCATCGTTGTGAGGGGTTGGTCCGGCAATTTTTCCAGTAAGATGATGAGGATGATTTATTCAATACAGAAGTAAAGTTGAAATTCGCCTGCCTGGAATATAAAGGGAACTTTAACCTTGGGGACCAGATTCAGAGTCTGGCCGTAACCCATTTACTTCCCGGTATCAACCG
Source organism: uncultured Draconibacterium sp. (assembly GCA_964387205.1). GTDB lineage: Bacteria > Bacteroidota > Bacteroidia > Bacteroidales > FEN-979 > CAIVAT01. The sequence continues at coordinate 2,750 of CAYLVY010000227.1, forward strand.
CTGGGTCAACCGTGATAGGCTGGCTCTTGAAAAACCGGATAAGCCGCACCGCTTGATCATGCAGGGCTGGTTTTCAATGACCCCGAAATTATCCTTTCCTCCCCCAAATCATATTGAGCCCATTTTCATCGGATTTCATATCTCTCCATTCAATGAAGGGTATAAGCACTTTCTAGGAGAGGCATCTGTGGAATACCTTAAAAAACATGAGCCCATCGGGTGCCGGGACCAGAAAACCATGCAACTGCTCATCGAAAAAGGTATCAGCGCATTTCAAAGTCACTGCCTGACCCTTACATTTCCAACCCGGAACAAAGTTCCCAAAGCGAGAAAGGTGATCCTGACCGACACAGAAGGGATCAACATCCCGGAGAATCTGACCAGGAATGCTCTCCGCGCATCCCATCGACTTTCATCGCCGGATTTCCCGGAAACCATAAAACGAGATATGGCCGGTATTCTTCTCAGGCTATACAGAGAGCAGGCACGACTGGTCATTACAACCAGACTGCACTGTGCCCTTCCATGCATCGCTATGGGAATACCGGTTGTATTTTTCGGAAACCGGGAAGATTCCCGGTTCTCCGTGTTACAAGCGACCGGTATTCCGATATACCAACCTGGTACTCCGCCGGATGAGGTTGACTGGGAGCCTGAAGTTCCCGACATTGATCCGATCAGGCGTTGGATGCAC
>CAYLVY010000228.1:0-2866 GCA_964387205.1 uncultured Draconibacterium sp.
TTCACCTTTTAAAGTGCCGGAAAAAAAAACAACAGTATCACATATCGTTGTTACTTACATACTTAAAATATGAAAGAAGTTATTAACAATCAGGGCTTGATTCCAAGGTGATAAAAAACGAAAGTCCATAGATCGGCAGCCTCCTCGATTATTTTGGAGGTTGGTTTCCCCGCCCCATGTCCTGCCTTGGATTCAATCCTCACCAGAACCGGGTGGGAACCGGTATGTCGGGCCTGAAGTTCGGCCATGAATTTAAAGGTATGGGCAGGAACAACCCTGTCATCGTGGTCGGCAGTGAAAGCGAGGGTAGCCGGATAGTTCACCCCTTCCCTGATGTTATGCAGGGGTGAATATTTGATCAGGTAATCAAATCCTTCTTTGGTTTCACTGGTCCCGTAGTCGCTCGCCCATGCCCAGCCAATCGTGAACTTATGATAACGCAGCATATCCAGTACTCCAACCTGTGGGATCGCAACCCTGAAAAGTTCCGGCCGCTGCGTCATACAGGCTCCTACCAGCAATCCGCCGTTTGAGCCTCCCATAATGGCCAGTTTATCCGGTGAGGTATATTTTTCCCTGATGAGGTATTCAGCCGCTCCGATAAAATCATCAAATACGTTCTGTTTCTTTTCTTTCGTACCTGCCTTGTGCCATTCCTCCCCGTATTCACCACCTCCGCGAAGATTCACCATGACATAGATACCGCCGTTTTCAAGGAAAACCAGCCGGCTGATGCTGAAACCCGGTGTCAGGCTGACGTTGAACCCACCGTAACCGTATAACAGCAAAGGATTGTTCCCGTTGAGCCCGACTCCTTTCTTCATCACGATGAACATCGGGATCTGAGTGCCATCCTTGCTGCTGAAGAATACCTGTTTTACTTCATACTGGTCGGGATCGAAATCAATTTCCGGGCGATAATAGACCTCCGATTGATTCTTCGCTACATCGAACCGGAAAATCGTAGTGGGAAAGGTAAAAGAGGTAAACCCGTAATAAGCAGTGTTATCGCCTTTTTTACCGTTGAAACCGGCCAGTGTCCCGATACCGGGCAGGTTCATCTCCGCCAGTTGCTTACCGGTCAGATCGTACAGGAAAGCCTGCGAAGAGGCATGGTGCATATAAACTGCCACCAACCCGTTGCCGGCCATGCTGGCCGTTTCCAGCACCTCCTCCTTCTCGGGGATGATGGTATTCCATTTGGCAGGGTCAGGCGAAAGAGGGTCCATCAGCACCATTTTCTTTCTTGGTGCATCATGATTGGTGATAATCAGCAATTTCCCGTCAAGATGATCAAGCACGCCATACTCATGGTCAAATCCTTTGGTCAGTTGACGGAACGGGACTTCCGGCCGGGAGAGGTCACGGTACCACAAAGCGTTTCCGCTGGTCGACTCAGATTCATATAATATCAGAAACCGTTCATCTTCAGTGGTCTGAACTCCATAGGTACGCTGGGGAAAAGCAGGATTGGAGTAGATAAGCCGGTCGGATGATTGTGGATCTCCTAATTTATGGTACCAGACCTTCTGATGTTCATTTTTGGAAGATAGCTCCATCCCGGGCTTCGGGGCATCATAACAACTATAGTAAAAGCCATGTCCGTGCCAGGCCATCTGGGAGAATTTCACCCATTTCAGTGTATCGCCCAGGGTTTTCCCGCCTGCAATTTCCATCACATGGATGGTATTCCAGTCGGAACCACTTTGGGAGAGGGTGTAAGCCATATATTTTCCGTCATGGGATACCGATAGGTCGTTGAGCGACAGTGTGCCATCTGCCGAGAGGGTATTGGGATCCAGCAATACCCGCGGAGTGCCCCCGGGCCCCTCCTGCACGTACAAAACAGCCTGATTTTGCAGACCGTCATTCTTGAAGAAAAACAGATACGGCCCTTCCCTGAAAGGGACACCGTAGCGGGGATAGTTCCAGATTTTGGTCAACCTCTCGCGGAGAGTATTACGAAAAGGGATGCCGGAAAGATAAGACTCGGTGAGTTGCTGCTGTGCAGCAACCCAGGCGCCTGTTTCGGCACTGGTATCGTTCTCCAGCCATCGGTAAGGGTCCGGTACGCTGGTTCCGAAATAGTTATCCACCGTATCCACCCTGAGGGCAACGGGGTACTCCAATTCGTGTCCTGTTCTACAGGCATCCATGGCCATGATCAACATGAACAGGATGAAAAGTCGAAAAATGTTCATAACCTGTGATTTTAGAAATTTCAGCAGTACTTTGCAATGGGTGAAAAATTTTCGTGTAAATTTATGGCTTTAAATGATGAATCCGATATTCTCCCGCTATTTATGAGCAAAATTACCAAAACCATCACGATTACCCAGCACGATTTCATCCTGAAAAAAATAACCGATGACGATACCGAAATACACAGTCATCCAAATAGTTATACCGAATTCGACCCGCAAGGCCGGGTTGTACGCGAGTGCCGGTATATGAGGGACGGCAGTTTTGAGGAGATGATCGAATATGATTTCGATGATCAGAACAGGGTTAAATGCGAACGATACTTCCTTTCAGAAGATGAAATCAGTGAAGTGGTGGAGTATTGTTATAACGATGACGGAAAAGCAGTCAGCGCTGAAAAGAAATATGCAGATGGTTCGGTCGATACCATCGGTTTTGAATATGACGGGCAGGGCCGTCTCTGCCGGAAAATATACCGGAATGATGAACAGGAGATCGAACAGACCGAAATGTACACATACGATGAGGGCACGCTGGTCAAGGTGGAATCTTTCGACGGAGACGGTAACCTGATGTCCATTCCATTTCAGGATGAAACCCTTTCGAGCCACTCCCGGGTCACCCGTAATGATGCAGGGCAGGTGGTCCTGGAAGAGGAATTCGA
>CAYLVY010000228.1:2876-3438 GCA_964387205.1 uncultured Draconibacterium sp.
CATCAACGGCGAGGTGATCATGTCGGTGCAGCGGGAATATCAGGAAGACGGAAAGCCATCAAGGGTCGAGGTTTTCATGAACGGTCAGGGAAAAACCATCAGCCGTCATTATATTCTCACATACGATTATACTTATTTTGAATGAAGCAGCGTTATCCTTTTATGAAACCCATCCCTTTCGTTCTGGTGGTCATCACCATTCTTGCCCTCATGCAGGGCTGTAAGAAAAAGGAATTTGATCCTTCAGCCAAATCGGCGCCTGATTTTTTGGGAACATGGACCGGAGAACTGACAACCTTCAAAGACAATGTTTTATCCAAAGAGAGAGGGATTGTTATGATATACCCGGAAGAGGGAGGATCCACTTTGAGCGGGATCATTTATCTGAAAGAGATAAGGGCATTTAAACAATTTCAGTTTCAGGGGGGTACACTGTATTTCAAGGTGGTTAACAATAACCCAGACAACCCCCTGTGCAAGACCTGGAACCTGAGCGGTTATGCCTCTTTTTCAGATGAATCTACCCTCGACTTCCGCATTACAGGCAACGAATGCGGATATA
>CAYLVY010000229.1:0-3027 GCA_964387205.1 uncultured Draconibacterium sp.
CCAATGGCCACATTCTGGCTGCCCGTCACATTGGAAAGGAGCGCCGACTCGCCGAAGGCGGTATTGTCAAATGCGTTATTGTTCAACAGCGACCGCAATCCGAATCCTGTGGAGCGCAGGGAGTAGTCAATGATCCCGGCCTTTTCGTCGTTGACCCTGATCCGGAGTGAAGAGGTGTCTGTTGTTCCAAGGAACTGGCTCCCGGGGTCAAGCATGTTGTTTCCGCTGAGCAGCCACCCCGCACTGCTCCCGGCAACCGGGGTCCATGCACTTCCGTTGAAATAGTAATATCCGTTGAAAGTGGTGTTGTACACCAACAAACCGGCCACCGCTTTCCAGGTGATGATCTGCATCTGGCTGTCGGTGAGCCGCGGAGGTAGGAACCCTGAGGTGTCGCTGGAAAGTTCCAGAATGGCTGAAGATTCAGGTGTCAGGGTGCCAATGCCTACCTGCGACCATAGGTTCAATACCAAACCCGAAAAGAGGATGAGGAGTAGTACTTTTTTCATTTGAATTGGGTTTTAAAGGACAGGTAATCAGAGAATTGATGTAACCGGTATTTCTGTTGAACAGGATCATGTAAATGTAATAATATTTTACGCCAAAATCAATAATATTTAAATAAAAAAGACGGAACCATGAATCATAGTTCCGTCCTATTCAATACCGGAAATTACAGCTATATATCCCTTTACCGGCGGATCACTTTGTGTATTTCACTTTGGTGGTTGCGCATTGCACGTATAAGATAGATGCCGGAAGGTTGTCCTTCCAATGACAGTCGGCATGAACTTTCTGCATTTGCAGGGATTGAAAACACTACACGTCCCAGCATATCATGACAGATAATCTGACCGGATTGCGGAGTTTGGTCAATCCATTCCAGGAAAAATGTTCCGGATGTAGGATTGGGATACACCCTGCACAGAGCCCCGGAGTTTTCCGTGGCTGTTTCGGGTTCTCCGGAGGATGCCACCACAGGTGGTGGCTGTACGGCGCTGCAATATTGCCCGTTGGTGGTAATATAGCCATGCAGATACCCTCCGTGTTCTACCTTTGTTCCCGGCAGAAAGCGGATCTTCTGCCCGGCGATCAGCAGTGCGCTCCCGCCTTCCTGAACCAGGAAGGTGGTTCCCCCACCGGCTACCGTGATGGTGTTGGTGGCGTTATAGCATGGGTCGTCCCCATCCGGTATGGTCACGTTTTGAATATTCAGGTTTACCGGTACAGCGTTGACAATCACCTCCATGGCATCGTATCCGGTGCATCCTGCGGCCGAGGTAACCGTCAATGTATATGTTGTACTGACCGTGGGAGTGGCCACCGGGTTGGGAATATTCGGATTGCTCAGGGTAGCGGCAGGGGCCCATGCATAGAGGTACGGGGTGGTACTTCCGGTAGCTGAACCGTTCAGCTGGACCGGTCCGCCAACAGAATTTATATCGGGTCCGGCATCGACCACCAGTGGATTGGATTGTATCGAAACGGTTGCATTCACATAAAAAGAGGTGATCACCGTTCCGGCGGGATCGCTGAATTCACAGGCCCCGGTTGTCTGGGTATCCCAGCTCATGGTGGAAGAGACCCCCGGATTCGCCTTGAAACGATACTGGATCAATGTTCCTGATCCCAAATTCAGCGTTGAAGTCGCGGCCCAGATGAAATACACTTTATTGGCAGACCGGTTTACCACCATCATCCCTGAAGCAAGTGCGCCATTCAGCCCCTGGTATCCTTCGTAGGTAAATTTGGTGGTATCAAAGGTCAGGGTAAGTGAAAATCCACCCACATTGGTGCAGTTGGTCACACTGACCGGTATGGTGATATTCCCGGTACATGAGTTGGTAACTGCTCCTGCTGTGACTGTGATGGCGGTCTGGGTTACGGTCAACTGATCCCCGGTGGAAGTTAAAGAGGGGGTGCAGGTTCCCGATACGATACAACGGTAGTAATTCCCGCTCAGTCCTGTAGCAGCGGGATTGATAGTCAACGTAGCTGCATAAACTCCTGAATAGGGTGAAGAATTATTCAGGTTGGAGTAGCTGACTCCCCCGTTGGTACTCACCTGCCACTGATAGAGCAGACCGCTTCCCGATGCTGTTACCGAAAAGGTGGTACTGCCACCTGCATATATTGTTTTATTTTCAGGATGCCCGGAAATGGACGGGGGCGAGAGGATGGTGGCATTCCCGTTCGTCCAGGTGGAAAAGATCACCTGACCGGACGGGTCGACATATTCACATCCTCCGGCAGTCTGGATATCCCAGGTAAGTGTAGATGAACCGGGAACTCCGTTGAAGATGACCCTCACCAGGGTATCGGCGTTGGGCACGGTAACTCCGGCAGAATGATACCAGGTAAGATATACCTTTCCGCCGGAGGCGTTGGAAACAAAACTACCCGGCGCCAGGTTCGGGTGAAGGTTCTGATGCCCGGTAAAGGTCAGGACGGCAGGATTGAAAGCCAGTGTCAGTGAAAAAGAACCCACGTTGATGAAATCATTCACGGTTACAGGTATGACCAGTTGCCCCGGGCAGGCGGTACCACTTCCGCAGGTAGTGAAAATATTGGGTAACACGGTAAGGATCGCGGGATTGGAAAAGACCACCGGTGTACAGGTGCCGGTCACCCGACAACGGTAGTAATACCCCGACATCGCCAGTTGTGCGTTGGAGATATTCAGGGTGGAAGTCGTGGTTCCGGAGTAATTCCCTCCATCCGAAAGGTTAGTGTAGGTACTACCCCCGTTCACACTTACCTGCCAGAGGTAGGAGAGTCCTGTTCCGGTGGCGCTGATGCTGAAGGTGGTTGACTGGGTCTTGGCGATGGTTTTGTTGACCGGATGTGATGTGACTGCCGGCAGGAAATGAATCGTCTCATTCCCGTTGGTCCAAACGGAGGTAATGGAAGATCCGTTGAGCCCGACATATTCACAAAAACCTTCATCAAAGATGTTCCAGGTCAGGGGTGAAGTCCCTGATGCAGCGCTGAAAAGGATTTCGATGATGGTACCGGTGCCGATGGTCA
>CAYLVY010000229.1:3037-3438 GCA_964387205.1 uncultured Draconibacterium sp.
CGACCAGGTGATGTACACCTGCCCGCCGGCTGCATTTACCGCCATTATCCCAGGGGAAAGTGCGCCGTTTACCGACTGGTAACCCGTGTATGTCAATACACCGGGATTGTAGGAAAAGACCATGGAGAAAGCAGCAACGGAAGTAAAATTGGTCACTGTGACGGGTACGGTGATATTTCCCGGGCAGAAGCTGTTGGCGGGAAGGATTGTGGTAATTGGATTGACCACAGTAAGCGTAACAACATCGGACCACACTTCCGGCGAACAGGTACCGGTTACCCTGCACTTATACTTATACCCGTTCATGGGTAGCGTAACATTACTAATGAAGAGTGTGGGACCCGTTACACTGGAATAGGTGCTGTTGTTGGACAGGTTACTCCATGTCGATCCGCCGTTTG
>CAYLVY010000230.1:0-3432 GCA_964387205.1 uncultured Draconibacterium sp.
TTCACGGTTATGGACATAACTAGCTTTTAGTATTGTTAGGGATGGTCCGTCGTTAACGGATAAACCGTTTTTTAAAGTATTGCATTTTCATGAAATTATGTTATATTTGATGATCAAATTCTCATTCCCATGAAAAAGTATTACGTATTGGTAATCGCCATCTTCCTATTGGCGGTTTCATGCTTTGCCCAGGTGGGCATTAACAACGACAACAGCGCACCGGACCCGTCGGCCATGCTCGATGTGAAATCTTCTGACAAGGGGTTTCTGCCGCCCCGGATGACCACGGCGCAGCGCGACCTGATCGGCACGCCACAACCCGGACTGATCATCTTCAATACCGATTGTGATGAATTTCAGTACTATAAATCTATTGGTTGGAAAACCCTCAGCGGCAGCGGACAAATTGCTTCGCCCGGGGCGATAAACGGCAGTACCAACCTTTGCGCGCAGGCTGCGGGAGTATTGTATTCCTGCGAACCGGTCCAGGACGCGACAAGCTACACGTGGAGCGTTCCCGCCGGCGCTACCATCGTATCCGGGCAAGGGACCCAGTCGATCATCGTGAACTACAGCGTTTCCGGGGGCTCCATATGCGTAACGGCCAATAACGCCTGTTACAACAGTTTGCCCGCCTGCGTCAGCGTTATCGTCTCAGCTTCGGTGATAGCCAGTGTGTCGATATCAACTGTCTCGACCACGGTTTGTCAGGGCACTTTGGTGGAGTTTACGACCACCGCGGTCAATGGAGGCAGCGTGCCGCAGTTCCAATGGAAAAAGAACAACATCGACATCCCGGGCGCTACCGGTTCCACGTATAGTTATATACCGGAACATAATGACAAAATCTCCTGCCGCATGGTTTCCAATGCCACCTGCGTGGCCGTTCCCAATGTTTATTCCAATAATATAACGATGACGGTATTCAGTTCCATCCCCGGTTCGCCGGCAGAAGGCACCCATGTTGTTTCCCTGACGGATATTACCTGGAAATGGAATTCGGTTTCCAATGCCACCGGTTATAAATGGAATACCGTGGATAATTACGCGAACGCGACCGACATGGGAGACCTTACCCAGAAGTTGGAGACGGGGTTGACCTGCAATACCCCATACGACAGGTATGTGTGGGCCTATAATAGCTGCGGGGCGTCAGCGCCAGTTCTGCTGACAGCTTCCACCTCCAATGGCCCGGTTGCTTCGGTATCCATCGGGGCTTCAGCCAACCCTGTATGCAGCGGTACTTCGGTTACCTTTACTGCCACGCCGGTCAACGGTGGTACGGTACCCTTGTACCAATGGCGGGTAAACGGAACGAATGTTGCGGGCGCCACCAGTTCAACCTACACTTATGCCCCTGCCAACGGCGACTCCGTGCGTTGCAGGATGACTTCCGGCGCCACCTGTGCGCAAAACAACCCGGCCTGGTCGAACATGGTGACCATGACGGTCAATTCAGTGCCTGATGCCCCCCTGGCGGGCACCCATGTGGCTTCCCTGACCGAAATTACATGGAACTGGAATACGGTTTCCAATGCCACAGGCTACAAGTGGAACACCACCAGCGATTATGCAACGGCTACCGACATGGGCACCATGACCACGAAAACAGAGCCCACCCTGAATTGTGGTACGGCTTATACCCGGTATGTTTGGGCCTACAATGGTTGTGGCCATTCTACGCCGTTGACGATGAGCCAAAGCACCCTAGCCTGCCCGTTTGTGTGCGGGACCGTTTTGACCATCAACCATGTAACCACCGGCGGGGTTGCGCCGGTAAACAAAACCACGACCTATGGCACGGTGACCAACATCCCCGGCGAAACGGCCAAATGTTGGATCACCAGCAATCTCGGCTCCACTCAGCAAGCAACTTCTGTGAGCGATGCCACCGAAGCCTCCGCCGGCTGGTACTGGCAGTTTAACCGTAAAAAAGGATACAAACATGATGGTTCAACATTAACCCCTGCATGGACAATTACCAGCATCACCGAAAGTTCCGACTGGCTCACAACCAACGACCCCTGCAACCTGGAACTTGGAGCCGCATGGCGTTTACCCACCTATACCGAATGGTACAACGTGGACAACACCGGCGGCTGGACCAACTGGAGCGGCCCCTGGGGTTCGGGGCTGAAGCTCCATGCCGCCGGGTGCCTCGACTACAGCAATGGTGCGCTGGGCACCCGGGGTTCGAACGGCAACTACTGGAGCAGTACACAGAACAGCACGGTTTACGGGTGGGGCCTGAACTTCGGCAGTGGCGGCAGCAGCATGTACAACGGCGGCTACAAGGCATACGGCTTTAGTGCGCGTTGCCTGAGAGACAATTGATTTATTTGATTATTTGACAATTTGCGGCGTTGCGGGGAGGGAGGAAAGGCCCGCGAATCGGGCGAAAAGTTTTGGGAAAAAGCAAATGACCCCACCCCGGCCCAGTGTTGCATATCGATGACCCCACCCCGGCCCTCCCCTTGAAGGGGAGGGAGAAGGGGTTGCCAGAACATAAATATTATATCTTTAAGCCATAAAATTACCTTTAAATCCTCGACAAATCTACTCCCTCCCCTTGAAGGGGAGGGCCGGGGAGGGGTCATAAATAAGGCAAGGAGAATGCCGGGGTGGTGTTATGGATTAGCAAGGGGGGATCCGGGGTGGGGTCAACTGTGAGAATAGACGAAGCCATTTTAAAAACATCATATCCATTTACCATTTTCATCGTGAAAGAGGCGTTGTTTTGCACGGTTTATGAGCAAAGCGCATGGCGCTTTGCTCACGCGGTAAAGTCTTATAAACCTGTTAAGAAGTTTGTTAAGAAACTGGGCGCCGAGGTGGTTTCATTAGGTTTTCCAAAATCGCAATTAGGTTCCATTCAGGATATATCGGTTGCCAAAGGGTTTGTCGTTACCGATGAGCCAGGGTGGATGGAGATCCGGATCAACGAAGAGCCGGATCTCCTTTTTGAGGATTGGAAACAATCGGTAGAGACGTTGCATGCAACGTCTCTACAGCCATGTTCCCCGTTATTCATGTCGGTCATTGCCCCGAAAAAGGGCAGCGTCGCCACGGCCATCCGATTATTCAAATCAGGGGTTTCAAAACATGCAAGGCAGATCAACCCGGATTTCGAATGGCAAACCCGGTATCACGATCATATTATCCGGGATTGTAAAAGTTACCAGGCTATTTGTAATTACATCGAAACAAACCCTGAACATTGGTATGAGGATCGGTTATGCAAATGATCAGGTTGGTGGTAGGATCAAAGAGGGCAACCTTATGGGACACCCTCAAAATTTTTCTGGTCATGCGCAACACCAATGGTCAAATGGCAATCTCATTCAAAGGGCCTGCGGTGCCTCCGGGATCGGGGTTTGCCCGGGGAAAGAAGAGACCTTCCAGGTTTTCAAAACCTGGAAGGTCTGTGTCTAC